>JBLIND010000242.1:0-9933 GCA_047639095.1 Candidatus Omnitrophota bacterium | reverse complement strand
ATCGATCATGATGACCTGGCCGGTCGAGTAGGGCAGGTCGCCCCGGCACAACATGGCCACCGCCTTACCACAGTCTTCCGGCGTGCCCCAGCGGGGCTGTACACAGATGCCGGCTTCAATCAACGCGTCGTACTTACCTTTCACGACCTTGGTCATATCCGATTCGGTCAAGCCGGGTTGGATTTCGTACACGGGAATGCCGAACGCGCCCAGCCGACAGGCAAAAAGCTGGGTCGACATGGCCATCCCGGCCTTGGAGATGCAGTACTCGGCGCGATTCACCGAGACCACGCTGGCGGATATGCTGCCCACGTTGATCAGGCAGCACGCACGATCCGGATCGGCTGCACGCTGTTCAATCATCCAGTTGGCCGCGGCTTGCATGAGGAAGTGCGGGCCGGTCAGGTTGATGTCCATGAGCCAGGCGTAGTCGGCTTCGTCCGTTTCGAGCAGATCCTTCCGCTGACGTGGCGCGACGCCTGCATTGTTCACCAACACGTTCAGTTGGCCGAAGTGGGTCCGCACTTGTTGAAAGATCCGCTCGCGCGCTTCCGCTTCGGCTACGTCACCCGGGCAGTACAAAACGTCCACCCCCGTCTCGCGTAAAATCGCCAGAGCGTCCTGCACCGCTTCTTCTGCGCGGATTCCGTTTACCGCGAGGTTATATCCTTCGCGGGCGAGTGCCTGAGATATGCCAAGCCCGATGCCGCGGAGTCCACCGGTTACCAATGCCGTCTTTTTCATGGCGTGAACTTAACGCGTTTCGTGCGAAAATGTCCACCTTCACAACTCGCGGACGTCCACTCTTGCAGGGGCCTTGGATGTTGGTATTCTTTCGAAACGTGAATGTGATCAAATGTTTCCTTCGTCTGCTGCGCCTGCCCTTGGATCTGTGTTTCCTGACCTGGGATTTCGTTCGGTCGTTGCGGGAAGCCGTTTTGCGCATGCTGCATCACCCGACCCATTGTTCGTTCTGCGAGGAGCTTGAGGCGGGGGGGCGGCCCTGCCAGGCCGCGCGCAAATACGGGAATGTCCAGGTGTTCCGGCTGGTGTGTCCCTGTGCCCAGGCCGCCGATTCGGATCATGCCGCTCCCTGGTGCGGGTTGGATAATTCGTACGATCGGAAGCTCAAGCAGTTACCCGCTATCGGCCTGCTGATCCTGCTGGTCTGGGCGGGTCTGGCCTGGGCGTTTTGGCCGTATATGCCTCATCGGTCGGAACCGGCAATCGAAGCGCCAGAGGATTCCGGGCCAGGCAAGGCGGAAGTTTCACAAAACAAAAAATCCCATCTGCAACGCGGCCTCGCCTACCTGGCATCGGGAGCCCACAGTGACGCCCGGATCAGCCTCCTGAATGCACGCGATGCCGATTCCTCCAATGGAGAGGTCTATCATGCGCTCGGACGGCTTTATATGCAGATCGGCGAGATGGAGAATGCCCGTATGTCCATGAAGCTCGCGGTCCGTCACCTCCCGGATGATATGGATGCCCGTCGCCGTCTAGCGGAAGTGTATCTGTATCACCTGAATTACGAACAAGCCCTGGAACAATTGGATATCGTATGCACAAGGACACCGGAGGATGCCGCTGCGGGCATGTTCCGGGTGTACACCCTGCGTGAGTTGGGTCGGGTGGAAGAATCGAATCGTGAACTCGAACGGGTGCTCGCCTTATCATCGACTCCGGAAGAGGTGGACCTGCAGGCGGCCGATCTGCTGCTGGGGCAGGGGCAGCTGGATCGAGCCAAAGCGCTGTATCGACGTCATCCCGAAGCCTTCAAGACACGGATCGGTCTGATTCGGATCCACGCGACGCGGGGCGAGTTCGAGGCGGCCGAGGCCTTGTTGAAGGACCTGCCGGAAGCGGATAGTAAGGAGGCCGGTATCGTAGCAGCGGAGTTGCACCTCCTTCGCGGACGCTACCACGAGGCGGTAGCCTTGTATGAGCGCCTCCTGCATGACGATCCCCGCGATGAAAGCTTGAAGTTGAAGCTCGCGCTGCTGCTGGCGCGCATGGGGCAAAGCGACAACGCGGCCGCACGGGCCGAAGCATTGATGGCTGCGCGCGACCCGCAGAATGTGGTCGGTGCTCATGCGCTGCTGGCCCGACTCTATCTGGATAAAAAATTATTTCGTCAATCCATTCAGCATTCGGATGCCATCCTGCGTTTGCAAAAAGGAAATCCCAGCGGCCTGTATCTAAAGGCCCAGGCGCTTGCGGGGCAGGGGGACAAGCCGCAGGCTCTGGATCTGTTGGCCACCCTGGATGAAGTCCGACCGGGCCATCTCGCCGGGGGGCTGCTTATGGCCGCCTTGCAGGACCCGCCTGAGGCGGAGCTAACTTATGCGCGTCTGACGCTCGCCCACCCGGACAGCGGCGTTCCGCTTACATTCCTTTCGGTACTCCAGTTCGAACGTAAGGACTTTGTCACCTGTATCGTGACCGCTCGCAAAGCCCTGGCCATTCAGCCCAAAGCCGCCCTCGCGGCCAATCGCCTGATCCTGTCCCTGGTCGAGCTGGGCCGGTTGGAAGAAGCTTGGGGCATCGTCGAAGTCCTGTATGCTGGTCAGCCCCAGATTCCATACATTCTTGATGCCTATGCGTGGGTATTGTTCAAGCGGGGGGAGGTGTCTGAGGCTGCAAACTTGTTGAAGTCAGCCGCGCAGAAATCATCCAGTCCGCTGGTGCTGTATCACGCAGGCGTGGCCCTTTTTGCTGAAGGGCAGAAGGAAGAAGGCCGAAAGCATTTGAAGGTCGCCTTGGGAATTGGTCCGAGTTTCCCCTTTGCGGAGGAGGCCCGGGTTTTGCTTGAGCACCGTGAGGAATGATCGGTTCAGCTTCTGTTTCGGCGTCTACGTATGGAGAACACCATGACGCAGAGGAAGAGCAGCGGTAAAGCCGTCTGTGGTTCAGGAACCGCCGCTGTGTTATAGATGACATCGTATCCCAGGTCTGCGAGGGAACCGATGGTTACATTGCTGATGAAGGAAGGTGCGTTCAACCATCCCGTCATAAGCTCGTTGCGGAAATCATTATTGGGACCGGTTTCGATGTTGCTGACGAATCCGGTCAGTCCGGCGCCTCCGTCAACCTCGTTAAAGTGACCATTCGCCGTGCCGCCACCACCCAGCTCTATGGGTACAAAGGTGGCGGCGGTTTGGCCGAACTCTGTTTGCCAAGCGGCCAGTGCGTTCGCTCCCGTGTATTGACCCGTGCCATTTACGTAGAGTTCCTGGAAGCCCATGTTCCCTGCATCAAAGCGCTGGCACGTCTTTCCACGCGCGTTGGGCCCAGGACTCCAGGGCCAGCTCCGCGAGCTGAACGCCCTTGGCCCCTTCCTTGAGCGACCAGCTGAAGGGCTCATCTTTCACCACATGGCGGAGGAACAACTCCCACTGAATCTTGAAGGCGTTGTCGTACGCCATTTGGTCCGGTACTTTCTGCCAGCCCTCGAAGAAGTTGATCGGCTGCTCAATGTCCGGGTTCCAGACGGGTTTGGGTGTTGCGCCCAGGGGCTGGAGGTAACAATCGCGCAAGGTGGCCACGGCCGAACCCTTCGTGCCGTCGACCTGGAGGGTCAGCAGATCATCGCGTCGCACGCGAACACACCAGGATGAGTTCAGGTGGGCGATCACCCCGTCGGCCAGTTCGAAGGTGGCGTAGCAGGCGTCATCCGCGGTGCAGGTGTAGGGTTGATTGTTTTCATCCCAGCGTTGATGGACATGGGTTGCCCCGAGGCAGGAGAGGGCCTTCACTTCGCCAAAAATATGATCCAGCACGTAGCGCCAGTGACAGACCATGTCGAGGATGATGCCGCCGCCGTCTTCTTTGCGGTAATTCCACGATGGACGTTGGGCGGGAACCGTATCGCCTTCGAAGACCCAGTACCCGAATTCGCCGCGCACCGAAAGGATCTCACCCAGGAAGCCGGACTGCATGGCATGTTGGAGTTTAACCAGACCCGGCAACCAGAGCTTGTCCTGGACCACGCCATGTTTTACGCCGGCCGCTTCGGCGGTGTGATGCAGACCCATCGCTTCTTCGGTGGTCAGGGCCGTTGGCTTTTCGCAATAGATATGTTTGCCGGCGGCGATGGCCTGTTTGACGGAAACGACCCGACGATCCGTCGTCTGCGAATCGAAGTAGATCCGATTGTGCGGATCGGCCAGGACCTCTTCCAGGTTCGTGCTCGTTTTCGTCACCCCCGAAAGCCGGGTGAGCTCGGCCAGCTTGTGCGGATTTCGACCGACGAGAATCGGATCAGGCATGATGACTTCATCGGGGCTGATGTGTACGCCGCCCTGGTCGATGATTGCTTTGATCGAACGGAGGAGGTGTTGATTGGTTCCCATGCGCCCGGTGACGCCGTTCATAATGATGCCGATGGTGTGAATGGTTTTCGTGCTCATGTGTTGATCCTGATCCGTTTAACAATGATTGGTATAGGCCTGCTTGATGTCTTCCAGGAAGGTGTCCTGGTCGCGTTCCCAATGTCGGGTACTGAAAATTTCTACTTCGTGATATCCGGTGAAGCCCGTCGCCTCCACCCAGCCACGAATTTCGCGGATGTTGATGCAGCCTTCGCCCATGAGGCCGCGATCCAGGAGGAGGTCGCTGGTCGGTGTCATCCAGTCGCAGAGGTGGAAGCCGAGGATGCGCGAGCCCGCGCGTTTGATTTCCGCTTCCAGCCGATCATCCCACCAGAGATGATACACGTCCGCAGCGATGCCCACCCAGGCGGAGCCAATCGCATCGCACAGATCGTTGGCCTGGCCGAGGGTGTTTACCGCCGAGCGATCATCGGCGTACATGGGGTGCAGCGGTTCGATGGCGAGTTTTACGCCGCGGGCCTCCGCGTGGGTCAGGCAGGCCGCGATACCGTCGGCGATCTGCTTGCGCGATTCGAAGAGCGACTGACCCGGCACCGCCCCGCAAACGAGGACCACCATCGGCGCGCCGATGGCGGCGGCCTCATCGATGCAGCGGAGGTTGTCGTCGATGGCCTTTTGCCGGTCCGATGCATCGCTCGCCGGAAAAAAGCCCCCGCGGCAATGTGCGGCGACGGTGAGGTCGTGGTCGTCGAGAATGCGCCGCACGGCGGCGAGTTCCATGCCTGCCAGCCACTGTCGCCAGATGGTAATCGCGGGGATGCCGGCCGCCGCATATTTCGCCGCCGCTGTCTTCAGGTCCCAGGGCTTGGTCGTCATCGTGTGGACGGCCAGGCGAGAGAGGTCGTTGATATCCGACGCGCTCATGCGACCTTAAACGTAGCTGCCTTCGTAAGAAGGTGGAGTTGAGGAGCCTTCGTAAGAAGGTGGAGTTGAGGAGCCTTCGTAAGAAGGTGGAGTTGAGGAGCCTTCGTAAGAAGGTGGAGTTGAGGAGCCTTCGTAAGAAGGTGGAGTTGAGGAGCCTTCGTAAGAAGGTGGAGTTGAGGAGCCTTCGTAAGAAGGTGGTCCTCCACGCTCTTAGGAGCGCAGTTACGTTGAGCCGTATTCGTCATACTTTCACGCACGCATCAAATTGGTAATACGAATCCCCGTTAATCACCCGCTGGATATACAAGGCGACCTCTCTCGCATGATAATCGCCCCACATACTCGACTCCCCATTGGCTACGTTCTGCCCTTCGGCCACGTGATCCCAGCCATTCGGCTGATGATAAATCGAATGCAGGATCAGGCCCTGGTGATGCTCGTCCTGGCTCAGGTAGGGGTCGTCAAACAAATGCTTGAGTGTGGTCAGACCGGCCTGCCAATAGATTTTACCTTCTCCCTCCTGGCCCAGCAGGTGCCCGAGGCGCAGCAGCCCCTGAGACGCGATGGCGGCGGCTGAGCTGTCGACGGGTTCCCAGTCGTTGTACGGATTGGACGGTTCGCTGAACACCTCGCCGAGGCGGTGTAGATTCGGGGCCCCGTTGTCCCAGTAGGGGATGCCATCCGTCGGCGTGTTGGCGATGTAGTAATCACAGGTGGCGCGCGCGGCCTTCATCATGGTGGTGGTCAACGCAGCCCGCCCGCCAAAGGGCTCGAACTCGACCTCGCTCAGTTGTGCCATGCATTCCAACTCCTCGGCGAAACCGACCATGGCCCACGCGAGGCCTCGCGTCCAGGTGGTGAATCCAGAAAAGCCCTGCTGGGCATTCGGGCAGCGAAAGGCACCGTCATTGACGTTGAAGATGCATTCGTGAGCGGTGCGTCCCCAGGCATCGAAGCGGTCTCGGCCCTCGCCATAGAACACGGAGTACCGGGCGGTCGCCCGAATGTGATCGATGGCACGTCCGAGCAGGCTGATCGCCCGGTCGCCTTCACCCATGAGGCTGTGGCCAAGTCGATGACTCACCATCAACACGCGACAGGAACGAATCGTGTCGACGAAGAGGGAGTGCGGTCCGTTGAAAGAGTAGATGTAGCCGCCCTCGGGGAGGGGGGTCCATCGCGCCGCCTGCACGGAGCCCGAGATCTTCAGCGCCAGTTCATAAAAGTTGCGTTCCCATTCCACCTCGGGGATGAGGCCTTCGTTCATCAGGCGAAGCAGATTCCCGTACGTACTGACATTGTTAAACCCGTGATCATGCACGCCGATGTGGGAGACATGCGAGGCCATCTTGCGCACCGTCGATCGTTTGGCGTAGGCGAGGTGTTCCTCCTCGCCGGTCGCATCGAACTGCAGCACGGCCGATCCATACATGAAGCCTTCCGTCCACTCCGTCCAGCCACGGGTCGTGTACGTGCCCTTGACCGTGTACACCGGCGTGCCCTGGCCCAGATCGTATTCGTCGCGAATCAATGCCACTTTCTGGCCGGAAAGTTCCCAGAAGCGATCCAGTCGGGATTGTAAATCTGCGGGAGTGAGTTGGTAGTCGATCTGCATGATTAAAATCTCTTGTTCTTCGTCAGGTGTATGATGAGTACCTCGCAGTCCGCGTGGACCGTGTAGGTGTGGTCGAGTACGGCGTCGAACTGAACGGAATGTCCCGCGGTCAGTCGATGAATTTCATTCGGAAGTGTAACGGTTACCTCGCCCGTCAGCACCCAGCAAATTTCATAAACATCGCGATGCACTTCGGGTTTCGAATGCTCGGTCCCGGCCGGGGCGGTTCCGTGAAAGGCTTTCACGTTGCCGAAGCTGATGCGCTTGAAGGTGAAGCCGGCCGAGGTGTAGGTCTCCGACTGTTGCTCCTGTGCGGTCCGCCTTTCCGCGAGCGCCAGGAGCTCTGAGGCGGTCATGCCGAAGACGCGTCCGAGCCGGAAGAGGGTTTCGAGCTCGGCCATGCTCTGGTTGCGCTCGAGCTTGGAGATCACGGCGGTGGAGATGCCGCAGTTCGTCGAGACCTCGGCGATCGTCATGGATGCGCGCTTGCGCAGGTCCCGCAACACCGAGAAGTCATACATGGGAGCCAGTTTGGTGATCATAAAGTTCTGACATAATATTTATTGACTAATATTATAGTGTCAAAGAAAAATACCCAAAAAGGTTGTGGACGATGGCTGCGATGCTCAGGTTGGTCTCTGTATGAGTCTAAAGGCCCTGGAAATCACGATTGCGACCCTCCTTTCATGGATGAGTCTGTTCACGGACGGTTTGCAGTCCTTCCAGCAGCAGGATTACGCGAAGGCGGCGGATGCGCTCAGCCAGGTCATTCTTTCTGAGCACAGCCAGACCCCCGTGGGGGAGTTCTCCCGCCTGTACCGGGCCGAGTGTTATATCCAACTCAAGGTGCCCCGGCAGTCGCACGAAGACCTCGCATGGCTCATCCATCACGCCTCCAACGAAACCTTGCGCACGCGTGCACGTGCGTTGTTTGTCGAGGCGGGAGGCGACTTGGCGGAGCATCTACCGCGGGAAAGTGCCCGGGCGACCGTGATCAAGGCCATGCAGGTATTGCAGGCGCATCAGGAGCTGGCCTTTGCGGAGTACTTGCGAGGCGACCTGCTGGCCAGTTGGCGCACCTGGGAGATGGTGGTTCAGGCCGAGGGCCGGATCACGGCGATTGAACAGCTGGCCGGTGACTTGAAAGCGATGTCGATCCGTGAAATGCGCACCAACGCTCAAGGACGAGTCGAGCTGGTCATGGAGGATGCCTCTCGCACCCTTGAGCTGGAACTGCAGGCCCTGGATCGGCGTTGGCGATTTACTCGGCTCAAGGTGTACGCCGAAACCGCCGGCCTGGATGGGGCGGCCTGGCTGGAGGCGATCCCCGAAGAGCTGCATGCAAATGCCCGCACCTTGAAAGATTTCAGCGAAGCCCTGGAATTGTACGCCGCAGATAATCAGGGTGCGTATCCCGATGAAATCGAAAAGCTGGTCGGGTACCTCAAGCAGGATCTCACTCTGATGAAATGGGAGCATCCGGCGTCTGGTACGCAGCATACCTTTCGCTATCATTCGGGCCTCCTTCCCGCCGAAGCCGGCGCTGCGCCGTTTGCCTTGATGGCTTCTCCCAAAGGGCATCAGGATGTTTTCATGGTGTGGGCTTCCGTGACGGATGGCGTTGCCCTGTTCAGTGGAGACGCCTTGAAGCAGTTGCTGGCTGGACTCGATATTCACGACCCCACGTTCTTCGCCGAAGCGATCACTGCCGAGCTGCGCGAACAGGTTCGGACCCTGGTGATGGGCTTGCAGGCGGATAATTTCAAACAACGCCGTACGGCAAAACAAGGATTGAGGGCGCTGGGCGAGGTTGCATTTCCGCTGCTGCGTGAATATAAAAATATCGGTGATCCCGAAGTGAAACTCACGATACAAGAGATACTCGATGGAAAATAAAATCTGGATTATGGTCGGTCTGCTCGGCACCTTGTGCGCGTGTACACCACCGGAAGACACGCCGGACAAACCCGCGGACGGGCCCGACCTCTTCAGTGAAGACCTCACGCCGGCAGGGCCCGCCCCCACGGCATCAAAAGCCCCACCCAAAAAACTCAGCATTCCGGACCGTGGCTCCATCGACCTGAATCCAGGCCCCAAAGAGCCGGATTACGCTGCGTTGCGCGCGACCTCCATGGCGAAGCATGAAAGTGAGTTCAAGGGACCGGATGCAGGGATGCAGGTCGTGCTCGTGTTGAAGGATGGTACGAAAAAGCAGGGCATCTTCGAGAAAATCGAAGGGGAGAAGGTTTTCATCGAGATTCCGAACGTGGGGACGCTCGGTTACGGACGAGGCACCCTGCATCCGATGAGTCAGACTAAATATTTTCAGCAAACCTATGCCCAGTACAAGACCTTGCTGGACCTGAAGGATGCCAAGGCGGCTTACGAACAAGCCGTGCAGGACGCGGAGATCGCCAAAGCCCAGGCCGCGCATAAATCACCCGGTCGTAAAGTCGCGGTGACCCCGACTGTTCCAAAGAACGATCTCAGTAAAGGAGGCGAGGTCTGGCAGGTGGTTCAGTACCTGCGCAAGGAATCCCGTGCTCCGGATCAGTTGCGCTATCTGAAGTGGGGCAAGGTTCAGCCCAAGCCCGGAGGCGATGGCGGCTGGCAGGTCAGTTTGCAGTACGCGTATTCAACGCCCGAGCAGAGCAACTACGTCACGCATAAGTGGTTCCTGATCGACAAGAACGGGACCGTCTATCGGACCGCCCTGTATAAAGAGTAAGTACAAGGAATATACAAAGAGGAATGGTGCTCGTTTAAGGATGGTTCAGGTCAAGGTCTCCGGTGCGATGGGTTCCCATTCAGCCACGTAGTGGCAGCACAAAAGTAGCCGTGGTTGAGGAAGAACGACGAGGCCACGGAAGTGCATAATTTCAACACCACAGCCGCTTTCAACACCACAGCCGCTTTCAACACCACAGCCACTTTCAACACCACAGCCACGTAGTGGCGGGAGAATCGTCGTCGCGCCACTACGGAGCTTCCTGGAAAAGGGCCGCCCACCGTGGCCTCGTACCTCGACCACGGCTACGTTTGTCAGGCCGCTACGCGGCAACA
>JBLIND010000241.1:0-10001 GCA_047639095.1 Candidatus Omnitrophota bacterium | reverse complement strand
ACACAAAACAGTCCACCCCGTTCAAGGCCTCGTCCTTCAGGTACTTGTAGGTGTACTTCTCGACTTCGGGCGAGATCAGGTCTTCGCACGCAAATTCACTACCCATAAACGGACCGGATTTATTCGAAGTCGAAATGCGCTTCACCCGCTTCAGCGCGGGGAGGTACAACCACTGATCATCCGCATCGACCTTGTGGGTAAAACTCAGGAAGGCGGTCCCCTTCACATCGCGGGGCGTATCAAAGATGACCAGCAACTTGTCACCGTCGTCCGCAACCGCCAGGGTCGCGATCATCACCGGTGCGGTCGAAGACGGTGGCGAAAGCGGAATGCCCAGCCAGCCCGTCAGCCCCATGCCGGTCATGATGGACAACACGATGACCACGATCGCGGCGATGGTGCCCGAGATACTGCGCAGGAGCAGGCTGAGCATAATAAAAATCGCGGCGAACGTCATCGGGAAGAGCTTGGCGAAGTCGCCCTTGGCCGCTTCGGCAAAGGCATTGCTCAGGGGCACCATACCGGAGGTGTAGACGGTAATCTCCGGATAGCGGGCTTCGAACACCTTTACGATTCCCCGCGCCTTGGTGACGACTTCGGTGGCTTCCTCGGGATCCTTTCCCGGCAGCTCGACGGTCACGTTGACGCCGGACACATTCGCGCGCTCCGTGATCAAGCGATTCAGGAGCAAGGGCTCGTGAGTACTCACCTCGCGGATGCGGGCCAGGCCCGCCTCACTCAGCTGCTCGGCACCTCGGCACAGATCATCGACGATGATATCGTCTTCCTCGGCTTCCATATGCGGGTAGTTGCTGATGGAATCCACCCGCGAGGAATAGGGCAGTTGCCAGGCCTCTTCGGTGAGCCACTCAATCGCTCCGAGGGTTTACCGGGTGAACACCTCACCGGACTTCGGCGCGAGAACGAAAAGGCAGTTGTCGTTCTTCTTGTAGATTTTCTGATTCGACTCGAAGTTGTTCAGCTCGGGATTCTCTTTGCTGAAGAAGTACTGGTAGT
The DNA here is from genome assembly GCA_047639095.1 of Candidatus Omnitrophota bacterium. Lineage (GTDB taxonomy): Bacteria > Verrucomicrobiota > Kiritimatiellia > SS1-B-03-39 > UBA6053 > JAPYUI01. Next base: position 8,984 of record JBLIND010000241.1, on the reverse strand, counting down.
CGTTTTTGAACTGGATGAACCGCCCCCCGGAACCGATAAACACGCCGGCAAGGATGGCGATCACCGGGATGATCCAGCGAAATTGAATGGTCCCCTGCGCAAATCGCTCCACCGAATGGTCTGTTCTGAATCCCCTTTTTTCCTCGGTCATACCAAAGCCCTGTATGTGGTGGTGTGTATGAAAATCGTCCACATACGGTAGAGGCCCAGGCGGATAGATTACAAATGGTTTAATTTCAAATCACACAGCCAATCAGCCCATGCATCATTTTCATAGATATCCCGAGATCAGGACGTTAGTCTCGGAGCATGAATGCAGCCTTTATCACATCCGAGACGAGCGAGCGATGGCCTGGATGTCCCGCGTGATCACCGAGGGGACCTTGAATGCCCTCGCCCCGCTTGCGCCGCCACCGGATTACCGGGAACAGTGTTCAGAATGTATGTCTCGCGAACCGAGCCGCCAGGAAATGGCCAAGTTCAAGCCCTCGCGCCAGAAACGGTTCAAGCAATCCGGCAAGGACTGGTACATCGAAAACAACTGGCAGCTGTTCGCCATGGTCCGGCAGGTTTTTCCAGATGCGAAGCTGGTCCATATCATCCAGAACGTCCGAGAGGTGGTCACCTCCCTGCTCAATCAGTTCGTCTACATCAACCAGAAACCCTTATCGCCCCGGCATGGACCGAAGACGGATTCCGCGCGGAGCTGCTGGGCCGGGTGGAACCCGCTGCAGAAAGCGGCGTGGCATTGGAAGACGGTCCGAGCTGCTTTCCGACCTATGCCGAATGGCCGAAAAACTGGAAACACCAGTTTAATGATATCGCCGGGGAGACCATGGAGCTGTTCGGGTATCATGAAAAGTGAAACGGTCTCCACGTTTAACCGTTGGCAAGTCCCGGTCAATCGGTACGGTCAGGTATGAAGGATTTCACGCCATGAGCCGGAAAAAGCATCGCCTGTCCACCTGGGGTCTCCTGGTCGCATCGATTTTATGCTGCGCGTCTTGTAACGAAATTAAATCGGAGGGCGCAGCCAGCGGCCCCGTGACCCGGATTGGCGGCGAGGAAGTTCGTCACGGCATCTGGTTGGAAACCTATGCGAACGGCACACGAAAAACCCACGGTCGTTATACGCGCGGCCTGCCGACGGGGCTGCATCGAACCTGGCATGCGAACGGTCAACCCGCCAGCGAACGGCGCTACGACTGGGACGGCAAACTGCACAAGAAGCAGGTGGATTTTAATGAGGATGGCGAACGGATTGCCAAATTTTTCTATCTGCATGGCGAGGAAGAAGCGCCTGTTGACTCGGAACAACCTTCCACGTCTTCAGATGAAACACCCGCTGATCAAGTCGCCCCTCCCGCGATCGAGGGAAGCGAGCCTCTACCGGCCGACAGCCAGCCGTAGGATGCGACCACCCACTTCCGTCGGACGAAATACGAAAATTATCCGTGTATTCTTCCTATTTGATGCTTTATTCTCGCCCATTCAATCCAGCAGGAAACCATCATGGACGACATCTTAAAAATACTGAAAGACAACGCGAGAGAGAGCATCGACAACATTGCGACGATGCTCGACAAATCCGTTGAGGATATCAAAGCAACGATTCGAACCTTTGAAGACGACGGCGTAATCAAGGGCTACCAGGCGATTCTCGATGAGGACAAGCTGGATAGTGAATTGGTCAATGCCGTGATTGAGGTGAAAGTGATCCCGGAGCGCGAAGGCGGCTTCGACCACATCGCGAACCGCATTGCGAATTTCCCAGAGGTCGTGTCGATGTACCTCATGTCCGGCGTTTCCGATCTCATGGTCTTTGTTCAGGGTGACAACATCCGCGACGTGGCCACGTTTGTAAGCGAGAAGCTCTCCACGATTCCAGGGGTAACAGGCACGTCGACCCACTTCACGTTGAAGACCTACAAATACCGCGGCGTAATCATGGGAGAGCCAGATGAGCGAGAACGTCTCAAAGTCTCCCCTTAACGCGGCCGAACGGGCAATCGCACACAAGCTGAAGGAAGTCCCCCGCTCAGGCATCCGGGATTTCTTCGAAATCGTCACGTCCATGAAAGACGTGATCAGCCTGGGTATCGGCGAACCCGATTTCGTGAGCCCCTGGCACATTCGTGAACACACCATTTACGCGCTGGAGCACGGCGCAACCAGCTACACGTCCAATCTCGGCATTCCGAAGCTGCGGAAGATGCTGGCGAAGTATATCGATCGAGTGTTTGATCTTTCCTACAATCCGGAAACCGAAATACTGATTACGGTAGGCGTAAGCGAAGCCCTGGACCTTGCGGTCAGGGCCATCACCAACCCCGGCGACGAAATTATTTATCACGAGCCCTGCTACGTTTCGTACCGGCCCTTGATCACGCTCGCCCACGGGGTACCGGTCGCGATCGAGACCCGCATGGAAGACGGTTTCCGGGTCACCAAAGAAGCACTGGAAGCGGCGATTACGCCAAAATCCAAGGCCATCATTCTGAATTACCCGAATAATCCCACGGGCGGATACCTGCCCGCTGAGGAGGCCCGGGGGATTGCCGAGCTCGCCATTAAGCACGATCTGATCGTCATTACGGACGAGATCTACGCCGAACTGACCTACGACGACACCCACGTGAGCATTGCTTCGTTCCCGGGGATGAAAGAACGCACCATCTTTTTGCACGGCTTTTCAAAGGCTTGGGCCATGACGGGTTTTCGGGTCGGTTATTCCTGTGCTCCCCCTGCGCTGACCGATGCCATGATGAAAATCCATCAGTATACGATGCTGTGTGCGCCGGTCCTGAGCCAGGAAGCCGCCATCGAGGCGCTTAAACAACCGGACAAAGATATCGCGGTGATGAAAACGGCCTATCAACAGCGCCGAAACGTGGTGCACAAGGCCTTCGAGGAGATGGGGATTCCCTGTCGTAAACCCGAAGGGGCCTTTTATGCCTTCCCGCAGATCAGCCAGTTCGGCATGACCTCATACGACTTCGCGATGAAGCTGCTGGCTGACCAGGAAGTGGCCGCTGTGCCCGGGACCGCATTTGGTGCCTGTGGAGAAGGCTTTATCCGGTGTTCATATGCCACATCCATGGATCAGTTGAAAATTGCCATGGAACGGATCGCCACCTTCACCCGCGGGCTCTAAACCGCAATAAAAAGGGCTTAAAATTATCAACAGATCGGCAAAAGCCTGTTGATAAGCCCTGTGATAAATGGTCCTACAAAACCGTAATCACCTATTTTTGCTGGCAAATTCCTACATTTATGAATTTTAGACCTGTCCCCACTTACGAACAATCTGTGGCCATAGTTATGCACAAGGGAGTTGGGAAAAAATGGGTAAAAACCGAGGGTTTTAGCGCCCCGGAAGGCTCATGAACAAGGGGCTGTGGAAAACATAGCCACTAAAGATACATATGGCTCAAATCCAAATGGCCCGTGGGAAAGCGGATTTACAGGTGCACAAAGGAAGCGCTGACCCGTTTTCTAACCCGGCGAAATCATTCGCGAATGACAGGATTGTTAAGGTCAGGCTTCAGGTGCCAGGAAAGCACGCTGAAAGCGTTTCACCTTGTAGGGTAGGGTCAGCACGGCTTGAATGTCAAACGACCCTGAACGCGATCGCACAACAGCCCGACGAGAACCTTCTGGACAACCCCGTCGTCAGTCCTGGAGAAACTTGTAGATGTTATCCAGGGCCTGCTGGATGTTGCTGAATTCGTTGCGCAGGCTTGCAATGGTGTCGCTGTTTTTTGTGCGCTGCACCTCAAGCTCACGGCTTTTCCGAGCGAGATCTCCGATGCTGGAGGTGAGGGCGGTCACCTTTTCCTGAGAAGCGATTAAGGCCTCCTGAAGCTCTTCGATATCGGCGTATTCGGTCAGATCCTTATACGACTCGGGGACGAGATCGGATGGCGTGGGAACCCGGACAAGCTCGCCGCATCCCGGACAATCGATGGTTAAACCCGCTCCGCGTCGATCCATTGCCAGGCTTTTGCTGCAGCTTGGGCATTCAAAAACGATATCTGATTCGACCACGTCTTCTTTTTGCTTAAATTCTTCAGCCATTATCGAGTCTCCGTTGCGCTAGGGCATGTTAATAAAACAGCCCTTGGTTAACCAGCATTTTATGTACCGAGTGGGGCAAACGGTCGGGTGACCTCCATTTCAGGAAAGGCCTCCTGTACCGCGGAAGCCTCCTCTTCCAGGAACAATAGTTTGACGTTTGGGCCGGCATCCATGGTTGCGTAAACCGATACCCCTTCATCTCGAAGGCCCCAGACCCGGTGCAGGGTCTCCACGGTTTCCGGCAACCAATACAGGAGCGGCGGTCTACACCCCAGCATGGTCGCGTGCATGGAACAGGCATTCGACTCCGCGGCCATGCCCAGGCGGGGAAAGTCACGCGCTTGAATGGCGGCACGGATCTCGCCCAGATCCTGATCCGCAACCGCCGGCCAACTCTGGTACAAGACGGACTCGCGAACGGTTCGATTCATCCCCTCGCGCGAGCCCACCTTTTTCGCGGCCGTACTCAAGGCGAGCAACCCCACGCGAAATTCCGGCCATTGCTCCGGTAGCAGCTCGGCAAAGCAATCCATGCCATGACCCTGAGATCCGGGATGCCATTCGACGAAGCCATGATAAATCGAGCGACAGGCGCTGCCACTCCCCATGCGTGCAAGAATGGAAAGCTGTCGGGCAAACAGATCCCAGCCGCCCGCCCGATCCAGGGCCATCACGACGGCAGCAAATGCCGAAGCGGAGGAGGCCAGGCCTGCCGCAATCGGAATGTTGCTCTGGGTCGCAATATGCAGGGTCGGTGCGCTGTCCTGGCGAAACAGATCGATAAAATCAAACATGCGGACATGCTTCGGATCATCCGCCGCAAGCATCTCATCATTGATGGAGAGGCCGTCGAACTCGGCCGGTGTGATGTTCACCTGGGTACCCTTGTCATGTAGGGATATGGAGAGACTGCCGTTCACCGGAAGGTTGATCTCCGGGTCCCGTTTGCCCCAGTATTTACAGAGCGCAATATTCGCTGGCGCGAACGAAGCGCCCGAGGCGTCATCCGGCAGGACGCGATCGCCGAGGATCTTCTGAATAACTTCAGCCTTCTTCAATATGTACCCCTGTCGTTGAGAGTTGAACGTTCAATTTTTCATAACCCGACACCGTGGCATCCGCCGCGCCCAGACCGAATACGCAATCGCCTAAACCCGCACCGGTAATTTTCGCGCCGAGCATCCCGGGTGATGCGCTGAGCCCGGCCGCGATGAGATCCAGGTCTTCGTTGCTTACCCCAAGCGCCTGCTGACAGGCATGGTAGCGGTCCATCTCACGCCCCATCTGTTCCAGATTGCCTTTCTCCAGGGCGGACTCGGCTTCAAGCGTCCGCTTTTCCATCTCGGCAAAAATCGCGCGCGCCTCGGAAGGATGCGCCGATTCAAATGCCTGCACGATGCGGATCACTTCGGGTGTAGGTTTCTTATACCCACAGTAGATCAGACTGATTTCGGGCAGCTCCGCCTTTAGCGGACGGCAGGTGCCATCCCTTTCGTAGCGGAGTATGCCGCCATACGTCGCGGCAGCCACATCCGCCCCGGAACCCAAGCCGGACTGCGCACCCCGCATGGCTTTTACGCTCCGCGCGAAGACCGCAGCCAGATCGAAAACCTCTCCATTGAGCGCGGTGAGGGCCGTCACACACGCAACCGTTACCGCAGCAGAGGAGCCCAGTCCAACCGTGCTCGCAAACGAGGATCGCACGGTGATATCCACCCCACGCCGGTCCCAGCACTGCATCGCCGCGGAAAGAATAAATTGAAATGGCGCTTCAATTCTGAGGTCGTAGTACGGCTTGCAGTAGAACCCGAGATCGGACTCGATGCGCACCAATTCGTCATCCCGCGGAAAGACATCCACGCTCAGGCGTTCATTGACCGCGGCCACCAGGGCCGGCTTGCCGCGCAAAACCGCATGCTCCCCCATCAACATCAAACTGCCGGGTGCGCTGACTCTAATTGTTTTCGGTACCATGCTTCGCCACATTCATCTTCATTAGCGGATATCCATACCGGCCCATGACGGCTTCCGCCTCTTCGTCAATACCATACACAAAAACGACCCCGGAGGCATCGCCTTTTACCGATCCAGCGCCGCATATCTTTGCGGCCCCTCCACACGCCTCAATCTCCGCGACAAATGCCTGCACCCTTTCGGGCACCACGCCGATGCGAACGAGTAGTCGATGGTTTTCCATCAAGGCATCGCGAAGGGCCTCCTGACGACCGTCCGCCATCGTGCGCGTGACCGCATTCGTACAATCCGTGAAGGCTTGCCAGAGGACCTGGTCATGCGCGAAGCCCTTACGAACCGCCTCCACACACACGCCGGTGGATACCTCCGGGCAACCGGTATGCGCCAGGATCAGCGCTTGCTCAATCGCGGGCAACGATTCCACCTTTCCATCGGCCATGCGAATCATTCCGCCACGTGCGGAGGTAACAATGTCCAGCCCGCTCGATCGCCCATGCTGCAGGTGCTCTACCCGCAAGCCCAGCTCCGGTTCATCAGGGAGTATGCCACCCGTATGCAGGGAGAGCACGCGGAGGGCGGCGAGAATCAAAGCGGCCGAAGAGCCCATGCCACATCCCAGCGGTATGTCCGACGCCAGAGACAGCTGGAGACCGGTCCCAGGTACGCCGCGCATCGCCAGCACCTGGCCGAACTCATACGCAAAGAGGTCCTCCGGCTTGTGCAGCACATCTTCAATCGTGGTTTGGCCCGCAAGAAAGCTACGGTAGCGCTCGTCGAGCTCTGCAGCAAAGGCCAGGAGATGTTCCAAGCCCCAGCTCACCGGTGAACGATCCCCCAGGATAACGGTAAGCTCCGGGGTATCCAACATGGAAAGCCGGGCATGCGCATAACAATCGAGAGCGAGGGCGATCGCCGGACAACCGTACACGACCGCATGTTCGCCACTCAAAATCAGCTTGCCGGGAGATCGCGCATTCATGCCCCCATGGAAGCAAAAGCACGCAGCGGATGCAACGTAGATGGTCGCGCGGAGGCGCCTGTGCTCAACCGGCGGTTAAGGCCGTTGGGCACTGGCGAACAGCGCCTGTGCCTCTTCCGGAGTAAAGGCTCGGATGTACAAGCGCACATCATCCAGGTCGCCCTTAAAGTACCGATGCGCGCGATTTGGATTTTGCGGGTCGATGGGAAAGTCGGAATTCCCACCAATCCACAACGGAGCGGTGGTCAACTGAATATCATCGACCGCTTCCGTCTTATCCCCGTCCTGAACGCCATCGACAAAGGAAACCAGGTGATTATCATCCCGGATCACGATGACGTGGTGCCAATCGCCATCGTTTAAATCCTTTCGCTTCCCCCAGATCATCATATGTTGCACCATGCCGGAATTGTGGCCGAGATGAATACTCCCGGGAGAATCACGGCCCGCCATAGACAGCCTGAAACTCTGGTCGCCCCGCGTCACGAGACCCGCGAAATGGGCAGGCGCCTCGCCAGCAGGAATCCGAATCCAGGCCGAGATCGTGTAGAAACGATTGATCTTATCCACCAGCGTATCGGGCACGACCTCAACCGCATGGGCACCATCCAGCCGCAGGGCCTCACCAAGTACCCCGGGTACAAACTGCGCATCGCCATCGTATCGCGACTCCATGAGCTTGGAACCCTGGTCCTTTACTTCGCCATCAAAGGTCCAATGACCGATTAAGCCCCGCGTCAGGGGAGACGGAGCGGGTTCAGGCGGGGAGGTGGCGGGCTTTCCCGGTCCCGGTGCAGATGACGACTTGAGCTTCGCCGCCTGGTCTTTCAAACTCGGACCTTTTTTCGAAGTCAACCCCATCGCGACCAAAACCATGGCCACGATCAGGGCGACAAGCCCGACACCGATCAGCAGCGGCTTTTTATGCGAAGCCGTTTGGGTGGAGAATGGTGCCGCGGCCTCACTGATTTCGTCCGCGGCCTCGATGATCGCGGGCTGCACATCACTGACATCCTCCTCGTGTTCCAGATCCGCAACCGACGAGTTCTCCGCCTCGATGCGCTTGGAACTGGCTCCATTGATGACGATCCGCTTTTGGGTGGTCTGCCCATGTGGGTGGATACGCTGAGAGGTAATCGCCCCCGGTGTTACCGCGGTGATGACCGTCTTATGCTTACTTGGTGTCTTATTTTCTGAGCCAGCCATTTTTCTTCAGATTGCGCTCCCTGCAAAATCCATGCTTAGAGAGGAAAAGCCGGAATCAAGCCATGTTTGACAGGGTACACAAAAAGAGTGGTCTTGTTCTAATATAATTAACAATAAATATTTATTACCTACTCAGCGTGAGCAGCTTACGCAGCCCAAGACCCTAATGACCCCACATTCAATTACGGCATGATGCCTGCAACCCATCCCGCTTTTTAGAGCGCATCACGGGAGAGCGACGCGTTTACCAGCCGCATCAATCCACGCGGATTGGCACTTTGCAAGGCCTGCGGCAACTGCGATTCAGGCCAGCCCTGGTAACAGACGGGGCGGGCAAATCGCTTGATGGCCGCCGTACCCACCGAGGTAACCATCGGATTGGTCGTCGCGGGATACGGCCCGCCATGATGCATGGAGGGGCACACCTCAACGCCGGTCGGGAAGGCGTTAAAGATCAACCGCCCGACCTTCCGTTCCAGGATCGCAACCAAGTCCGCATAGTCGGCCAACTCTTCGTCAGTGCCGAAAAGAGTCGCGGTAAGATGACCTTCGAGGCTCTCGGCCATCGCAAGCATCTCGTCTCGTGATGCGCACTGACCCAGCAGGGAGCTCGGGCCGAATACTTCTTCACTCAGACGCGGGTCATCCAGCAAGGCCTGAGCCTGGGTAACCATGAAGGCCGCACCCCCATCGTTCCCCTCCCCGGCATGGGATGCGAGAAGCTCGACGGCGGCATGTCCCGTCAGGC
>JBLIND010000240.1:0-10012 GCA_047639095.1 Candidatus Omnitrophota bacterium | reverse complement strand
CGAAGAAAAGCCCGAGCACCGCGAGGATGGCCCCGAGCTGAACGCATATGGCAAAAGCATCGGCCGCTTCGTTCGCGGCTTCGTCATCCGGGCTGAACCCAATGCCCATGGCGCGCTGGGTGAGGATGATGTGGCCGGTGGAACTTACGGGCAGGTATTCCGTGACCCCTTCGACGAGGCCAATGATGGCGGCCTGCATCGCATTCATTTCGCTGAGCGCGGGCGGCGGTACGGTCTCGTCGGGCTGTTCGGCCCGTAAGGTGAAAGGTATTGCGAGGGAGAGGATGAGCAGTCGGATGAGGGTCATGAATGGATTCCCAATGGGTTGGGGCGGGGGCGGGTAGGCCGGTTCACATCAGTTTCATTTTCGGCATGTCCTGGATATCCACCATGCCGACAAAAACGTCGTTGGCATCGGTGATGATCAAGGTGTTGATGGTATGCTTCTCGAAGATGCCCATGGCTTCGACCGCGAGGTGATCCTGCGTCAGAACAATCGGGTTTTCGGTCATGATATCGGCGACCAGCTCGCCCGTGTAATGGTCTGTGCGGGCCATGAAGCGGCGGCAGTCCCCATCCGTGACGATGCCGATGACCTTACCATCGTCATCCACCACCGCGACCGCCCCGGCATGGCAATCCGTAATTGCATTCACGGCCTGTTTGACCGTGTCATCGCGATGGACCCGGGCGACTTGCTTTCCTTTGCGCATCAAGTCGGTCACTTTCAGCAGCGAATGTCCGATCGCACCGCTCGGGTGCAGCTTGGCGAAATCTTCCCGGCTGAAACCGCGGCGCTGGCTCAGGAGCATGGCGATCGCATCGCCGACCGCAAGCGTCACCAGGCTGCTGGTGGTGGGTGCGAGATTAAACGGGCAGGCCTCTTTGGCGACTTTAATGGGGATGACGAAGTCCGCGAGGGCGGCGGTGTCGCTCTGGGGGCTGCCCGTGATGGCGACGATGTGGGCACCCGCGCGCTTGGCGAAGGGCAGCATGTTTAAGAGTTCGAGGGTTACGCCGGAATAGCTGATGGCGAGCACGACATCGCCGTCGCGAATCATGCCGAGGCCGCCATGAATTGCTTCTGAAGCATGCAGCGCGAAGGCTGGCGTGCCGGTGCTGTTAAACGTGGCGGCGATCTTGCAGCCGATATCGTGGCTCTTGCCCACGCCGGTGATGATGATGCGATTCCCCAGGGAGAGGCGTGCGTCCATCAACTCAAGCGCTGCTGCGAAGGAATCATCCAGTTGATCCTGCAGTTGTCGGAGACCGGCGATGTCGGTTTCAATTAGCGCTTTTGCGGCTGCGATGTAGTCCATGTTGGTGAAGAGGATATGCAAGAAAGGCCGGGTTAATGCAAGATTCTAAAGGCTTGAACTCCACCGCTAATCGTCCAAGGTGAATGCCACTAACTGGAGAACCCTATGAATCGTCGCTCGTTCGTCACCAAAGCAGGAATCAGTACCGTGGCCGTTGCCGCCATCAATGGATGCGGATCAAAATCGGTCGAAGGTCCCAGCGTCCAGACCCGAAAGAAGATTCGCTGGGATCTCGCATCGAGTTTCCCCAAATCGCTGGACACGATCTTTGGTGCGGCGGAAGTGCTCTCGAAGCGAGTCGAGCAACTGACGAATGGGGATTTTCAGATTCGGGTGTACCAATCGGGTGAAAAAGTTCCCGGCAACCAGGTGTTGGACGAAGTGCGCAACGGCGGCAGCGAATGCGGTCACAGTGCCAGCTATTATTTCATCGGCAAAAATCCGGCCCTCGCGTTTGATACCACCGTGCCATTTGGCCTGAATGCCCGGCAACAGAATGCCTGGATGGGCAGCGGCGGAGGCCTCGCCCTCATGCGTGAGGTTTTCGCGGATTTTAATATTCTGAATTTTCCGGGCGGCAATACGGGCGTGCAGATGGGCGGCTGGTTCCGACGTGAGATTGGTTCCCTGGCAGACATGAAGGGCTTGGTCATGCGTATTCCCGGGCAGGGGGGTGAGATTATCAATCGCATCGGCGGCCAGGCGACCGCGATTCCCGGTGGCGATATTTTTCCGGCGCTGGAAAAAGGAACGATCGATGCCACGGAATGGGTTGGGCCTTACGACGACATGAAGCTCGGATTCCATAAGATCGCCAAGAACTATTATTACCCTGGTTGGTGGGAGCCCGGTCCGACCTTGAGCTTCTACGTGAACAAGGATGCGTGGGGGCGGTTGCCGTTGGGTTACCAGGCGGCCTTCGAAGTGGCCGCGGCCGAAGCGAACGCCGGTATGATGATGGATTACGATGCAAAAAATCCGGGCGCGTTCAAGGAGTTGAGTGCGATGCCGGATGTGAAGATTTTACCCTTCCCCGAAGACCTGATGATCGCGGCGAAAAAAGAAGCCGACGGCTTGATGCAGGAAAAAGTCGATGCGGATGCCGGCTTCAAAAAGCTCTTCGATCATTGGAATGCATTCAGAATCGAATCGTCGGCCTGGTTGTCGACCGCAGAGAACACCTACGCGAATTTCTCGTACCGGTCGTAGCCGGGCCTAGAAGATGCCGTCGTACTGGACGGCGAAGTTGTCCACTTCGGTCTGCACCAGGTCGTCTTTGCCAACCTTCTGTTGGGCTTGATGTCTACACCTTATTGCCCACCACTGTTTGCGAGGAGGTGTCGAAGATCATAACGGAAATGGTCGTCGCTTTATCTGCCCGGTCATCGCGTGGTACTTCAACGAGCAGGCGATGTTCCTTTTCTAACGGTTCCACCTTCTCCGGCGGCAGGGCGGCCACCATGGCCAGCGCCTTTTCTTTGGCGGCCGTCTTCTGCTCCTCGCTCGCCGCATATTCCTTAACCACAACCACCCGCCCGGCTACGGCAAAGGCCCCGGCGATGACCTTGCCGGCATTGGCTGTGTAGCGGATGGTTCGGCGCACGGAACAGGACGTGAGCAGGCTTGAAAGAAGCAGAAGGGCGAGAGCGGTGTGAAGGAGTCGTTTCATGCGGGTATCCTACGCCCGCGGACCCGTTCAACGATCAATTGGTCAGCCAGAGCACGGTCTGGGGGAACACGATCACCACGATCAGGGCCACCACCTGAATCGCGATAAAGGGCAGAACCCCGCGATAAATCTGGGTGGTTTTCACCTCCGGAGGACAGACCCCCTTCAGGTAAAACAAGGAGAAGCCAAACGGCGGGGTGAGAAAGGAGGTCTGCAGATTCATCGCGACCATGATCCCGAACCAGATCGGGATCATTTCCGGAGATATGTTGTACAGGGCCTGGAATTCATCCGCAAATTCGTTGATGAAAACCGGTCCGAGCAGCGGCACGACGATGAAAGCGATTTCGAAGAAATCGATAAAGAAGCCCAGGATGAAAATGGTCAGGTTCGCCACGATGAGCGCACCGATCAACCCACCTGGCATGTTGGTGAGGATGTCCTCGATCCACAGGTCCCCGCCAAATTTTCGGAAGACGAGGGCAAAGGCGGTGGAGCCGATCAGCAGGAAGATGACCATGCAGGTCAGGCGGGAGGTCGCTTCGGTGGTTTCCATGATCGCCAGCTTGTTCAAGCGCCGGTTCGCGGCGGCCAGGCCCATGGCTCCGATGGCTCCGAAGGCGCCGGCGTCGGTCGGCGTGGCAAAGCCGGTAAAAATGCTGCCGAGGACGAGCAGGATCAACACCAGGGGGGGCAGCATTACCAGTAACACGCGACGGATGAGCACTTTTTTTGTCATCGTGCGTTCGCTGAGCGGAAGCGCCGGGGCCAACTCGGGTTTCACCGCTGCGAGGATGCCCACATACAAGGCGAAGCAGGTCGCGAGCATGACGCCGGGTACGAGCGCACCCTTGAACAGATCGCTCACGGAGCAGCCGAGCTGATCCGCGAGCACGATGAGCACGACGCTGGGGGGAATGATTTGACCCAGGGTTCCGCTCGCGGCGATCACGCCGGTCGCGAGTTCTTTCTGGTAGCCGTAACGCAGCATGACCGGAAGGGAGATCATGCCCATGGCGACCACCGATGCCCCGACCACGCCGGTCGCGGCCGCGAGCAGGGCACCAACGAATACCACCGCCATGGCCAGGCCGCCACGGATCGGTCCGAAGAGCTGGCCGATGGTTTGCAACAGGTCTTCCGCGAGCTTGGATTTCTCCAGCATGGTGCCCATGAAGATGAAGTAGGGGATGGCGAGCAGGACGCCGTTGCTCATGATTCCGAAAATGCGGTTGGGCATTGAGTTGAGGAAGTTGAAGTCGAAGAAGTCCATCCCAACTCCGATGGCCGCAAAGATGATGGACGTACCTCCGAGTGCGAAGGCCACGGGATAGCCGCAGAAAATAAAGATCAAGACTGTGCCGAACATGATCGGCGCCATCATTTGCGGGTCCATACTAAGCGGACACTCCGGTTTCTTCCAGGGGCTTACCCCGAATGATGCCTATGGACTTGAGGATCTCGGACAATCCCTGCAGCATGAGCATGACAAACGCGATTGGGATCACGGTTTTCAAGGGGTAGCGCAACAGGCCGCCGGGATCGGATGATTTTTCAGCGTCGGACCAGGAATCGGTAACGAAATCGAGAGAGCTCCAGAAGCAGACGGCGGCGAGGGGGAGCAGAAAGAGTACCGCCCCGATCAGGTTGACCCAGGCGCGTTTTTCCGGTGAGAGACGGTCGTATACCAGGTCGACGCGCACATGGGCGTCGTTCTTCAGATTGTAGGCCCCCACGAGGAGGAAGATGATGCTGAACAGGTACCACTGCATTTCGAGGAGCCCGTTGGAGGTGATGCTCCAGCCGAAATGTTGACCGAGTTTGCGGCCGATCGCGTTATAGGTGCCGATCAGCACCATGCCCAGCATCAACCAGAACGTGCACCGGGCAATTCCGGTATTCATTCGGTCGATAAACTGGACCAGCCGTTTCATGCCGGGTCGGCAGACTCCGTCTGTGTGTTGACCATGCGTGCGATGTACATGGCATCGCCGTCCATGTCGTTCGGAAGCAGCCAGAGCGGGCCCTCGCTTTTTTCGCCGGTCGCGGGATTCGTGATCCCTTGCATCTCAAAGTGCGGATGATTCTTTAAAAAGTATCCGACCATGTCACTGGTCTCGTCGTGGGTCAGCGTGCAGACCGAATATACGAGTACGCCACCGGGTTTTACCTGCAGCGAGGCCTTCTCGAGAATGTTTTGTTGTGCGAACAACATTTTCTGCAGCTGGGCTTCACCCATGCGCCAGCGGGCATCGGCGTTGCGCCCCCAGGTACCGATGCCCGTACACGGAGCATCGATGAGCACGCCGTCGAACAATTGTTCCGGCGGGTCATCGCGCAGTACATCCAGCATGCGCATATTAATTTTTTTGCCTTTGTAGGTTTTTACGCGTCGACTGAGCTCGTCCATGACGGCGAGTCGGCGATCCGTGGCAAAGACCATGCCGGTCTCCCTCAGTTCGGCGAGGTGGATGCTCTTGCCGCCTGAGCCCGCGCAGCAATCCCACCAGTGTTCGCCTTCCTGCGGATCGCAGACATGACCGACGCACTGGGAAGACAGGTTCTGCAAGTCGAAGAGGTGGCTGAGTTTCTGGCTCAGCAGCGTAACCGCGGATCGGTTGTAGGTGCAGATCGCATGGGGGAGGAGCGGGTGAATGGTGTATTCCGCTTTTTCCTTATCCAGTGCTTCGATGACTTTCTGGTGTGTGTCCGGTCGGGTGCGCAGCCAGATGGCGCCGTGGTTCTGCAAGCCGGTGAGCCAGGAGTGTTCACGGACATGATGGCCTACCCAATCGGGAAAGGCGTCTGCAATCGTGGGTGGCTTGTCCATGTGAAACATGGCCTGGATGCGTTGCGCCTTGGCCGCAATCGACAAGGATCCCATCGGTTCCGGGTCCTTGATCGGCTTTTCGAGGCTGGCGATCATAGCGTGCAGCGCGGGTCCCCATTCCGGTGCATCCATCAGGCCTGCGATCACACAGCGGCGCATCCATTCGTTTTTTTCACCTTCCTTGATCCAGCCTCGCCAGCGAAACCAGGAATACACCAGGTCGGTGAAAAAGCGGCGATCGCGCGAGCCGTACTTCTTATGCTTGCGGAAAAAGGTGCGCAATATCTCGTCGGCGGCGTGGTGGTGTTCAACCACTTCGTCATCGACGTATTTGACCAGCTTTACCGCCGCAGCGGCCTGGGTCTGAATGTATTTGGGAAGGTCCATGGAGGGATGGTACGTTGACCGGGCTTAACCCGCGAGACCTGCCTCCAGTTTTTTTGCCGCTTCGGCCGCATCGAGCTCTTCGGTGAGGTCGAAGGTGGAGACGTTCTCGCCTCCGATCTTCAGCAGGGTATTCTCCGCGAGCTGGTCAATGGCCGCAGCGGCCGGCCCTTGTGCGAGGAGGCGTCCAAAGCTGGTGTCGGCAAAGGTGACCGGTTTTGCGTCGTCGGAGAAGAAGCGGGTCAATTCGACCATGCCCTCAAGCGCGCCCGCAGAGAGGTGCACACCATTCGTGCCTGGTCCGACACTTTTCAGGCCAATGGCGTCTGCATTCACCATCAGGCGATTGCGAATCGAGCCTTCTTCAGCATGTGTGGGATTGGTGGCACCAGTCAACTTGCTGCGCAAATCGGCCCAGGGGGTCTTGGAGCGACCTTCGATGACGATGATGCCATGGCCCGAGGTGGTGTAGGGGACCAGCTGGTAAGGATGGAAGGGGTTCAGGATGATGTAGGGTTTGGACAGCACTTCCAGTTTCAGTGCGTAGGTTCCGCCGCCCAGCTTCTCGGTGCCAAAACTGTCGTTGATACTGGTGAGGGCCACGGCGGTGAAGTCCGGCTCCGCTTCGAGAAACTGATGGGCCCCGAGGACGGTTGCCCCCCGCTGGAGGTCTTTTTCATATATAGAAGTCAGTTTCGCCTGGGCGCCTTCCGAAATGGCATCGTAGCCCTGGGTGGAAATCTGGTTTATCACCCCGTAGTGCGCGTGCATGATGCGTTTTTCCGCCAGGTAGTCCCCGTTGAGCGCGCGAACCGCTCCGATGTTCACGTTCCAGCGGTCGAGCTCTTCCAGCACGATGCCCAGAATGGCGTTCAGGTCCAATCCGTTGGCGACATCTGTGACTTCCGGCTTGAGGAAAAGCACAAACTGGTGATCGCTCGGGCCGGCATCATCCGTGTAGGGGCGAATCCACGTTGCGGCGGAGCCGGATTGTGCCGTGGTCTGGTCAAATGCGGTGCGAATGGTATCAATCATCTGGGGTCTTTCGGTTGAAATTTAGGGCGCGGAAACTAGTACAGGCTTTTGGGGAATGCAATCAGCGAAAGGGCTTTTTTCTTTGCTTTTTGGTGGCTAGTTTATAGTGCTTGCGGCCGATTTAATTGCAACTTGAGGTAACCATGTTCGAAGATTTAAAGTCCGCACCGCCTGATTCTATCCTTGGTCTGACCGAGGCCTTTAAAGCTGATGCCAACCCGAATAAGGTGAATCTGGGCGTTGGCGTGTACAAGGATGTCTTCGGCAAGACCCCCGTCCTGGCCAGTGTGAAGGCCGCCGAGGCCTGGATTCTGGCCAATGAAGCGAGCAAATCCTACCTGCCGATTACCGGCGATCCGGCTTATGGGTCCCTCGTCCAGGCCTTGCTCTTTGGTGATAGTGAGTTGGCCAATCGGGTGCGGACGGCGCATTCCCCGGGCGGGACCGGGGGCCTGCGGGTGGGGGCCGACTTGATCAAGACCCTGCGTCCGGACGCTTCGGTCTGGGTTAGCACGCCGACCTGGGCGAACCACAAAGGGATCTTCTCGGCCGCCGGTGTGGCGATCAAGGACTACCGCTACTATGCCGCGGCGACCCATGGGGTGGACGACGAAGGCTTTTTCGCCGACCTGACTCAGGTGCCCGCCGGGGACATCGTCCTTTTGCATGTGTGCTGTCATAATCCAACCGGCGCCGACTTGTCCACGGCGCAGTGGGGGCGGGTAGCCGAGCTGGCCGCCGAACGAGGCTTCATTCCGTTCTTCGATTTTGCCTATCAGGGCTTTGGCGACAGCGTGGAAGCGGACTGCGCCGCCCTGCAGCCGTTTCTGGCTTCCGGCATCGAGTTTTTTGTCGCGAATTCGTTTTCCAAGAATTTTGGTTTGTACAACGAGCGCACGGGCGGGGTCACCCTGGTGGCACGTAATGCGGATGAAGCGAATGCCGCTTTCAGCCATCTCAAGCTGGCCATCCGTACCAACTACAGCAATCCATCTTCCCACGGTGGGGCGATTGTGAAAACGATTCTCTCCGATGCAGAATTGAAGACGCAGTGGCTGGGCGAACTTTCAGAGATGCGTGATCGCATCAAGGACATGCGCGCCGCCCTCGTACAGGGTCTGGCCACACGGGGCGTTCAGCAGGATTTTTCCTTCATCGAAAAACAGCGCGGCATGTTTTCGTTCAGCAGCCTGAGCGATGAACAGGTGAAACGCCTGCGCGATGAAAACAGCATTTACATCGTCGGTGGTGGTCGGATTAATGTGGCGGGCCTGCTGCCCTCGAACATCGATTATATCTGCGACGCGATCGCGGGCGTTCTGTAGCCGGTTGCTAGGGCGTCGGTCCCATGAATTCCTTGAACGATTCCTGAATCTGCGCTCGGGCCTTGATGGGCGTGCGTTTTAGGATCTTCATGGCCATCTCACGGGCTTCTTCGACCTTTCCGCGCTTGTATAGAATACGAGCATCCAGACTCATTACGCGTACGTAGCCTCCGATGTGTTTTGGCCGGATCCGGGCGGTGATCGCTGCCGCCTCG
Source organism: Candidatus Omnitrophota bacterium (assembly GCA_047639095.1). Taxonomy (GTDB): domain Bacteria; phylum Verrucomicrobiota; class Kiritimatiellia; order SS1-B-03-39; family UBA6053; genus JAPYUI01. The sequence continues at coordinate 1,235 of JBLIND010000240.1, read as the reverse complement.
TCAAACCGCCCGAGCCCAAAGAGGAGGCTGGCGTGCACCAGCCGCGCCTCGGCGATGAGGGTCGGTCGATCGTCAGGAATCGCCAGGGATTCCAAAACGGCTAAGGCCTCTTGAAAAAGTCGCGCTTGTTCTGCAGCATCCGCCTCCTGTCCGATATGAAGCAGGATATCTGCATGCAGCACCGGCTTCCAGAACGTCTCCATCAAGGCCGGCTGATCAAGCGCGGCAAGCACCTGGCCCGGCTGGCTGCCCGTGCGCCCACTCGTCGCCGCCCACTCAATCCAGATGTACCGGTCATTCGGGCGAAGCGCTACCGCCTTGCGATAGCTGGCCTGCACGCGCTCCGCGTATGCTGTTCGCATGAGCGGATCGCTTTCGAGGAAATAGCGGAGGGTATAGAGTCGCGCGAGATCCGCGTGGGGATCACTCCGATACGGCTGGCGGCGGATGGCTTCCTGTAACATGGCTTCGGCTTCGCGTAATCCCTGATCTTTGTCTGCGACCTTCTTACGGCGAAGGGCATCATCAATCAGCGAGGTCGCTTGTGCCTGGTAATAGGAGACCCGTTCCGGACGCAGCGCAATCGCCAGCGCGCGCGCTTCAATCGCAGAGCCGTATCCCGCTTCATCGTCATACTGGTCGGCCTCTGCTGCGATCAGAAAGGCCTGGATCGATGGCAGAAAGCAAAACCAGGCGAGGGCGGCAGCCAGGAGGAGCGGCAGGGCCAGGCCTGGCAAAATCGCTGGTCTGGATGTTGGAGCCGGAGGATGCGTAGGCAGCAGGCAGGCGGCCATGAGCCAGGCGAGCAGGCTGGTCGCCGAGATTTCAAACCCGGTCTGATTTGCGGCGACGTGCGCGATCAAGGCGGCAAGGATGGCGGCCGCAAGGATGGGCGTGTCGGTTTCTCCGCGCGGTCGATAGACCATGAAGACCAGGCTGCTGATCAACAGGGCGAGGATGCTGATCAGCCCCCAGTAGGGCCAGGCCTGGCTGATGCCGAGCCAGGCCAGGGCCACACCTTGCCCGAGCGCGAACGTCCCTGCAAGTATCCGGGCTTCCCGGCGGTTGTGCACCCAGCCCAATCGCCGCAGGGCTGCGGCGAGGACGGTCGCAATCCACCCATGGTACACGAAGGCACCGAGTACACCGTACATGAGCAACCGATCCCAACTCTCGTTGTGTGCTCGACTGAGCGTCCGGATAAAGTTCGCCGCGACCCCGGCCTCGGGGGGTAA
>JBLIND010000239.1:0-10016 GCA_047639095.1 Candidatus Omnitrophota bacterium | reverse complement strand
GAAGACGACGTGCCCGCCGAGGTGAAGCAGGAACGATTCGATGATGTCATGATTCTTCAACAGGGGATTTCACTGGAGAAGAACCAGGCCAAGGTCGGGACCGTCATGAAGACGCTCATCGATGGCAAGCAGGACGGCAAGTTCTTCGGACGCACCGAGCACGACTCGCCTGAGGTCGATAACATGGTCATCCTCGATGATGCCAAGGGCCTGCGTTTCGGCGACTTCGTCGACGTGGAAATTACCCAGGGTCTGGAATACGACCTCGTTGGCCGGGTGAAGTAAGGACGGACCCTGCGCCCTCGCGCTGCGGCGTGCATCGGGTAGCAGAACAAAAGCTGGCATCTCCCTCGCTTGAATGACGCAATCGGCGTATACTTTCGGGTACTATGGGATCACACGAGGATACCACTGCACGTGCGGGTTTGATGCGGATTTACCACCTGACCGATCCCGATGGCCATCATCACCTTTGCGTGACGGATGATCGCAATCACGTCGTTTATCCTGAGGCCAAGCGCGACATGGTCTTGGTCGAGTACGGACACGATGGCGAAATCACCGATCGCTTTGATTTCCACGAGACCACCGACGAGCTCAAGCCCGGGGAAAAGACGACCATGCGGGCGCTCTTTCATAAGGACTCGGTGAACGTCTGGCCCGATCCGGAGGGCCTGTCCAAGGTTCACTTCGTCGAACACATTTCACGCGCCGACTTTGACCGGAGTTTTGCCGACTATCACGAGGCGTTGAGTGGTTATCGGGATAAGCAGTCGGCGTTTCGTATCGCCCGCATGAAGTCGATCAAGGAGTACACCATGCTCTGCCTCAAGCTCGAAGAGCAGCAGGTGGCGAAGATGGGCGACCCACCCGAGTTGAGCGGCTTCATTGAACCGCACGGCTGAGGTGGACCGCCCAGTTGGGGTGACGTAATCGGGCCGCGTGGTATCCCGAGGGGATTCAATCCCAAAGGAAAGGGTCGAAGACCCTTTGAAGGATTCTCAAGGTCCCGACCCCGTAGCGGGTCGAACAGGTAGTCTGTTTGTATATTGATCGTACGTAAAGGATGCTTTCCGACCATAATACCAGCAATCGTCTTTAAGGCCCGTTTTCCCGTAGGCACGGTTTAAGCTTCGGCGCATACCTTTCAGCATGTTCGTGGCCGACTTGCTACCGGACCGAAATCCACCCCTTGCATTCATGTCAGGATTCAAGCAGTGAGGAATGACTTTTGAAGGTGAAGGGGGATCAAAGAGATCATCAAAATCAAAAAACTCATAGGTTGTGGTAGTACCGGGTCCATTTGCAGCCCAAGCCATCACAGGACGGGCCAAGAATACATGACTCGTTGGATTCATGAACGATAGCTTTTCTGTGGAGAGCGCGTCTTTCAGACGCACCCACTCTTCCAGACCCGTCGATGATACGTAGATCATGTTCTTCTTTACCTGCCCGCTGTAGCCCGATAATGGTGCTCCCGGCCCGCTGATCCCACGCTTTTCTATTTGATCTTTGATGAACTCAACTTCTGCGGCCCGTTGGGGATACTCTTCCAATTCGCAGTTGGCTAGATTTCCATTTGCGACCAGAAAGCCGAAATAGACGGACGAATCGGTATTCTCCCAAGCCCAGCCAGACGCTGACCTTACTGGGTGTGTCGGGGTGTGGCACGATACGCTTAGTATCATCACACAGCAAAACGCCAGGAGTGTGCGAATCAGGGTAAACATTCCGGATCGAAGGGGTAGGGCAACAAGTCGCTGAACATGACTTCTTTCTGCACGCCCTGGAGGTTGGCGAAGTAGACCTTGAAATCCGGCGGTGCAAATTCGGCCATAACCTGCCGGCACTGGGCGCAGGGCGAGGCGGCCGGTTCGGTATCCGTCACCACGAGCACAAAGTCGATGGCCTGTCGGCCCTGTTCGGCAACCAGGCGCCAGAGCGCGACGCGTTCGGCGCAGACGGTGGCACCGTAACTTCCGTTCTCGACATTGCATCCGGTGATGAGCAGATCCTGCCCCACCGGTTTTACCGCGGCACCGACGAGAAATTTTGAATACGGTGCGTGTGCATTTTCGCGGGTCACCATTGCTGCCTGCCAGGCCTTTTCCACCCATTCGTTCATACTTGCATAACTCCGTTCAGGTGATTGTATGCGCAAAACCCGGAGCAGGAAAGCATGATCAAGAACGATAAATGGATCACCGAACAGGCCAACGCCGGCATGATTACCCCTTTTGTACCCGAGCTGGTGCGTAAGGTGGAGGGCAAGCCCGTGCTGTCCTTCGGCTTGAGCAGCTTCGGCTACGACATTCGTCTCTCGGGAAAGGATTTCCGCATCTTCAAGCACATCCCCGGAACGGTGGTCGATCCCAAGGCGTTTTCGGAGCGCAATGTCGAATCGCAGGAGATTCACGAGGACGAGAAGGGGCAGTTTTTCATTCTTCCCGCCCACTCCTACGGTCTCGGGGTTGCGTTGGAGTGCCTTTCCGTTCCTGAGAACATCTCCGTCCTCTGCATCGGCAAAAGCACCTATGCCCGGATCGGTTGTATTGCCAATCTCACACCGGCCGAAGCCGGCTGGCGCGGTCACCTCACGCTCGAGATTTCGAATTCTTCTCATGCGGATTGTCGTATTTACGCCGGCGAGGGTATTGTGCAGTTGTTGTTCTTCGAGGGCGAACCCTGCGAGACCTCTTATGATACGCGCGCCGGAAAATACCAGGACCAGGCTGAGGAAGTTACCCTTCCGCGGATTTAGTCGAGCCGTAACATGGAGCAGTGCTCCTTCCCGATGGTCCGGGCCACGGACCGGTGGTCCATGCTACGTTCTGGTGCTCAGCGCGCTGCTGCTGGTGAACGTTCACGTCCTGGCAGGCCCTCCCGCGGAGCCTGATCAAATAGCCGAAGCAGGCATGCAGCTCATCCGCACGCACTGCATCGACTGCCATAACCCGAAGAAAAAAAAGGGCGCCCTGCTGCTCGACACGCGGGAGGCGATGTTGGCGGGCGGCAGCGATGGCGTCGTCGTTGTCCCGGGGGATCACAAAAAGAGCCGGATGTTCACCTACCTCCACGCGGATGCCGATCCGCATATGCCGCCCAAAAAGCAATTGTCCGATGAAGCGCTGCAGACCATGGCGCGATGGGTCGACGCCGGGGCACCCTGGGACGCGAAGGCTTTCTCGTCGCCGCTGGCTGCGATCCCCGATGTGAAACCCCAGCCTTTGCCCGATGGTTATGCGCCTTCTCTCGCCATGGCGATTTATCCCGATGGAGCGTTCGCGGCGATCGGTTCCGGTACGCACATCAAAATCTACGATTTGAAAGCGGACAAACAACCGCTCATCCATGAACTGACCGGTCATACCGACCTGGTGCGTTCGCTGGCCTTCAGCCCGGACAAGCAGTGGCTGGTTTCGGGCAGCTCGGGTGCGATTCACGTTTGGGATACGAACGAGTTTGCCCTGCAGAATACCCTGGATGCGCCGAGGGGCCGGGTGAACGCGCTCGCGTTTTACGGGAGCACGCTTTGGGCCGCGGACGATGTGAATTTACATACGTGGAAGAACTTTGAAGATCATCAGAAATGGGCGGCGCATGAGGATGAAATCTACACCCTGCTCAGCACGAGTAATCGCGTGCTGAGCGCGGGCGCCGATGCCATGATCAAGGTGTGGGATCCGGAATCGCATAAGCTCATCCGCGTGTTGGAAGGCCATACGGATTACGTCAACGCGCTGGCGATCAGTCCGGATGGCAAGACCCTGGCGACCGCCGGGGTCGACCGGGGAGTCGGCATCTGGGAGGTGGATTCCGGGGTGCAGACCCATACGGTGGAAAAATATCCTGCGGCTATCGTCGGCTTAACCTGGTCCAAGGAGGGCAAGTATATCCTCGCCGTCGATGTGAAGGGTCAGATGCATCGGGCCGAAGCCACCTCCAAATCACCCAACTTAAAAACCGGCGCTAGTGAAGCGGAGGTCACCCAGCTTGTCAGCGGATTTGAAGCGGGCAGTGCCTATACGATCAGTCGAAGCGGCCAGGCGCATCGCTGGGAGGATTCCGGCAAGGTGGCGCCGGCTTTCGGCGCGGCCCAGACCAACATCCCCAGCAAGGGCTTAAGTTTCGTCTACGATATCCTGCCCATCTTCACCAAGCACGGGTGTGCGACCTCCGAATGTCATGCGCGTCAGGGTGGGCAGAAGGGGTTTCATCTCTCGATCTTCTCCTACGACAAACGCGCGGACTACGCTGAAGTTACTCGGGATGGGATGATTCGTCGCCTGGACCCGACGCGACCGGCGGCGAGCCTGATCCTGTTGAAGCCGACCAAGGCGCTTGCCCATGAAGGCGGACAGCGTTTTGATCCGGACAGTTTCGAAGCCCGGACGATTCGTGATTGGATCGCCCAGGGCATGCCGTATCAGGTTGCTGGCGAGCCGGAGTTGACCGGCCTGGAGGTCGAACCACTCGAGCACACCTACCGCAAGGGTCAGTACCAAGCCCTCAAGGTCACGGCGCAGTATGCCGATGGTCGCAAGCGGGATGTCACCCGGCTCGCGACCTTCGCCACCAACGACAAGGCTATTGCGTCGGTGAACGACCAGGGCAAGATTACCGCCAAGATCGCACGTGGCGAGACCGCGATCATCGCGCGTTTTATGGGCGAGGTCGGGATCAGCCGGGTGTTGATTCCTCCAGAGAAAATCTTACCCGAAGACCTGTATGCCGCGCTCCCCGAACACAATTTGATTGATGGACTGGCCTGGAAGCGTCATCGCGCCTTAGGCTTGCTCGCCTCGGGGGCCTGTGACGACGCCACCTTTCTGCGCCGGGCCAGTCTCGACATTATCGGTCGCCTGCCCTCGGTCGATGAAGCGCGAAGCTTTCTTGGCGCCCCGGATCGGACCGTCCTGGTCGAGCGCTTGCTGGCCGATCCGCAGTACGCCGACTACTGGGCGATCAAGTGGGCGGACCTGGTGCGACCCAACCCCGAGCGCGCCGGCTTGAAGAGCGTGCTCGTGATCGATCAATGGCTGCGCGACTGTTTCCGCGAGAACCTGCCCTACGATGCCTTTGTCCGGCAGATCCTGACCGCGACCGGGAGCACGCACGCCGATGGTCCGACGGTGATCTATCGGGACCGACGCGAACCTGCCGATCGTACGACGATGTTCAGCCAGGTCTTCATGGGCGTGCGCCTGGAGTGTGCGAGGTGTCATCAGCATCCAAATGAAAAGTGGAGCATGAAGGACTTCTACCAGATGGCGGCCTTCTTCCGTTCGGTGCAGCGAAAAGGCCAGGGAGTTTCGCCCCCCATTTCCGGCTTGCCCGAATATTTCTGGTTTGCCCCCGGAGGCTCGGTTGAGCATCCGGTGACCGGGGAGACGATGGCGCTGGTGCCGCCGGATGGTGAAGTGCTCAATGTGCCCGACGATCAGGATCCGCGCATCGCCCTCGCGGACTGGATGACCCGGCCGGACAATCCCTTCCTCGCACGGGCCATCGTCAACCGGGTATGGGCCGAGTTTTTCGGCCTGGGTTTCGTGAATCCGGTCGATGATTTCCGGGCGTCGAATCCGGCGTCAAATTCCGAACTGCTGGATGCCCTCGCCCAGGATTTTGTACGCCAAGGGTATGACCTCAAACAGCTGATTCGAACGATTACCGCCTCGGCGCTTTATCAGCGGGATGGCGCGCCGAACGAACACAACCTCGATGATGATCGCCATTTTACCCGTGCTTTACGCCGCCGGGTGAGTGCGGAAGTCCTTGCCGATATGCTGGCGGACATCAGCGAAGTGACCGACATCTTCGAAAGTCTGCCACCCGGGTCACGCGCCATGCAGACCTGGAACTTCAAGTTCTCATCGGATCTGCTCGATGCCTTTGGGCGCCCGGATATCAGTGCCGATCCGCCCTGTGAACGCGACCGGGGGAGCACGCTGGTGCAGGCCTTGCATGTCATGCATTCCGACGTGATCCAGCGTAAGCTACATGCGCAAAAAGGGCGTTGTGCGCGTCTGGCCAAACTGGAATCCAATGATGAAGTTATTGAGGACCTCTATCTCGCTTGTTTTTCCAGGCATCCGCGAGTAGACGAATTTGAGATCGCCCGCTCGGCGTTTAATGTGCCGAATCAGCCTCGACAGGAAGCGATTGAAGACCTGCTTTGGGCTTTGATGAATACCGCCGAGTTTGTGTTTAATCACTAAGGCGTGGTATACTTCACCAGTTGCGAACCATCATTATGACCGGACCAAGTAATTGTAACGGCGTTCATCGCCGCGATTTTCTCCAGCTGGGCTTCACCGCGCTCGGCGGACTCGGGTTGACGGACCTGATGCGCATGAAGGCCGCCGCCTCGGGCGTGCCCGGGCGTGCGGTTAACTGCATCATGGTCTGGCTCGATGGGGGGCCCTCCCATTACGAGACCTTCGATCCGAAGCCGGATGCGCCCGAGGGCATACGCGGGGCGTGGAAATCCATTCCTACGGCTGTGCCGGGCGTTCACTTTTCGGAGCGTGTACCCGAACTGGCTGCGATCGCCGACAAGTTCACGGTCGTTCGTTCCATCTGCCATAAAGACCCGAATCATGGGGGCGGGAATCATCATCTGATGACCGGGATGCCGACGCCGGTCCCGGTAAACTGCGGCGCGCGCGTGACCTTTCATCCGTCTTTCGGATCCATGGTGTCGCATACGCGTGGGGTGCGCAATGGGCTGCCCGGATACATGTCGATCCCGTCCATGAGTCGTTCGGGCGGTCCGAATTTCCTGGGTGCTCAGCATTCGCCTTTCCTGATCGCCAACGATCCCAATAGTTCAAGTTTTCGCGTGCGTGATGTCGTCCTGCCATCCGGGATCAGCCAGGGAAGGGCAACCATACGCCGTGAGCTTCGACGGGGACTCGATACGCTGAAGCGTCACACGGACACGGCGGCGAACGATCCTGCGGTCGACTTTGATAATTTTTATGCCCAGGGCGTGGACCTGGTATCTTCGCGTGCGGCCCAGGATGCATTCGATATCAACCAGGAAGATGAAAAGGTTCGCGAGATGTACGGCCGGACGCAATTTGGGCAGCGCTGTCTGCTGGCCCGGCGCCTGGTTGAAGTCGGGGTCTCCTATATCACGATTTACAACGGGGGGTGGGATCATCATGAAAAGATTTTCGATGGGCTGGGAAAGAAATTGCCCGAGGTGGATCAGGGCGTGTCCGGGTTGATCAAAGATCTCGATCAGCGCGGCATGCTGGATACCACCCTGGTCCTTTTGTTGGGCGAGTTTGGTCGGACGCCGAAAATTAATGACCGCGGCGGCCGAGACCACTGGCCGAATGCGATGTCGGTCTTGATGGCCGGTGCGGGGATCCCGGGCGGCCAGATTGTCGGTGCGACCGATGCCAAGGGCTACTACGCGAGTGAGCAGGTGTATTCGCCGGAGGACTTTGCCGCATCCCTTTACCTCAAGCTGGGGATTGATCCCAATCAGATGCTGCACAATCAGGCGGGACGTCCGGTGCAGCTGGTGCGCGGCGGGCAGCGGATCCAGGAGTTGTTTGTTTAAGGTGGGGGCTGCTGGCCTTTTCAACCCGGGCTGGAAGGGGATGGTCCTCGGGTGCTGGTTGGCCTGTTTCTCCGTTTCCGCCGATCCACCCAAACTCGATTTTCTTTTTCCTGCCGGAGGACCTCTGGGCGAAACGATTTCGGTTGAAGCCGGAAGCAAACTTGAACCCTGGCCGGTGGATGTCTGGACCGATCATCCGGATCTGGTTTTTAAAGCCGGCGAGAAGAAGGGCGTCTTCGAGGTGGCTATTGGCGTGGATGTGCCTCCCGGCCCACACCTGGTACGGGTGATGAATTCCAATGGCGTATCCAACGTGAAATGGTTCGTGGTTGGACTGGATCCCGAGCTGCGCGAAGTGGAGGACAACGATCGCTGGGAGGACGCCCAGGTGGTGAGCAACTTTCCCGTGGTGGTGAACGGCGGGTTTGCCGAGCGGGGCGCCGTGGATTGTTTTGCGGTCGACATCCCATCCAATCAAACCCTGGTGGTGAACATGAACGCCTATGGGATCGATGCGGGAGTCGACGCCATGATGTATGTGCTCGATGCGCAAGGGCATCGCATCGCACATGTGCATGATAGCCGCCGGCTTGACCCGCACCTGCATTTTCGCCCCGAAGCCCCGGGACGGTATATTGTTCAGCTGGCCGGGTTTGTCCATCCGCCTTCCGCCGATGTGCGATTCCACGGTGGAGCGGGCGTGCGCTATCGTTTGCGCTTTGCTCTCATAGCGGACGGCCAGGAAAAGCCATTGGCCTCGATGATCGCCAATGGGGTGGACGAGCCCGAGCGCTTGCAGTTTCCGATGAAGGTAATCGGCCGGATCGAAACGCCTCGCGAGGAGGACCTTTTCGCGTTCGAGGTGAAGAAGGGGGAGCACCTTGTGTTTACGCCCATTGCCATGTCCGTCGGATCGCCCTTGGATCCGTATCTGTCGATCCGCGATGAAGAGGATCGGGTGCTGGCGAAGGTGGATGACACCAAATCCGCGCAGAAGGATGCGCCGCTGGAGTGGACGGCCACCAAAGAGGGGCCCATGCGCCTGGGAATTCGTGATGCCCTGTATCGACATGGTCCGGCGTATACCTATCGCATTCAGGTAGAGGCTGGACGACCTGGGATTCGTGCCAGCACCGAAACCGATGTACTGGTGATCGAAGCGGGGAAGGCTGCACAACTGAAGCTCCAGGTAAGCCGCCGATTCGGAGATGCCGGCGCCTGGATTGCCGTCGCGCATGAGCTGCCCAAAGGCGTAAAGGTCAGTGCGGCTGAGCTTGATGCGAAAGGGGGGGAACTCACACTCGATTTTCAAGCGGATGAGAAGACCCCGCCGGGGAACACCGCGATCAAGCTGTCGGTGGCCTCACTCGATCCTGATCGGCCGGAAGTCGCACCGGTAGCGGTGAGGTTGAAAGGGCTGTCGACGCCCCACGAGGATGTGTATCCCAACACGGTCGAGCAGGTGTGGCTGACCGTAAAAGCTCCGTGAAAACGCCGCTCAGGAAATGTTCACGAAGCCCAGGTTGGCCGAGGCCCCGAAGGGGTCGTTAAAGCGCGGAAGATTCGGGAAGATCAGATCCAGGGCGGACGACTCGACATTCATCCAGCGCGCGCAGACGGCCGCATACTGATCTACCGCGGTTGAGGGAATCCATCGTCCGCGGTTGCGGTCGGTATCGTTGTCTGCACCGACCTTGAGACTGGGAAAGGTCCCGTAGATATTTCTTCCGTTTACCGGGCCGCCCATAACGATCTGGTGGCCTCCCCAGGCGTGATCCGATCCGCTGGAGCCTGCTTCATTCCCGTTGGGCGTCAGGGTGCGGGTAAAATCGGAATTGGTGCAGGTGAGGACCTGGTCATGCATGCCCAGTGCGATCAGGGTATCGTTGAAGGCTTTCATGCTGGTGCTCAACTCGACCGCGAGCTCGGCGAGATCGTTATTCTGATCCGCATGTGTATCGAATCCGCCCTGGCTGCAGAAGAAAATCTGACGTCGATTGCCCAGGCAGTTCCGCCCCGCGATCAGTTTGGAGACCATCTTGAGTTGATCGCCGAGGCTGCTGTCGGCATCCATGAACTGGGTGTCAAAATCCACTCCACTCGCAGCGGCCTCGAGCAACGCGCCGTTCACCGTGGATTCGCTTTCGCGTGCGCGGCGAACGACCTTATTATAGCCCTCTTCAAAAAGGTGGTCGTGGGTGTGGCGCATGATGTCTTCGTACGCCTTCAAGCGCTGGCCGGTGCCCCCGGTTTTGTAGCTGCCATCGGTATTCAGTGCGTTCGCGTAGTTGGTTCCGTATCCATTCAAGCTGATGGCCCCGGAAGTCGTCGCGGCATATTGCACGATACTGCCGGAGGGGCTGACCTGGAATTCATTGATGCCATCGAGGGAGATACACATCGACACCTTGCTGAGGCCATTGTAGGTGCCGTCGACGAGCTC
>JBLIND010000238.1:0-10061 GCA_047639095.1 Candidatus Omnitrophota bacterium | reverse complement strand
GCCGAGGCATCCGACCAGTACGGAGTCGTATTTGCCGATCCAAATGGGTTCAACGTCCCACCCGTACTCACCCTGCAACAGCCTGCCCGCGTGGCCGGGATGTACATCAACAACGCGACCTACCCGGCCTTGTCCATGCGCGATGGCGACAGCTTCGCCAAAAAGTTTGGCGGCGCGTCGGGCGACGATCCCGATTTTTTTAAACTCACGATTCGCGGCCAGGATGCCGGTGCCGCGAATACCGGGGCGGTTGATTTTTACCTCGCGGACTACCGCTTCGCGGACAACGCATTCGATTACATCGTCGACGAGTGGACCTGGGTGGATCTGCGAGGCCTTGGACCGGATGTGAAGACCCTGCACTTCGACTTGGCCTCCTCGGATGTCGGGCAGTTCGGCGTAAACACTCCCGCGTATTTCACCATCGACCACGTGACCGTCATCCCCGAACCCGCGACCTGGCTGCTGGTTCTCCTGGGCGCAAGCATCACTTCACGGATCCGGAAATGGGTGGCGTAAGCAGGTCGCTCACCGGGCGAGCGTTTTTCCTCCTCGCGCTATTTCCTCTGGCCGCGTTCGCCGGACCCTACTCTCAGGCGATCGGCGATGCCTCGAATGGCTTCGACCCTCCCGTCCCCGGCTACATCGGTCCGGACGGTCCAGGCGTGATCAGCGTCGCCAACGGCCTGAACCCCGCCTTTGTTGCCTGGGCCGATCGCGTGATCCAGTACACGCCCGCCGATCAGGTCGATGCCGGATTCGACAATCCCCAACTCGCCCTTGGACCGGTTACCGGTGACCAGTTCGACATCGTCTCCCTCGGGGATCGCGATGTGAACGCCCTGAATGCCGGGGCTTTGCCGGGCATGATTACCCTGGGGTTTCCCATCGCAATCGCCAATCTCCCCGGCCCCGATTTCGCGGTGTTTGAAAACGCATTCTCCGTCTCCCCCGGTGATACCTTCGCGGAGCTCGCCTTCGTCGAAGTCTCTACCGATGGCACGAACTTCGTTCGCTTTCCCGCCGTCTCCGAGACGGCCTCCCCCGTGATTTTCGCCGATCCCGGCATCGATGTCACGGGTGTCTACAATCTCGCGGGCAAGCATGTGAATCACGATCTCGCGGACACCTGGGGCACGCCTTTCGACCTGGAACAGCTGCGTGACGACCCGGCGGTACAAGGCGGCTTGCTAGATGTATTGAACGTTCGCTACGTTCGCATCGTCGATATACCTGGCAGTGGATTTTTTGCCGATCGCCACGGCCATCCGATCTATGATCTCTGGCCCAGCCAGGGCTCCGGCGGCTTCGACCTCGAGGCCGTCGGTGTGCTGAACCCGCGTGTAACATGTACCTTATCCGACGATGGAACCCAGCTGAGCTTTGTCGCCCCCCCGCAGCGGAGGGTGACCCTGCAAGGCTGTATGGATCTCCTCAACCCTGCCTGGAACGATGTATCTACGATGCCTGGCGACGGCTTGGGCCACACGGTACCCGTCTCGGGTTACCGTTATTATCGACTGGCCCTGGACCTGCCATGAAACCGCCCATCCAACGACTCCGGGTCGGCTTCAGCCTGATCGAGCTGATGGTGGTGCTGGCCATCGTCGGATTGCTCGCCACGATGGCGCTTCGCGCATCCAGTCAGGCACTGGTTCAGAGCCGCAATGCCTGGTGCAGTACCAATCTCAAACAGCTCTTTACCGCCAACCAGCTTTATGCTCAGGAGAACGGCTCGTATGTGCCGGCCGCCTCAGACATCATGGGCCGAAACCTGAAGCGCTGGCACGGAGAACGCGCGAGCTCCCGCGATTCGTTTGAGGGTGAGAACGGTCCGCTGCTCGCGTACCTCGAAAGCAGCGAAGGCGTCCGGCACTGTCCGCTCCTCCAACGGTCACGTGGCTCCGAACCTGTGGGCTTTGAAGCCGCCTGCGGGGGCTATGGATACAATGCCATCGGCATCGGTTCGACCAGCTATGCATCCGGCTTCAATCGCGCATCTGCAGAGCAGGGGATGGATCCCGATCGCCTCGACCACCCGCTCAGCACCATCATGTTCACGGAAACCGCTTTCCCTCAGCCGTATCACGATCCAGACGGGCTGATTGAATACTCCTTTGCCGAGCCCTACTTCCATCTGCAATGGAACGCCACTACCGAGGCGGCGACGCCCGCGCGCCCCTCCATGCATTTTCGCCACCTGGATCAATCCAGCGTGGTCTGGGGGGACGGGCACGTAACGCGCTTGTTCATGCAGATGTCCGATTCGGCCAGCCGTTCCTTTGATATCGGATGGCCGGGCGCCGCAAATAATGACCTGTTCAAACCGTTTGATCTGTGATAATTCCGAATCCAATCCGAGAGTGAAAACCATGCAAAACCTTGTCAAAAAACTTATCCTTTTAAGCCTCTTGCCCATGATCGCCTGTTTCACCGGGTGTGATGTACAAAGCGGCGACAGCACCGTGCGCGAAGTAGGTATCAGCGTGGGTGGTTTTTACTCGAATCCAAATGGCGGTGCCATTGTCACCTCCACCAGTGGCCCGACCGTCACCCAACTCAGTCTCAGCCAGGAGGGTGATCGGCTGACTGGAACAGATAATAATGGACGCATCTATCGGGGCAGCATCGGATCGACCGATGGCACCTCCGCCAATTTCAGTCTGAACAGCAACGCCATCAATCTGGGCATCTTTGCCGATGAGGTGACGGTTTCGGGATCATTCAGCGTCGAGGGATCCACCGCCACCATGCGCGGGACGTGGATCGAGCCCTCCAGCTTTGGGTCCCTGTTTGCCACCAGCTCCGTCTCCGCCAACCCGGTTCCCGCCCCCGTCGTAGATAACGGAACGAATACAGGCACTGACACCGGTACCGACACCGGAACAGATACCGGTACCGACACCGGAACAGATACGGGTACCGACACCGGAACCGATACAGGTACCGACACCGGAACCGATACAGGCACCGACACCGGAACCGACCCCGTCCTTGTGATTCCAGATACCGATTTCCCCCCGCTCCCCGGTTAATCCCGGTCCCAAGCGTAGCGAGGGATTCATTCCGTCCCAAGCCCCCAGCCACCCAACTCCGCTACCCGTCCCCAGATCACCCAGCCACCCAGATCCGCGATCATCCGCGTCCATCCGCGGTTCCCCCCAGCCCCAGCCAACTCACCCTACCGCAAGGTCCCTTCCACCGCCCGCAGCACCGTCTCCCGCTCCCCCTCACTCAAGCCCCCGGCATACCCAATACTCGCTGGCGCTTTCCCAAACAACCGGGCCGTGAACGTCGCCGCCACCAGATACGCTCCATGCGCGCTCGGATGACTCCCATCCTTCGCATACAACTTCTCCCCCAGCTCCGGATCCATCAAGCGCACCTGCCTCCACACCTCGCCACACGGAACCAGCATCGCCCCCGTCTGCTCTGCCGCCCGCTCATAGCTTGCACTTAAGCGATCCTGCATGGTCGCGTAGTTGGGTGAACGCGTGATGTTCTGCCGGTCGCCATCCTTTCGTCCCCAGGTCAGATAAAGAACCGGCTTTGCATCATGAGCCCGGATGAAATCCGCCAGCTGCGTACTCGCCTTGAAAAAGGATTCCTGGAGCCCCGGGTAGGCCGGCGTCTGGCTCTGGTCCTGAAGCACCACCACATCCCAATCGCCTTGAAGGATGCGTTCCTTGCTGTCGTTCTCCCAATGCCATGCCAGCGTTTTTCCCCCGGGATTCAGGTAGGCGACCTCTACGTCGATGCCTTCGTGTTCCAACATCGCGTTCAGCGTGTGTTTAATACCGCCGGTATACGAGTTACCGATGAACAAGACGCGCTTAGGCACCTCTGCGAAAGCGGTGTGGAGGAGGGCGATTGCGAGCAAGGTCAAAAGCATTTTCATGTTCGTTTCCTATGATAGGTACGGCGTTGAAAAAAGCTTCCTATGATAGGAAAAGATCTTGGACCAAGCCATCCATGGCCGCACTTGATATTCTGTTGGATTTCGTCACAACGCCTTCATGAAACGCCCAACCCTCCTCGTTGTCCTGTTCGCCTGTACGGCATCTCTCTATGCTGCTCCGGAAGCGACCCCGGTGGACGCCGCCCGGCTTAACGTTGAGCGGCTGTATTCGGTGCCGCTCGAAGAACGGGGCTCCGGGGTTGCAATGACCGTCCCCGATGTCACAGACGTGCGTCCTTCGCCGGTCTCCATGATGCCTGCCTGCCGGCCTGCTCGGCACGCTGAGTGAATCGGATGTCGCGTATCTACTCGCTGTCGGTGACGCCACCCACGACCTGTTTAAATAAATAGTGCCGATCGACCGCGATCCTGAAACGGCACATCCAACGCGGACTAGCCGATTCAGGGGTTTAGTGCATTACATGTAGAATACCTCTGACGAAACGTGCGAAATAGCGTTGTAAGTATTTGCTGTCAGGGTGTTTATGTTTATGTTAATTTTAATACTGTGGTAAGGTCGGCAACGATCTGTTAACATTCATAATGTCTTAGAGATGTGGGGGGCTCCGGGGCGAAACATTCGTGGTGAGACATGAACACAATAGAATCGGATAGCCTGTTTATACACTCGCCTGATGCGATCTTCATTGAAGACTATGAGGGCAATATCCTCGATGTGAACCCGGCGGCCTGTCGTTTACATGGATTGACGCGTGACGCATTAATCGGAACCCACGTGCTTGATCTGGTTCCGCCCGATGTGCGGGCTGAGGTCGAGGCGACCTTTCGCAAATGGGCGACCGGGGAACTGTCGGAATACAGCGGCTTCAGTTATGCCGCTGATGGAACTGTCATTCCCGTGGATCTCCGTGTGAACCGCATTACCTTTAAAAGTAGTCCCGCGCTGCTTATTGTCGCGCGGGATGTGTCCATTCGGGAAGTGTATCGCATCGCGCTGGAAGAATCTGAAAAGCGTTTTCGTGACATGGTCGAACATGCCCCCGATAGCCTCCTCCTCCTGGACGTTGCCACAGGCAAAGTGGTTGAGGTCAATCCGAATACCGAACGCTTGTTTGGCATGAGTCGCGAAACCCTGCTGACCTGTGGCATTGCCGAGTTAAGTGCAGAGGTGCAGCCGAATGGCCGGAAGTCTTCCGAGTATGCCTATGAATTGATCACGGCAGCCAAATTTGATCAACCCCTGTGCTTCGAGTGGGACCATCTCAATGCCTCCGGCAAAGTGCTGACCTGCGAAATTCGCCTGCTGAAACTCACCAGCAATGGGCGGATACTCGTGCGTGGCAGTCTGAATAACATCAGCATGCAGAAGCAGGCGCAGAAACGCGTGGCGGATCTGCAGGTCGAGTTGGGGCGTGCCCGTCGGATTGAGTCCGCGGGCCTGCTTGCCGGCGGCGTCGCACATGATTTAAATAACATTCTGGGTCCCATGGTGGGTTATCCTGATTTGCTGCTCGATGAGATTCCCGGGGACTCGCCCTTGCGGCCCTCCCTGGTGGAAATTAAAGCTTCCGCCGAGCGGGCTGCGGCCATGATTCAGGATCTGCTCATTCTTTCCCGCCGAGGACACAGCTCCCTGCACCCGATGGATCTGGGTCTGGTTATCGCGGAGTATCTCAACTCGGTCGAATTCCAACGGCTCCATGCGCGTAAGCCGGGCATAAAGATCGTCGTTAAAGCAGATCAAGCGTTGGGCCTGGTCAATGGATCGCGCGCACACCTGTTGCGCCTGGTCATGAACCTGGTGATCAATGCGATGCAGGCCATGCCGGATAGCGGGCGAATTACGGTAAGCCTGCGTCGGCGTGAGCTGAAAGCGCGTTACCTCGGATACGAGGGGATCCCGATCGGTTCCTACCTCATGTTAGAGGTTCGCGACCAGGGGCATGGTATTCCGGCGGAGCAGCTGGAGCGGATCTTCGAGCCTTTTTATTCGTCCAAAACGGAGGCGGGCAACAACAGCGGACTCGGGCTGGCCGTGGTCTATGGGGTCATACGAGATCATGATGCGTATATCGATTTGGAAAGCACCGTGGGTGAGGGCACGGCGTTCAAAATCCATTTCGCCCTGCTGACGAATGCCGTCGAGGAGCCCGAGGCGCCGGTCGATATCCAGCAGGCTTTTGGTCATGTGCTGGTCGTAGATGATGTGCCGGAACAACGCGCGCTTGCGACCAAGTTGCTCGAACGCCTGGGGATGTCGGTGACCTGTGTCGAGAGCGGTCGTTTAGCCGTAGAGCGGGTGGAGCAGGAATCGTTCGATGTCGTGCTACTGGATATGACCATGGGGGACGACCTGGACGGTTTGGATACGTATCGGCTTATTCGGCAGCGGCAGCCGGATTTGCCCTGCATGATTGCTTCCGGCTATGCCGAGACCCAGCGCCTTAAGGACGTGCTGGCCCTGGGTGCCGGTCCGCACTTGATGAAGCCGTACACCCTTTCCCGGCTCAGCCAGAGCCTCCAGCAGTTGCTCAGGCGCATCCACGCCTGAGTTTGCTCAGGCGTGAAGAATCCCGTTCGCAGCGCACCCGGCACAGCTGCAAATCGCTCCGGCACAGCTCGCCTTCTTTCGCCCAGACTTGCTGGACCTTCACGGGTGAATCCTCGATGACTGCCACCTTCTGGATTGGCCTCGCCCGTCCACGAAGTGGGCATGGTTTCTAGCCCGGGGGTTCGATCCGTATCATGGAGCACCGCTCCGTATGTCGTCCCCAGTTGATGGCCCGACGAGAAGACGGAGCGGTGCTCCATCATACGCTCTTTGACCCCGGGCGAGAAATGCTTCGATCATATGACGATAAGCCACGGCCGCATCGTTGCCGGAAGAAATCTCCAACCGGCGAATGATCTCTGCATCATCCAGCACTTCCCGTTCCTGCACGTGCAGCAGAATGTGAAAATGATTATCCATGATCGCGTAAGTCACGATCTGAAGCCCCGAGAATTCCGCCTGCTGACGCATCAGTTTGCGGAAATGCGCTTCTCCTCCGGACCGAGAATGAAATCACGATTGACCACCCGACTCATGACATGGACAAAGTAGGCGACGGATTCCGGAAGGATGCGTCCTCGTCGCGCGGGGTCTGCTGGGGCTTTTCAGGCGTGGGGATCTCCAGTTTTTCACCAAAGATAGCGCATAAAAGAAGGTGGTATAAAGTTTACATTACTTTTACTCTGCGTACATCCTTGAGGCCCCGCGGAGAGCATCCAGGGTTGGGGTAGAGTTGGCCTTTACCGTAGTTGCTCATAATACATCAAGGGAATGCTTGTGAAGGACTAGGGCAAACCATACTGTTTCAACGGATTATGAGAGAGCCTGTAGCAGGGGGATTCGGAAGCACCTATCTAGGGGTAAGAACAATAGGCTTAGGGGAGGTTGGGTATGAGTATTTCGCATGTTGTGAGCACCATACTGGTGGCCGTGGGTATGTTTTCCAGCGTCGCTGTAGGTGAAGATATCCAAGCAGTAGTTTCAGAACTGGCTGCCCTTGAGCAAGAGTTGGTACGGGTTAAGGCTGCCGAGGATCAGGTGATGCGGTCCCTTGCGGGGCGTCAGAAAGATCAGATAAGCGATCCACAGGCTGAACGAAGGGATAGGCAACAATTGTTGACTCTGCGCAAGCGGCGCGCAGTGATTGAGGCGAGTATCAAGGATTTAAAGAAGAAGATTCCTCCGTTGGCTGGCGCCGTGGGAGAGCCAAAAGAAAAAAATCGTCAGCATTCCACACTCCAGGTAACTAAGCCTCTTCAGACAACCGCTCCTCAAGCAGGGGGCGGTCAAAGTCTTAGTCATCGTGATCGGTTGCTAGAAATACTGCAAAAGACGCAGACGCGTCAGCAAGCGATTGAGAAGGAAGTGGGGCGTCTTTCCGAACTAGGCCGCCCTGCGCACGAAGAAATCCAGAAGCTTGAAACGGAGCACGCGCAGCTTGAGGTGTTTGCCAAGGATTTGGAGAAAACTCAATCAGAGATCGACGCTCTGGTGGAACGGGCGGAGGGTATGAGAACGACGAAAACCAATGAAGCTGCTCCCGGTAAACACAGTTTTAAAACGACCTCACAGAATAGTGATTCAGGCAAGCAAGCCCGGCAAAACGCTTTAGAGGAGCAGCTTGAGGCAAATAACAGAAGCCTTCGCATCAGCCGTGCTTTGGATGGGAAGTTGGAGCGGGATATTAAGGCGATGAAGGCGCGGGGTACTGCGGGGACGGTGCAGGTCGAGGAAAAGACCAAAGAACTGGCGCAAGTACGTGGGTTGCTCGCTGAGCAATCGAAAATGCGCCTGCAACTTGAACACGAAATTGCGAAACAATCTGATATAGAGAATTCGCAAGAAGCTGGAGACACGCAGACGGAGCAGAAAGTCAATGTGGCTAAGGCGAAGTCTTTGGAATCTACCCGCAAGAACCTCAGAATCACTCGTGCGACCATTCGAAAAATTGAGGAGGATATGGACTCGCTGCAAAATGGCGGAGAAGTGCCGTCCTTGGTGCTGCGAGATTTTATCCGTCAACTGATGCGCCTCCGGGAATTGGCTAGGACGCAAGAGGAAATGGTAAAAAATGTGGAGGACGTAGCGGAAGGCGAGCCCTCAATAGTAGAAGACGAGCATACAAGCACCACGGATCGAAAACCAGCCGAAGCCAGAGAGGCGGGAGAATCTGCTGAGGTTGCCGGCGAAGCAAGAATGGCTCAAGACCCGAGTGAGCACGGGGTTACCAATTCCGAGGTTCCGGGTGAAAGTCCGCCTTCGATTGAATCTGAAAGAGAAGAGGAGGCAACCGGCGGTCCTGCTTCACGTCCGAGTTCCCCACAGGAAGGCGCCCCTGAAGAGTATTCCAGTGGTGATGAAGCCCTTGGCACTGGAGCGAGTACGGAGCATGTTGGTGGGGCACAAAAACCTGCAAAAGAACCATCTGAGCGAGAGGGTGATGGTCGTTCATCCTTGATAGAAATGGCGCGGAAAAATAAGCAAATCACTCAGGCCACGGAGCGCAAGGTTGAGCGTGATATCGAAGACGTGCAGACAGAGGGTGAAGAGGCCGTAGTAGAGCTAGAGCAGCTTACCGTTCAGCTCGCACATATCCGTGGGATCTTGGCCGAACAGACACGTCAAGTTGAGGAGCTTGAGCATAGGATGCCTCCCAAGATAGAGCACGAGGAAGTAAAGCTTTCCCGTGTGAGGGAGGAGGGTGAAGAAGCTGCCGAAGTGGCCGTAAAAACTGCCGATATAAAAGCTGAAAGAGAAGAGGCGGAAAAGAACTTGCGCGTTAGTCGAGCTGCCGAAAATGAGATCGAAACGCAAATTCAGAAAGCCCAGGAGGAAGGCCAATCCCAAGCTAGTACGGCTGGGTCATTGTCGCGCCAGCTTGCACGAATCAGGGATTTAATCCTGATGCAGAACAAAAGCATGGAACGAGGTGAGCAGGCATCTAAAGGCAGCAACCCTGAGAGTAAAAGTTCTCCCCCCAAAAGTACGCGGGAGAAGCAAGGAAATGAGCCAGGTGCGTCGGAGGGAAGAAAGATTGAAGCAGCCTCAATCGAAAACCAAGCAAGGAATGGTGCCGATGATGAGAACGGAGGTGTGTTTCAGCCAGGTAGATCGACTGAAGATGCCGGCGATTCCGCTGGAGAAATGTCCAAATCAACCGGTGACAGTAGCGAGCGTGTGACGTCAACTCCCGATTCCGATAGCGGCAGCCAGCAAGGGGGCAGGGAGGGAAAGGATGCTAGCCGCTATAATAGTAAATCAGCCGGCTCCACTGGCAGAGTAGTGACAGTCGGTTCCCCACAGACGGGCAGCACTCAGGCCTCGCCGGTGCCTGGTGGCGTGAATAATAGCGGGCCCTCCGCAGTTATCACACGTGCTGGCGGAAGGCCGGGAGGAAAAAAAGCCCCTGATGCGCAAAGAGGGGCAAGGGCCACTGGACCAATACCGGGAGATCAAAAGGCCGTCCCAGCTGCCGGGTCCGCGGAGGGAGAACAAGAAGAGAGTGCCGCTGGTGCTGGCGGTGGTGAGCGTTCACCAGGATTGAGCTCTCCCAGTAGCCGCCTTAGTGGAGGGGCTGAGCTGGGTCAACGC
>JBLIND010000237.1:0-10071 GCA_047639095.1 Candidatus Omnitrophota bacterium | reverse complement strand
CAGAAGGTAAAAAACCGGTGTACACAGAGTAAATATGGAAACACGCCATTTCATTGAGTATTCCCGCTGACTTTCATCACTACCGAACCATCTCGACCTCTTGAGGGGTCCACGGCGGGGGGATCCACGGGGTGGACATGGGGACCAGAGCGCACCCACGCGATCCTATGACAGGAAAGTGGGGAAGGATTCGTTCCTATGATCGGAAACGTTGCGCCACAACGGAAAATTCCGCCGTGTAAAAGTTGAAACAGCGGATTTCAGTAATAGGAAAACCTACACGAATAGGAAAACCTACACAGTGTAATAGTGGAAAACCCTTACAGGATGCACTTCCCCACCCCGACACGTGCAATAGATCGATGATCGGAGCATATGAACGCGGCCTCTCGGCACATCTGCCAAGCGTCCGCTTTGTGGCGGAACGATTGCGTTTTTAACCCCTCATGTAAACCGGTATGTACACAGTGTAATACTGGAAAACCCGAGTCGCTGAATGATCGAATATTGGGCCAGGGATTGCACGCCTCCGATTTCGGTTCTGCAAAACCTCTAGGGAACTCAGCCGGTTTCGGGCTTTTTCCACAATTACTCTGTGTAATGGTGGTTTTTATAATGGTGGTTTTTAATGGTGGTTTTAATGGTGGTTTAACTCTGTGTAATGGTGGTTTTTCGAGCAGCTGAATAGCCGCTCCAGGTACAGGCGGTTATAATCTCGAACGGGACGTTGACCGTGATCAGCGCCATGGGGCAGGCGGCCCGTCGGCGAGACGATTATTGTGCATTGATCTCCAAACGAGCGAACTTGGCAGGCAGATGCCAATTGGTGCCGGTCTGAGAAAAGAATTGGAGTTCTGGCTCTTCAAGACCGGCACAGCGCTGTCTTCCCACATTGAAATACCAAGGGTTCTCCTTGGTCGGCTTACTTCCTGTCACTCGGTGGTTTGGGTCAGCTTGCGCCTCGTCTTCGTCCACAACACGGAGGCTCAATTGCACGCGCCAGAAATCAGCTCCCCTCTCTGTTTTGACATCCGCAAGCGAACTCCATCCACGTGTCGGGTTTCCTTCCATGATCGTACCATCCGGATTAATTTGCACATGGTAGTAAGTATAATTCTGGGTATCGAGGGAGATCGCCACATAGTCATCCTTGAAAACGTCATCGGAAACTTTCAGGTTTTTCATGTCGGGTTCCTGACAGACAACTTCGATGAACAGCGTACCCTTGTTCCAGCCTACCTTGAAACTGGTCTGCGGAATACCATCCGTACGTCCCCGGGCAGGCTTGAGCTTGTACGACGGAGCGTTGGCTAAATCCACACCCTCGATCCCCAATGCCAGAGGGGCTCTTTTACGAGCCGTCACGACTTCCACTTCCTTCTCCTGGTACTCCTGGATGAGTTCCTCCCGTGGCTGAAGATCAGCCATGACCCGCTGAACGCGTTTTCTATAGACCGTGTCACCCGCCACCGTCTCCGCCTTGTTCAGTAGATCCCTCAATTTCAAGGCGACCTCCAACGACACATTCATGAGGTTTCCCCGTCCCCTGCCTTTGCTTAGATCATTGACCGCTATATTGCTTTCTGCGAAATCGATCACGTCCTTCATCTGGCTTGCCGCCGGGCCATAAAACATAGAGCAATACTCATCTAAAACCTGATCCACATCGAGATCGGCATTCCATAAAAACCGCGATTGAACATAGAGATGGATGTGCTCCAGCCCCATCCTCTTCCAACTTCCTGTCAGCTGACTTTGTTCGCCTATTTCTCCTGAGGAGATGCCCTTGAGTGCCTTGAGCTCACGGGCCATGGATCGCGGATGAATGGCCGGGTAGGAAATCGGACGACCTCTGACACCATCATGTATTCCCCAAACATGATAGCGGTTATTTTCCGACCGCAGAACACCACCTGGAGCGATTTTATCCTGCCACTTTTGAACACGGGTCCAATACCTCTCAAAGTGTTCCGGATCCATGATTTTCGGTCTTCCCGCATTGGCAATCCAGACCGACAGGTTCGGGCTGAATTGTTTGATCGTATCGGGAGCCAGACTATAGCTCGTATAGGCGCCGCAGGTGAGTCTTTTATCTGGATGGCTTTTATACACTGCGATCGCTACACGATTCGCAAACTCCCAAACCAGTTCGGAAGGAGTTTTGCCATTGCACTCCTTGCACGGGCAATTTCTGAGTCCGTCACCGGGCCAGATATCCACACTGGGAAGATCATATGTATCGTAAAGAAAACGGATGTAATGGATGGTCTCCTGTTCCAATCCTTTGGAACTAAAGCACGGCGTACCTCTTCCGTGGTTACTCTCTGTATCCCGCGTCCCCTGAATCAAAGCAAAGTATTCAGGGTGGGCTTTGTGCATCGCCTCGGTGCCGTAAACCTTGGTCAATCCGTGCACAACCTTAAATCCCAGATATTCAAAACCGGAATTCATGCCTATTCGCCTGGCCCAAAGGACATCGTCAAAGTCAAAGGCTCCATAAGAACACCACGTGTAGCTCCTCACCGGGTAATCCGGCTTAACGGTTTTATTCACTGGACCCACCTGAATGGCATTTGTTTTTGGCAGAATTTCGCCCAGATCACCCGGCATGAACCAACGAACACCCTGTGTGCGCAAAAATTCATAAACAGCATTCAATGAGCCACTCTGATCAAACTCCCAAAATCCCTTGACCTCATTACCTCCTGACATCCACAGCGCAAAGGCACGCTCTCCATAGTGTTGATTGAGGACGGTCTCGAAATTTTTAGGCGCCCAGAATCTCTTGAAAAGGGATTTGAAAGGAGATTCCCATTCTGAATCTGTCAGCCCGCTATCCTTAACGGCCTTATCCCATTTGAGCTTTGCTCCCTCATCATTGCGTGACAAGGGACCGGGATACTTGTTGGAGTCGAAATCAATGTCCTTTCCCAGCAAGACCATCCAATCCGGACCCGAAACCATGCGATAAGCCCCGTAGGCGAGGCCTTCGTCCTTGATGCCGAGTTTTTCGGTCTCCGGACTTTTACCGACATAAATCTTCACCTGCTGTGATTCACTCGCTGAGGTTACGATGGGCAGACGCGCCCCGCTCATTTTTTCGATTCCCCGCCGTAGCTCCAAAGCAGCCAACGTGGTCATGCGTGAGCGATTCTTCGACACAATGATAATTTGAGCGTTGGGCTTGCCATCTTTTACCAGTTTGATCTCGGTCTCGGCTTGGCTCTGCGCTTTACCCTTCTCCGAAGGATAGGTCACCAAGTTAGCGCCCTGATCGGCACTCGAAACGTTTCCGCACGCTATCAGCGCTAAACAAAACAGGGATATAAGTACTCTCATCATACACTCCGTACTAGGTTGAAAAGTGAAAATAACCACGAGAAATACAACACAGAGTAACTATCCAGCAGCGTGTGCTGCGCCGCGGTTCGTGGAGCATCGTCGAGTATTTTCATTTTTACACTGTGTAATTTCGATCTTCGGAGGGACGCAGTAAACGCGTGACGCACAGTCTTCCGGGCCGAGGGGTATTTTGGGTGTGATAACCCGGGTTGAAACCCGGGGCTAAAAACCATGTCCACTCCGTGGACGGGAGAGGCTCTTCACGATTTCGCCCTGGGAGGCGACAGACAGGAGTGTCTGTCCCACGGAGCATGGGTGGTTAACACGCCATGGCAGGAATTGAATGATTATTGTCCTGCACCCGGACCGGGATCAACAGGTTAACGGGCTGACAAATTGGGTGCCGTCTGCTAGCGTCAAGTCCATGAAAACCGCAAACGGCATTACACTCATCACCAACGGACAGATCATCGACGGAACCGGCGCAGGTCCGGTTCCCGACGGTTGTGTCGTGATCAAGGACGGGCGTATCACCTGGTGCGGCGCCTCCGCCGAAGCCCCCCAGGTTCCCGAAACCGCCGAACGAATCGACGCCCAGGGCGGCACGATTATGCCCGGCCTGGTGGAAGCTCATTTTCACGCGACCTATTTCAACATCCGCACCCTGGAGGACCTGGATATCAAGTACCCGGTGGAATACGTCTCCCTGCTGGCCTCGGTGAATTGCCGTCTGGCGCTGGAGTGCGGGTACACCGCGGCGCGATCCGGGGGCTGCCTTTTCAACGTGGACGTCTGGCTGCGAACCGCGATCGAGAACGACCTCATTCCCGGTCCGCGCCTTTCGCCCTCCGGCCGGGAAATCTGCTCTGCGGGCGGCCTCATGGACTGGAACCCGGAATTCCGGAAAATCGGAATGGAAGGCCTCGTTTTCATCATTAACGGAGTCGATGACGCCCGCAAAGCGGTCCGCGCTCTGGTCAAAGACGGCATCGAATGGGTCAAGACCTACCCGACGGGAGATGCCGCCGCGCCTGACGTGAATGATCACCACACGCTCTGCATGACGTTCGACGAAATGCACGCGGTGGTGCAAACGGCGCACAATCACGGGATGAAAGTCACCGGCCACTGCCGCGCCACAGAGGGGATCAAGAACGCGCTGCGCGCGGGCTACGACACGCTGGAGCACGGCACGTTCATGGATGACGAGGCGATGGACATGCTGCTCGAACGCGATGTTCCGGTGGTGCCGGCGCTCTATTTCGAGAAGGCCAGCGTGGAACGCGGACCGGAGTTCGGACTCTCCCAGCGGGTCATCGACGGGCACCAGGAAACGCTCGATGGCGGGGCGGAGAGCGCGTTGCGAATTCTCCGCGCAGGCGGACGGATCGGCATGGGAGGCGACTATGGATTCGGGTGGAACCCGCATGGCGACTATGCGCGGGAACTGACATATTTCACGAACGAGGTCGGCTTCACCCCGCTGGAAACGATCACGTGTGCCACGAAAACCGGGGCGGAGATCATGGGTCGTGGCGACGAGTTCGGCACGCTGGAGGCCGGTAAGCTGGGCGACGTGCTGGTGGTCGATGGCGACGTAGCCGCGGACATCTCGATTCTTGAAGACCGCAGCCGGTTTCTGGCGGTGATGCAGGGAGGGGTCGTGAAAGCCGGTAAGCTGGCGCCCCGTGAACAAACCTTAGCCACGGTTAATGGTTAGCCAACCCCATGATGGGGTCATGACTGACTTCGATGCACATTCCGGGATCCTTCGCAACGGGTGCCATTCGGGCCAGGTCGTAAGCGACCTGTACGCCTGCGCGATCTCCGCGTCAACGTGGTCAGTTGATCCTGCAAATGAGCGGAGATGCCCAATGAAAGGTGCTATTATTATAACTACTCTGTGTTCACTTTGTTTCGAATACATGCGCCGCGCTTACACCTCGGGTGGCCTCGATGTTCCGGATATCTGCAGCCCGCCAGCGGCCTGAACGCGGTACCCCGAGGCTCAGCCTGCCGGCCAATCGCCTAAGCTTAACGGGCACGGTTTTCGCCTCCAAAAAGGGCCGCTAAGCAGGCGGAATGGTGGTGTCTGCATCGTACGTCGTTGTGGCCAGCGCCGATCCCATACGGCATGTCTTTGCCGCAGCGAACCGGCTAAAAGTTGGCCTTCGGGTTGCAGGTGAATACAATGACATGAGCTCCCACTCCGCGGGTCATATGTTATCCGGGGCGTCCGTATGTATAGTACTTCATTTATGATTATTCGAATTTTGATATGTAGCGCTCTTTCCCTTGCGGTCACCTGCCGTGCTTTCGAGGACGCCCTCTTTAAGATGCCGGAAGGGCTCGATGCCCTCATGGATCAATATTGCTATGCCTGTCATGATGACGAGACCCAGAAGGGCGATATTCGCCTGGATCATCTTGGAGCCGTCGACCAGGAGATGCGCCTGGATCTGTTTAATCGGATCCAGGAGCAGATTTATTTTGGTCACATGCCGCCCAAAAAGAAAAAGCAGCAGCCCGGTGATGTCGAGCGTCAAACCATGCTGTCCGTTGTTTCCTCCGAGCTGGCGCATCACCACGCATCGAAATTGGAGGATAAGCTGAAGAAGCCCGAGTTTGGCAACTATGTGGATCACCAGAAATTGTTTTCCGGGGAGTTCGTCGACCTGCCCGCATTCACGTATGACCGACGCTGGTTGATCAGTGAATATATCTTCCATGCGAAGTTCAACCGCATGCTGCAAGCCACGTCCAAGGCTCGGCGAAACGGGGGGAATGTAACCGTTCTGGGGAGCCGCAACATTCGAGACCTCAGTCTGACCAATCCTTTTCTGCTGCCGGAGCGATCAGGCGTCAGATATTATGCTGATACGGACCTCACCGGCGGTCATCTTTCGACCATGCTGACAAATGCGCAGAAAACATCCGCCTATATCACGGACTACCTGGTAAAGCGGAATGCGAAATATCTCCCGGCGATATCTGAAGTCATGGCGTTGGAAGACCAGCACCATGCGACCCTTTCCGCGCGCCGCGCGTTTCTTGAAATGCATGTCGCCCGCGTGTGTGCAGAAATTTATGGCGCGGAACATGAGGCTCTGTTGCCCGCATTCGTCAAAGTGGAACTCAAAGAAGTTAAGGCTTTGGAGGAAGGGGAAACCTACAAAAAGGCGCCGATTCATGTTGCCCAGAATATGCTGAAAGGCCTGGAGGCGGATGAGTCCGTTTACCAGGCGCTGTTAAACCCTGAGCACGAGCAGAAACCGGACGATGAATTTCGGGACATGTGTGAACGCAGCTGGTTTTACTTTGGCGATCATCCACGCAAAATCCAGGGCCGCATGACGCTGCTGCGGGATTACCTGCCGGATTTCCGCGAACACCTGATCAAGAATCAGAAAAAGTTTAAGCCGCTCGTGTACAAGCCGCTAAGCGAGGGTGAGATGGATATCGTTACGGCTTCCATCAGAAAGCATCGCCAGAAAGGCGATCTTTATAAGGACGTCATCAATGCGTGCATGACGGAGTGGGAGCTTGCATTTAAACAGCAGCGCTTGGATGCGGGCCCGCCTTCTGATGCGCTTTTAGCCGCGTTGGTTGACCAGGTTTTTGTTCAAGTACTGGAGCGTTCCCCGAGCAAAGAAGAGGCGGGCGAGTTCCTCGACTTATCCAAGTCCTATGTAGCGAAGCTTGGGAATCTCAAAGGCATTCAGAAGCTGATCCAAACCCTGATCCTGACTTCCGAATTTGTGTATCGTCCGGAGTTTGGAGTAGGGGAGGCCGATGCGTCTGGACGGCGGATGCTGTCGCCGCGCGATGCCAGTTACGCGATTGCGTATGCCTTGACGGATCAAAGCCCTGATGCACTCCTGGTAGAAGCCGCTCAGAATGGTCGACTGAACAGCAAAGCCGATTACGATCGGGAAGTGACTCGTCTACTTGGGGATCGGGAGCGGATCTATCTCATTGATCCAATCCTTGCTGATAAGAACTATCAGGAGAACACCACAAACCGGCCGATTCGAACGCTACGGTTCTTTCGCGAGTTTTTTGGCTACCCGAAGGCCCTGACGATTTTCAAAGACGCCAAGCGCTTTGGTGGCCGATTGGACCGAGCGACGACGCGCTTGCTGAATGAAGCCGATCGGCTGGTTGAGCACATTTTAGAGCGCGACCAAAACGTTTTCGAAGAGCTGCTAACCACGGATGCTTTCTATGTCTACCACGATGGCGATAACGAGCGCATGCAGGGCGCATCGGACCGGATCAAGCGCATCTATGCCCACTTTAAAGACGAGGATTGGCAGAGCTATAAAAAGGAAGATCTGCTGGATCATGCAGACTTTTTGAAAGAAGTAAAAATGCGGAGCATCGATCCCGACAAATTGGATGCCGGTAACCGGCAAGGCACGCCCATTCAATTATTTAAGAAGTCCATGACGACGATCACGGCGCGATTGGACAAGGGGCAGAAGGAGGCCGCGCCGTTTGATCTATACCAGGGCTACGGAAATGATTTTATGAGTGGCGCCAATGTTGCGCGATTTTTCAATATCGACCTGGGTAACTGGGATTACCCGACCGTTCAGCCGGCGACTGTGGCTAACCGTAAAGGCCTCTTGACGCATCCGGCATGGCTGGTGGCCCATGCCCAGAATACCGAAACCGATCCGGTCATTCGCGGGAAATGGATTCGTGAAAAGTTGTTGGCCGGCACGATTCCCGATGTACCCATCACGGTTGATGCCGTGATCCCGGAGGACCATCACATGACTTTGCGCGGTCGCCTGGCCAGCGCGACCGAAACGACCTATTGCTGGAAATGCCATGAACGCATGAATCCATTGGGCTACGCGTTTGAAAGCTACGATGACTTCGGACGGTTCCGCCTGGCGGAATCACTGGAATACCCCGATCATCTCATCAAGAAAAACCCCGATGAGAGCACGCACCTCACGGATACCCGGGACCTTTACAAAACCGTTCCTGTTAACGCGACCGGAACCCTGGTGGGGAGCGGTGACGCACGCCTGGATGGAAAGGTAAGCGGCGCAATTGACCTGGCAGAGCGACTTGGAAAATCACCGCGCGTTCGCCAGTCCATCATACGTCATGCGTTCCGCTATTTCATGGGGCGGAATGAATTTCTATCCGATTCGAAGACCTTGATCGATGCCGAACAGGCTTACCTGAAAAGTGGTGGCAGTTTCGATGCCGTAATTGTTTCCATCTTGACCTCAGATTCATTTATGTATCGCAAGAATATCGAGGAGTAATCTCATGCATATGAACCGAAAAGACTTTCTTAAAACATCTGCCTTAGGTGCGGGAGCGATGGCGCTCGCACCTTCATTTAACCCGCTTTTTGCCGCTACTCAAGCGGGAGGTCAAACGGGAGGAGTGCCCAGGCGATTTATCTTTATTCGGAAGTCGAGTGGGATTCGTCCGCAGGAAATGGCCCTGCGGAATTTTTCAGATACGGACCAGGCGCGGGATGAGGAAAAGCAGCCTGTCGAAGTCGATTTGGATGCGCATGAGCTACCCGTATGGCTGCGCGGCCTGGATGAGCACAAGGAGCATATGACCATCCTGCAGGGGCTGTCTGCCAAGATGAGCGAGAATGTTCATTATTCATTTTCGTCGGTCATGGGCTGTTTTAAATCAAATAGAAATTCCTTGAGTGCCATCAAGCGAACGACGATTGATTTCGAGCTGGCCAAACTCTTCCCCTCGCCCTTTGGTCACGTCGAACTTTCCTTTGCCGGTGGCAGGACGGGGATTGTATCCGGTTATTCTGCACCCGCTCCGCAGACCCGAAATTACTGCTACGCCGATCCGGAAACTGCACGTAACGAATTGTTCAAGTCGGTGCTTAATCCAGAAGCCGTAAATTCGGATAATGACATGCTGGCTTTTTTACAAAGTAAAGAAGGCCTGAAAGCCCGCGGCATCAAAGGCCATGAAAAGAAGCGACAGGAAACGCATATTCATTCCATCGAAGCGATTCGAAATCGGAATAAGAAGCTGATAACCATATCTGGCTCGCTGGCGGAGCACCTTCCGGAGATCGACCCCATTCATGCCCATGGGGGTCCGAATGCCAGTACGCCCGAGAAGCAAGCGGCGATGACCGATGTGCTGATCGCCGCATTAACGGCCGGTTTGACGAACGTGGTCACCTACACCATCGATGACCTCGGGACACCAATCACCGGTCTTCCCGGAAACGAGACGGATCGCGTGGGGATTCATCCCTTGGGTCATGATGAAGCGTTTGGCGGTGTTCCCGCCTGGAAAACGAGAGAGCAGATTCGCATCAGCCATATGAACCAGGTACGTACGATTATTGAAAAATTAAAACAGGTCCCTGAAGGCACAGGCACGATGTTTGATAACACCATGATCATGTATTTCCCCGAGAATGGAGAAACCCATCATGGTGTCGGATCCGAAGCACCTTTTCTCATGATGGCCGGAGCGAATTGCGCGCTCAATATGTCCGGTCGTTATATCCGGCTGCCGTTCCTGGGGAACGAAGGCCACAAGACCTTGGGTAACTGGTATACCACGCTGTTGAATGCACACGGAAACCCTATGGAGCACTACGGCGACCTGGATCTGGAGATGGCCCGCAAGAAGCTCCCACAAACCGGCGCCATCGAGCAGCTCATGGCGTGATGGGATTCGCCGCCTGCTATTTCTTTTCTTACGGCGAGTTTT
>JBLIND010000236.1:0-10089 GCA_047639095.1 Candidatus Omnitrophota bacterium | reverse complement strand
TGCGCCTGACCGTCGAGCCGAACGGCCAATTTCACATCGCAACCACCCTGATCCAGGAGCAGCCGGGGCATTTCCGCGTCGCCCTCGACAACCGGCCCACTCCGAGTGACAACCTGTTCCTCTACCACAAAACCACGCATCGCGCAGAGTACACTTCCGCGCGGGAACGCTTTCCCGAGGTGGACGATGTCATCCTCTGGAACGAGCGGGGGGAACTGACCGAATCCACCCTCGCCAATCTGGTCCTGCGCTTTGGCGAGGACCATTTCACCCCGCCGATTTCCAGCGGCCTGCTCGGCGGTGCGCTGCGGGCAAAGCTGATCGCCGATGAAACCCTGAAGACCAAGGTCCTGATGAAAGACGAACTCGAAAAGGCAGATGAGATCCTGCTGATTAACTCCGTCCGCAAATGGATCACCGTGGAGTTGCTCGCATGAAACCGACCATCGGTATCGCAGGTGCAGGCCTGCTCGGCCGCATCATGTCCTTACGCCTGGCCGGACAAGGGCACGCCATCGATCTGTTCGATGCCGATCGGGCCTCGGCCGAACAGAGTTGCACCTATACGGGCGCGGGCATGCTGGCCCCTTTTTGTGAACTCGAACATGCCCCCGCGGAAATCGCGACGCTCGGGGCCGACTCGGTGCCGCGCTGGCAGCACCTGCTCAAGGAGCTTGGACTCGATGTCTATCTGCAAGGCGAAGGCAGTCTCGTCGTCGCGCACACCAACGATCGCACCAACCTGGATCATCTCCAGCGCAAGGCGGAAAAATTTACCGAAGCGGAAACGGGGATGCAGGTCTGCCACACCGCAGACATTCGAGCCCTGGAACCGGGCCTGGAGGATCGCTTTGCACGCGGCCTGTATTTCCCGCACGAAGGGCACATCAGCAACCGCGACCTGCTCGAAAAAACCGGTGATGCTTTGCGCGCTTCTCCCGGCGTCACCTGGCTGACGCAGACACCGATTCGTCACGTGCAAGCCCACCAGATCGATTTCGCGAATGGTCAGTCGCGATCGTACGACTGGGTGATCGACTGCCGGGGCCTCGGAGCGAAAAGCGATCTCCCGGAGCTGCGCGGTGTGCGCGGGGAGCTGGTGTACGTCGAAAGCCGCGAGGTTCAGTTGAATCGCCCGGTCCGATTGATGCATCCGCGCTATCCCCTCTACATTGTCCCTCGTCCGGACCATCGCTTTGTGATTGGCGCGACCCAGCTGGAAAGCGAAGATCGCGGACCGGTGAGCGTTCGCAGCATGCTGGAACTGCTCTCAGCGGCCTATGCTGTGCATCCAGCCTTCGGCGAAGCACGAATCATTCAGTGCGCGGCAGATGCCCGGCCGGCCTTCCCGGACAACCTCCCCCGCATCCTGCATGGCGACGGCCTGATTCGAATCAATGGCCTGTTTCGCCATGGATTCCTGCTCACCCCCGTGCTCACGCAGGCCGTCAGTGAAATACTCACGGGAAAAATTGTACAGCAGCTTCCCGATCCCATAGTACAGTGCGTGTCATGAAATGCATGGTGAATGGAGATGCAAAGCACTTTGAAGGATCGATAAGTCTTCAAGAGCTGTTGCGCGTACTCGGATATCGCGAAGAACAAAAGCTGGCGGTGGCCGTGAACACGGAGTTTGTACCCAAAAGTACACATGGCGAACGACTCGTCGCCGATGGCGATGACATTGAAATCGTCGGGCCGATGCAGGGCGGTTAAGAGCAGGGCGGTTAAGAGCAGGGCGGTTAAGAGCAGGGCGGTTAAGCCCGGCCCGCACCAACAGAGAACAACGATTATAAGTAACACATCAACAGAATGGGACATCGCCGATGTCCGGGTAAAAAGTCGACTGATGATCGGCTCCGCACGCTATCCATCCCCGGAAGCCCTGCAGGCCTCGGTCACCGCATCCGGCGCCGGCATTATCACGGTCTCTCTGCGCCGCGAATCGGCCGAAGGAGGCGGACAGGCCTTCTGGGAAACCATCCGCAACCTCGACTGCGCCGTCCTGCCCAACACCGCGGGCTGCAAGTCGGTCAAGGAAGCTGTGACCACCGCTCACATGGCCCGTGAGGTGTTCGATACCCATTGGATCAAGCTTGAGCTCATCGGCGACGAGTACACGCTGCAACCCGACCCGATCGCGCTGGTCGAAGCCGCGCGCATCCTCGCGGCCGATGGTTTTGAAGTTTTCCCCTACGCAACCGAAGACCTGATCATTGCGCAGCGCCTGGTCGAAGCCGGTTGCCGGATCGTCATGCCGTGGGCCGCCCCCATCGGATCGGCACAGGGCATTTTAAACCCCTATCTCTTGCAAACCCTGCGCGCACGTCTGCCGGAAATCCAACTGGTGGTCGACGCCGGTATCGGCACGCCCTCCGATGCCGTAAAAGCCATGGAACTCGGGTACGACGGCGTGCTTGTGAACAGCGCGATCGCCCTGGCCGACGATCCCATCGCGATGGGCATGGCTTTCGGAAAAGCGGTCGAAGCCGGACGGCTCGGCTACAAAGCCGGCCTCATGGGCAAACGCGAAACCGCCTCCCCGAGCACCCCCACCCTCGGCACCCCCTTCTGGCATCAGGAGGAAGAAAAACATGCGTGAGCGCTGGCCCATCGCCTGGACGATTGCGGGTTCAGACAGCGGCGGCGGTGCCGGCATCCAGGCCGACCTCAAGACCTTTAATGCCTTGAACGTGCACGGCTGCACGATTCTCACCGCGATCACCGCCCAGAACACCACCAACGTGGATCGCAGCGATATTCTCGCCGCCGACTTGGTCGAAGCCCAGATCCGTTGCCTGGCCAAAGACCTGCCGCCGGATGCGATCAAGATCGGCATGGTCGGCATCATGGGCAACATCCTCGCCATCGCTCGCTTTCTGAAAAACTGCGAAGCGCCAGTGGTCTGCGACCCGGTTATGGGCGCCAGCACCGGCAAGGGGCTCATGGACCCTTCCGCGGTAGAAGCCCTCCGCAATAAACTCATGCCGCATCTCTGGATGATTACCCCCAATCTCAAAGAGGCCGCGATCCTCGCCCGCTTGACCACCCTGACGCCGGATACGATCCCGGATGCCGCAAAACGCATCCTGTCTTATGGGCCGGCCAGCGTCCTGATCAAAGGCGGCCATGGCGATGGCGAATGGTCCCGCGACTATTTTACCGATGGGGAAAATTCACTCTGGCTGTCCTCGCCGCGCGTCGACACCACGAATGACCACGGCACCGGCTGCGTGTTGTCGTCCGCGATCGCGGCCTGTCTCGCACGCGATCCGGATGCGGGTGAAGCCCTGGTCACCGCAAAGGCCTTCGTCAACCAGGCTCTTCGGCACAGCCTCGACCTGGGTCAGGGACCGGGCCCTCTGGGTATTCGACCGTTTCCTGAAGATGGCAGCGACCTGCCAATAATTTCAACGGACTATGAGCACCGCTCGCCTCAGTTCCCCGCCCTCAAGGTTCCGGAGCTCGACGTCTACCCCATCGTCGACTCAGCGGAGTGGGTGCAGCGCCTCCTCGCCGAAGGCGTACAGATCGTTCAACTGCGCATGAAGAATCGAACCGACGCCGATCGCGATGCAGAAGTCGAAGCCGCGGTCAAGGCCGGTCGATTATACGCGGCCCAGGTATTCATCAATGATGACTGGGAACTTGCGTTGAAACACGGCGCGTACGGCGTCCATCTCGGTCAGGATGATCTCGAGCGTGCCGATCTCGAAGCGCTCGCCGCCGCAGGCATGCGCCTCGGCCTGAGCACCCATTCCCTGTTCGAGATCGCCCGCGCCCGCAGCTACAACCCTTCGTACATCGCGATTGGCACCGTCCACCAAACGACCTCGAAGGTAATGGATTACAAACCCCTGGGAATCGACCGCTTCCGGATGCTGCGCACCCTCGTCGATCTACCTGTCGTCGCCATCGGCGGCATTACCGCGGAGAACGCGCCCGAGCTCCGCGCCGCCGGGGCCGACTGCTGCGCGGTGATTTCCGATGTGCGTGAAGCCGATGATCTGGCCGGTCGTATTCGAGCCTGGCGCAGGTAACTACGATTTCATGACCAATCAATCCCACTGGCAACACATCTTTCGCACCTGGCTGCTCGGCGAAGCCGAAGGGGATCCTGCACATGACGCTCAGCATATCGAACGGGTCGTCGCGAATGCGCAAAAGCTCGCGGGGACGGAAGGCGCGGATTTCGACATCCTGATCCCGGCCGCCTGGCTGCATGACTGCGTGCATGTGCCCAAAGACTCGCCGGATCGCGCGCGCGCCTCAGGCTTGGCGGCGGATCATGCGCTGACCCTGCTCGCGGGATGGGATTATCCCGCACAGCACTTCCCGGCGATTCATCACGCCATCGAAGCGCATAGTTTCTCCGCGAATATTCCGACGCAGACGACCGAAGCAAAAGTGCTCCAGGATGCGGATCGACTCGATGCCCTGGGGGCCATCGGCCTGAGTCGCTGCCTGATGCTGGGTGGATTTATGGGCAGCAAACTTTTTCATCCCGACGATCCGTTCTGTGAGGCCCGTACACCGGATGACAAACATTTTGCCGTCGATCACTTTTACGCGAAGTTGTTTACGCTCGCGGGCACGATGAAGACGGATGCCGGCAGGGCGCTGGCGGAGGAGCGGACGGAGATTCTGCGCTTGTTCCTGGATGCATTGCGATCCGAGATTCCCCGCGGAGCGTGATGGGTGTTGGCGTTCGTTGCTTAGTTAGCGGGGTGAATTGCAGGTGGTGACTTAGCAGGGTGGACTCGGCAAGGGATTGCCAAGCTACGGGTTACATGACGATTTGTTCGGCGATCATGTCGCCAATCTCAGACGAGCCGTAAGCACCAAAGGTGCGGGCGAGGCGGGTACCGCAGATAAACATCAAGGCGGAGTCCACCTGGTCGGCCGCTTCCGTCTCTCCCAGGTTTTCGAGCAACATGGACACGGCACTCACGGCGGCAACGGGCACGATGCGCTGGGGCGTATTCACCTCGGTTCGAAAATCGGCGCCGATTGGGCCGAACATGCTGACGCCTTCCGGATTGATATTTCCGCAGGTCGCATACCCCACCCCGCCCTGCAGGACCGCGCCGAGATCGGCGAGAATATCCCCAAACATGTTGGGCGCGACGATGACGTCGAACATCTCAGGACGCTTGACCAGCAACATGCACATCTCATCGATATGATAGTTCGATCGATTGACCTCCGGGAACATGCGCTCCCCCAGCTCTTCGTACACGCGGTCCCACAAATCGCCCACGTAGGTCAGAAAACTGCTCTTTCCGCAGAGTGACAGCTCCCGCTTGCGTCCGTTTTTTAATGCGTAGTCAAAAGCGTAGCTCACGCAACGCTCCACCTGCATGCGTGAGTAGACCATGCTTTCCGTGGCGACTTCGTGTGCGGTCCCCCGCATCGATACCCCACCTACGCCGGAGTAGATGCCGCCGGTGTTCTCGCGGACGACCACAAAATCAATCTGCTCCGGCCCCTTATCTTTCAAGGGGCTGGCAACACCGGGGAACAAGCGGACCGGGCGCAAGTGAATATATTGGTCGAGCTCCACGCGCAATCGCATGAGGATGCCCCGCTCGAGGATACCCGGCTTGACATCCGGATGCCCCAGCGCGCCGAACAGGATGCCATCCATGGATCGCATTTCTTCCAGAGCAGAATCCGGGAGCAGCTCATCATGCTTCAGGTAGTGCTCACCCCCGAAGGGATAGCTATGATAGGCCACCTTGAAGTCGTAGCGGGCGGCGACAGCATCCAGGGCCTTTTTCGACTCCGACACCATCTCGGCTCCAGTTCCATCACCGGGCAAAAGGGCTATTTGATAGGTCTTACTCAAAATCGTTTTCTCCAGCGGCCTTGCGTAGACCTGAATTTCGCGGCATTATGAAAGCTGGGCAAAGGAATGCCAAGCAGAATGCAACAGACACACTACATCATCGACGGTTACAGCCTCCTGCATGTGAAACATCCGGGACAACTGGGCAGTAAAATCCAACTCGATCATCATCGCGAAGCCCTCATCCGCGAAATCGATCAATGGCGCCGCAAGGCGGACTACGTCACCCTGGTCTTTGACGGGCGTCAGTTCAGTCGTGCAGCCCAAAGCCGGACCGAACATTTTCACATCGTCTATACCAATAAGAACCAATCGGCGGATGCGTATATCGAGCGGCTCTGTCACGAGCTTCCCAAGCCGGAAACGTCCACTGTCGTCTCAAACGACCGGGCCATCATCGAGCTCACCGCGGCATCCGGCTGTTTCACCCGATCGTGCAACATGTTCCTGTACGATCTGGAGGGGCAATCCCGGACACTCGCCCGAAAACGCGTGCAGATCAACCAGCAGATAAAACGCCCTACCCTGGGCGATTTCTTTCCGGATTCGCCCAAATAATGGCCGTTCGGCCCCCTATATTTTCTTCGTCAGACCCAATCCTCCGTGATACATTCCTCGGACCATGAAAAACGCCTCTACGAATGGATCCGCCTCGGGCACCAGCAAGCGATCGGCAAAGAAATCGCCGGCCCGGAAAACCGCAACCGTCAAAAAGCCGACGGCTCCGAAAGCCGTCACCCCTTCGGCAGGCAGCGAGCGGATTCACGTCCAGAAAACGTATAAGATCTACATCGGGGGCCAGTTTCCCCGCACCGAATCCGGTCGTTATTATAAAGTCCATGCGCCGGACGGCTCTTTTCTCGCCGACATCTGCCTGAGTTCGCGCAAGGATTTCCGGAACAGCGTCGTGGCCGCCCGCAGCGCCTTTGCCGGCTGGTCATCACGCGCCGCCTTTAACCGGGGGCAAATCCTGTATCGCATTTCAGAGATTCTGGAAGGGCGTCGCGCGCAGTTCATCGATGAACTGATACAACAGGGCAGCACCAAGGTCCAAGCCACCGCCGAGGTAAACCTCGCCATCGAACGGCTGGTCCACTACGCCGGTTGGGCCGACAAGGTGCAGCAGATTTTTTCGTCCGTGAATCCGGTCGCCTCTTCGCACTTCAACTTTTCCATGCTCGAGCCCACCGGCGTAGTGGCCATTCTGGCCCCGGAAGAGAGTTCGCTTGTCGGGCTGATCTCGGTCATGGCCCCCATCATCACCGGGGGTAACACCTGCGTCATCCTGGCCAGTGAATCCAAACCTCTCTGCGCCATCACTCTGGCCGAAGTGCTCAACGCATCGGATGTGCCGGGCGGTGTGGTCAATATCCTTACGGGAAAACGCAAAGAATTGTCCGGCCAATTCGCCTCACACATGGACGTCAATGCGGTGGTCTACACCGGAGCAGACCCGGAGGAATCGAAGGACATTCAGCTGAAGGCGGTCGACAATATCAAGCGTGTGATCAATCATGCCGACCGCAATTGGATGGATGCCGAATCGCAGTCCCCTTATTACATTCTCGATGCGCTGGAGACCAAAACCACCTGGCATCCGGTTGGTAATTAAGCGCAAGATGGCGGTCCCCTCCGCGGCCGACACATGCAGCTGTTCAGCATGCGGCGAAGGCCGGGCCTGCAACCCCAAACAAGGCGTTTATCATGGTACCCCAATGGCTGATTGAAAAGAAACGCGACAAGCGCGAGCTGACCGAAGAGGAAATTCGCGCCTTCATTCACGCATATACCATCGGTGAGATTCCCGACTATCAAATGGCCGCCATGGCGATGGCCATTTACCTCAACGGGATGACGTTTGAAGAGACGGCCTTCCTCACCGATGCCATGATGCACTCCGGCAAGGTCATCGATACCTCCGGCATTCCCGGCACCAAGTCGGACAAGCACTCCACCGGCGGCATCGGGGATAAGGTCTCGCTCATTCTGGCACCCCTGGTGGCCTGTTGCGGCGTGGTCGTCCCCATGATCTCGGGCCGGGGGCTTGGCATCACCGGCGGCACGCTCGACAAGATGGAATCGATCCCCGGCTACCGGGTCGATCTCTCGGAAGCAGAATTCCTTGCGACGCTCGAAGAACACCAGTGCTCCATGATCGGCCAGACCAGCGACATCGCGCCCGCGGACAAGAAACTGTATGCGCTCCGCGATGTAACGGCCACGGTGCCAAGTATTCCTCTCATCACCGCGAGCATCATGTGCAAAAAACTCGCCGAAGGGATCGACTCGCTCGTGCTCGACGTCAAATGGGGCAAAGGAGCCTTCATGAAAACGCGTGAAGATGCCGAGCACCTTGCCCGCAACATGGTCGAGGTCGGCACCCGCATGGGTAAAAAAGTCAACGCCCTGATCACCGATATGAACCAGCCCCTGGGCCGTTCGGCGGGCAATGCGGTCGAAGTCGTCGAAGCGCTCGAATGCCTGAACGACAAGGGGCCCGACGACCTCATGCAGGTCACGCTGCAGCTCAGCGCCCGTATGCTCATCCTTGCCGGTCGGGTTAAGGATACGGACGAGGCGATGGAACTCCTGCAGGGTTACATCAAATCCGGCGAGGCCTTCCACAAATTTAAACACATGGTCGCGGCGCATGGCGGAGATCCACAGGCGCTGATCGATGTTTCCCAGCTGCCACAGGCGGCGTCCCAACGCCCGCTTCCCGCGCCGAGCACGGGTTACGTGGCCGAAGTCGACGCCGATCTGATTGGTCGGGCGGTTCAGCTCCTCGGTGCCGGGCGCATGAAAACCGAGGACCAGGTCGATCATGCGGTAGGGATTACCCACCTCGTGAAGGTCGGCGAACATGTCACCAAAGGCAATTCGCTCCTGACCATTCACACCAATCCCACGAGCCAGCTGGAGGAGGCCCAGACGCTCTT
Organism: Candidatus Omnitrophota bacterium; assembly: GCA_047639095.1. Taxonomy (GTDB): domain Bacteria; phylum Verrucomicrobiota; class Kiritimatiellia; order SS1-B-03-39; family UBA6053; genus JAPYUI01. The sequence goes on along the minus strand of JBLIND010000236.1, from coordinate 1,302 downwards.
CGACCAGGCCATCGTCATCGTTTCCAAACCGGTCCAGGCGCCCCCGCTCATCAACCAACTGATACTCCCCGAAGGATCCTCTCTGTGAATTACGAACTGCTGGAACAAGCCGCCCACTGCATTCAAAAGACCTGGCCGAACGCACGGCCCTCAACCGCGCTGATCTGTGGATCGGGATGGAGCACGGTCGTCGAAGCCTTTGAACTGCACGGCTCACTCAGCTACGAAGACATCCCGGGCTTCGGCAAACCGGGCGTGGTTGGCCACGCCGGCGAGCTGAGTTGGGGCACCCTGCACGGGGTGGAGACGTTTATCTTTCAGGGTCGCCGTCATTATTATGAAGGCGTCGGCTGGACGCCGATTGCCCTGCCGATTTACGTCGCGAAACAGTGCGGGGTGCAAACGATGGTGCTGACCAATTCTGCGGGCTGCATGCGCGAAGACCTTTCGCCCGGCGATCTACTGATTGTGCGCGATCACTTCAACTTCATGGGAGCTAATCCCCTGGTTGGCGATCATAACCCCTGCTGGGGCCCCCGTTTTCCCGACCAGAGTTACGTCTACGATGCCGCGCTGCGGGAAAAACTGGTCGCGGCGGGAACGGACATCGGTCTCAGCTTATCGCAAGGCGTGTACCTCGCCGCATCCGGCCCGACCTACGAATCCCCTTTCGAGATCCAGGCGTTTAAGCAGTGGGGCGCCGATGCCGTAGGCATGTCGACCGTGCCCGAGGCGATACTCGCCAGTGCCGCCGGCCTGCGCGTCGCGTGCGTATCCTGCATGACCAACTACGCGGCCGGCATCGGTGGCCAGGCCCTGAGCCATGAAGAAGTCACGGATACAACAAAGGCTACGATGCCGCGGATGAAGGGCCTGCTGGAGCAGTTCTGGAAACGCCTCCCGTAGCATGGGCTTTAGCCCGTATCCACCATCTCCAAGCCCATCACCCGTCAAAGCCCCAACCCTCAGCACGCCACGACGAACATACCCAACGCCCATACGCATCTTCATCCACCCCCGCCAAGGCACCATTGCTGCCAATGTATTGCAAGCATCGCCACAAATGTTCCGTATCCCGCACGATCCGATCATGGCTTTCCTGAAACCATACGGGACCAGTGCCTTCGTGAACGCGATTTAACTCACGGCACTTGCACCTTTCCACAACCGCAAAACTTCTTCGAGAGGAGTGATCTCGTCATGCAGCGGATGCACGAGAACATGGACGTGGTTCGGCATGATCGTCCAAGCCCCAAGCGCGTAGCGCGCATCCGAGTCATCTTCACCGCCATCAAGGTTTCG
>JBLIND010000235.1:0-10102 GCA_047639095.1 Candidatus Omnitrophota bacterium | reverse complement strand
TCGAGTAATCACTGAACTCGAAGTATACTTTTTTCTCGTCGTCGTCGACCTTGAGATTCTGGTTCGTATCCATGACGCCATAGCCGAAACGGTAGGGTCGGGGCTTGCCATCCTGGGTGCCACTTGCCGTGGACAGCTTGTCGATCTTGATGAAGCGTTTGACGAGTTTTTCGCCTGCATAGATGTCGAGTACACCGTTGGTGCCGGTCCAGTTCTGGACGGCCCGGCCGATCTTGTTCTGGGATTCCTGAGTGCAGCCTGTGAACAGGAGGGCGACGGTAGCAAGGAGCCGTTTTGTCTTCATGGTCCAAGTATGCCCGGAGCGCTCTGCGGAATCAGTTATAAACGATGTCGGTTTTTGAAATGCGGTTGCATGACGGCATGCAGCCTTTCGCGTTCAGGTATCTGCCGGATCCCCTTGGATCAGTGGTGGGGGATGGCATGTACATCTGCTGGCTCACCAGAGCCGACGGGGATCCGGATGTCCTCGATGAGGTCCTGAATCTCCTGCGGGGGCGGTGGCGTCACATGGGAGACGATAAACGCCACCAGGAAGTTGACACCTGCTCCCACCGCACCGAAGGCGTTGGGTGAAATCCCGAAGAACCAGCTCTCCTTCATGTCGCCGAGGAACGCGGTGCCCGGGATGAAGAAGATACCTTTGTGTTGGAACACATACAGCATCGTGACGAGCAGACCGGCGATCATGCCGGCAATCGCACCTTCGCGGTTGGCCTTCTTCATGAAGATGCCCATCATCAAGGCGGGGAAGATCGACGATGCGGCAAGGCCGAACGCGATGGCCACCGTGCCGGCGGCAAAACCGGGCGGGTTCAGGCCGAGGTAACCGGCGACGAGGATCGCACCGGCCATGGCGACACGGCTGGTCAGCAATTCCTGCTTGTCCGACATGTTGGGGGCAAAGATGCCCCGGCAGAGGTCGTGCGAAACCGATGAAGCGATGGCCAGTAACAGGCCGGCAGCGGTGGACAAGGCGGCTGCGAGGCCCCCGGCCACGACGAGCGCGATGACCCAGTTGGGCAGGGCGGCGATTTCGGGATTCGCGAGGACCATGATATCCTGGTCGGGCCCGCTCTTCTTGGCTTCAATCGTTTTGCGGAAGGGGATGTGTCCCACTTCGTTGCCCTTCCAGCCGAAGCCTTCCGCCTTGGCGGTAAACTTCTCGTTCGCATCGTTATAATATTGAATGCGCCCGTCGCCATTCTTGTCTTCGAAGTGCAGGAGGCCCGTAGTTTCCCAGTTTTTAAACCACTCCGGGCGTTCTTCGTAGGGGAGGTTGCCATCGACGGCGCCGACCGTGCCGGGCTGTATGGTCCGCATGAAATTCAAGCGAGCCATGGCACCCACTGCCGGGGCGGTGGTGTAGAGAATCGCGATGAAGAAGAGGGCCCATCCCGCAGACATCCGGGCGTCACGTACTTTCGGCACGGTGAAGAAGCGAATGATCACGTGGGGCAGACCGGCAGTGCCGATCATGAGGGTAAGCGTATACATAAACATATTCAGCTTACTGCCCATCGACGCACTCTTCGTCGTGTATTCCAGGAATCCGAGATCGACCACCACTTGATTCAGCTTCGTCAACAGGTGGGTTCCATCCTCCAGACTTCCTCCCAGGCCTAACTGAGGAATCGGATTCCCGGTTAACTGCATGGAGATGAAGATGGCAGGTACGGTGTAGGCAAAAATCAGGACGACGTACTGCGCGATCTGGGTGTAGGTGATGCCTTTCATCCCGCCCATGACGGCGTAGACGAAGACGATGGCCATGCCGACAATGAGGCCGGTCTCGTAGGGAATCGACAGGAAGCGCGCGAAGGCAACGCCGACGCCTTTCATCTGTCCGATGACGTACGTGGTCGAGGCGATGATCAGGCAGATAACTGCAACAATGCGGGCGACTTTGGAGTAGTAGCGGTCACCAATAAATTCAGGCACGGTAAACTTGCCGAATTTTCGTAAATAAGGTGCCAGCAGGAGGGCGAGCAACACATAGCCTCCGGTCCAGCCCATGAGAAAAACGGATCCTCCGTAGCCGTTAAACGCGATCAGGCCGGCCATGGAGATAAAGGATGCGGCAGACATCCAGTCGGCGGCGGTGGCGAGTCCGTTTGCAACCGGGTGGATATGTCCTCCCGCCACGTAGAATTCCTTGGTGCTGGATGCGCGTGCCCAGATGGCGATCCCGATATAGATCGCAAAAGTCAGGCCAACGACAAGGTAAGTGAGATTCGTAAGGTCCATGGATTAGTCTTCCTGCAGGTTGTATTTGCGGTCGAGCTTGTTCATCTTGATCGCATAGAAGAAAATGAGGATTAGAAATACGATGATCGAACCCTGCTGGGCGAACCAGAAGCCCAGGGGGTAACCCAGGAAGTTCACCTTGTTGAAGAGTTCGACGAAGAGAATGCCAAAACCAAAGGAACAGATGAACCAGATGGTTAAGCAGATGGCGAGGAGTTTGAGATTCTCCTTCCAATAGCCTTTGTAGTCGGGGTCTGACATAGGGGGTTCTCCAGTTACGTTTTAACGAGCGGGCATCCAAACGGAAAAGGCGTAGGGAGTCAACCATTGATCCGACAGTGCGGGTGTGCTTTCCTTGTCATGCGATGGCGACGTTCTGCGAGGTGAAAGGTTTTATATATCCGTGGCGTCCCTACCAGGCGCGCATCCTCGCCGACCTCGAAACACATGCGGCGGATCGTCACTTTCATGTGGTGGCCGCACCCGGATCGGGGAAAACGGTGCTCGGTCTGGAGATCATGCTTCGCCTGGATCAACCCACTCTGATCTTTGCCCCCAGCCTGGGCATTCGCGATCAGTGGATTCGCCGCTTTACCGACTTGTTTCTCCAGCGGTCCATCTCGCCGGATTGGATCTCGACCGATGTGGACGCGCCGGGAGCCCTCACCGTGAGCACCTACCAGGGCATGAAGGCCGCGGTCGATCGACAGAGCCCGGAAGTGGTCCTCGCGACCTTGCAAAAGGCCGGGGTGAACACCCTGATCTTCGATGAAGCACATCACCTGCGCAAGTCCTGGTGGGAATGTCTCATGCAGATCAAGGAGGGCTTGGAGCAGCCCTTCCTGGTTTCGCTCACGGCCACCCCGCCGTACGATGTTTCCCAGGTGGAGTGGAATCGGTATATCGCCTTGTGCGGGGAGATCGATGAAGAGATTCCGATTCCCGAGTTGGTTCGCGAGCGCAACCTCTGCCCGCATCAGGACTACATCTACTTCAGCATCCCCGGCGAAGAGGAGCGCAAACAGCTGCAACTCTACCAGGAAGGCGTACAGATTTTCCTCGGCGATCTCGGGCTGGATGCTGAGCTGGTCGCCGCGGTCCAGGCCCACCCTCTGGTGGACGCGCCGAAAGCCCACATGAATCGTTTGCTCGCCGAAAGTGATTTCGCCTTAAGCCTTGCGGTCTACCTGCACCACGCCCACGGCGTCGTCCCGGAGGGCTATCGGAAGGTACTCGGACTGGACGATGTGGAATTGCCCGTTTTTTCCCCCGGTTGGGCGGAGGTCCTGCTCAACCAGTTGCTCTATCGCGATGAATGCATGAAGGCGTCCTTCGCGCCGCTGCGCACGCGCCTCCGGGAACGCGTCTCCAGCATCGGTGCCGTGCACCAGCGTCGCGTCCTCTTGAAGACCACTCCGCTCCATGCGCGCTTGCTTCGTTCGAGCATCAGTAAACTCTACAGCATCGCCGAGATCGTTGAGCTGGAGTATACCGCCCTGCGTGAAACGCTGCGCTGCGTGGTGATCACGGATTACATTCGCGAGGATGCCTTCCCCTCGCTCGACGCCCCGAATCGGGATATCACTAAGGTGGGCGTCGTTCCCGTGTTCGAACATCTGCGCCGCCTGCGCTTCAGCGGCTTGGAAATCGGAATTCTGTCGGGCAAAATCGTTGTCCTGCCCGCGAGTATGCGGCCCTTGTTGGATCAGGATCTGCGCGATCGCAGGATCGACCCGGCGGTCGTGCAGGCCACTCCGTTGATCCACGACCCGACCTACCTGGCCATTCGCCTGCAGGGCGCAGAGGCCTCGCGCATCATCGAGGTCATGACCGAACTCTTTCAGCAAGGCCACATCCAGGTCCTGGTGGGGACCACCGCCCTATTGGGTGAAGGTTGGGACGCACCCGCGATCAACAGCCTGGTCCTGGCGACGGTGGTGGGCTCGTACATGACGTCCAACCAGTTGCGCGGGCGGGCGATCCGAGTGGATCCACGGGATGATGAGAAGACTGCCAACATCTGGCACCTCGCCTGTGTATCTCCCGGGCTGGAGGCGGAGGAGGACGGGTGGGAGTCCCCGATCCAGGATGCGTTGACCGATCTGCCCCTGCTCGAGCGCCGCTTCAAGATGTTTGTCGGTCTGTCGACAGAGGAAGACATCATCGAAGATGGAATTGAACGGACGGGCATTGATGCGAAGACGAAAAGCCTGGATGAATTGCATGCGCTCAATCAATCCACCTGTGTCGCGGCGGGGGAGCGCGAAGCGATGCGGGTTCGGTGGCTGAAGGTCGTCGGGTCCGCAGGTGCGCTGACGGTCCGGGAATCCTATCGCGTAGCCCGCGAGGTGTTTGTTCCCCTGCAGCGCCTGCCCAGCCATCCGATCGCGCGGTATCTGCTCCAGGGTGATTCCTGGATGAGCAACTGGATGCGTGGGCGATCTGAATTGAACAAGACCCGGCGGATCGCGCGCCTCCTGCTGGAATGCCTGTCCGAACTCGGACACATCGATGCCGCACACGCCCAGGCGCCGATCGTGGTGTCGCCGGGAAAACACCAGATCTACACCCGAGTGACCGGCCTGAGCGCGCGCGAAGAAAGCCTGTTCACGGCCGCGCTCGTCGAGGTGTTTAATCCGCTGGTGAATCCTCGCTATCTCCTGGTGAATCGGCATGCGGTCTATGCCGTTCCCGATCTCCTCGGGACAAATAAGGCCGGGGCCGAGGTGTTTCATCAGGCCTGGAAGAAAAAGGTGGAACGTACCAAGCTGGTGTATTCGCGTTCGGACGAAGGGCGGCTGCACCTCTTGCAGGCACGGCAGAAATTCCTCTCAGGCAAATACCATGAGGTTGTGAAGTCGCGGAAGGTCTGGGTATAGTGTCGGGGATACGATGTTGTTTTTAAGGGAACGGATGAACACTACAAAGAAACGATGGCTCCTGGTGAGCTTCGGCCTGGTGCTGGGCGTCTACGGCGAGCCTGAGGGGCCGGTCTTCGATTATCTGCAAACCATCGAATCGGAAATCCTGCGCGGTGAGGTCTACCAGTTCGACCTGCCCGAAGCGGTTTTCGATGGCGCTCACGCCTTTCCCCAGGACTTTCGGATCATGGACAGCACGGGCTTTTCCTGGCCCTACGTGATTCATACGCCACGCGAGGAGTCGAGCCTGGCCACCTTGTCCGCCCGGATGCTGCGCCACGAGACGGTGGGTGGCGAGCAGCCGTATGTTGAGCTCGAGGTCCAACTGTTTCCCAACCAGCTGGCGGGGGGGAGGATGGAGCACAATGTCCTGACCATCCGAAGTTCAGGCGGACATTATCGTCGCGAGGTCGAAATATTTTCGAAATCCCCATCGGGTGAGCTGGCGGCCCTGGGGGATGGCTACCTCGTGCATTTCGGTCCTGCGGCTAACGCGGTGCTGCGGCGCCTGCGCTATGACGAATCGACGGCCTCGATTCTGGTGGTGCGCGTTCATCCGGAGGTCGGATCCCCACTCGATTTCAAGGTCAGCCAGCTCAGTGTCGGCCACCAACGCTTCCGCTCGGGCGAAATCAGCGGGGTGCCGATGACCTGCGAGCAGGAGATGGTCGCGGGTGCGTCGGGCTGGTCGGAAGCCGGTTACGACTCCGGCTTCATCTCCCGGCCGATCGATACGCTTCGGTTTGATTTCGGTCCCCGCGCGTTGATCCGGGCGGCACGTATTTCCGGACGCAATGATGCCTCCAATTCCTGGCAGTTGGTGAGCGAGCCGGTTCTGCAGGCGACCGAGCGGTTTCCCCTCGTCGATATCACCCTCCAGCGTTGCACGTTCCGCTGGTTGAAGATCGAGCTGTATCACGGGGGTGAAACCCCGGTGGTCCCGCTCCATGTGCAGGCCTTTGCCACCCCGCGTCGGATCATTTTTGAGGCGATGACCGAGGGACCCGGACTCCTGCGCTACGGCACCGAAGACGTTCTGGCACCGGTGCCCGGAGCGACTCGGCGCATGAACCAGGCCGATCTCCGCACAGTTCCGGTCGTCGAGCTGGGCGAGCGCCGTGCCCTGGCCTCGTTGCAGAAGACCAGCAAAGCCTTGAAAAAGATGTTCTACTTCTCGCTGGCGGGGGTCGTCGGGTTGATCGCTTTGATCCTCTTTGTTCGACGCGCTTTTTAGTCCGGTATACAGCTGGGCGACCATCCAATGGTGTCCCAATCTTGCACTTTCGGATATTTCTCTTATATCATGACCATCGAATCCACCTGACGGGACAGCCATGGCAGAAAACGCAGCAGATAAGACTCCGGGCAAAGCGGCCGGAAAGAAAAACGATCAAGCCCTCGGCTTCGAGGACGCGTTGACGCGCCTGGAATCCATCGTCGGGCAGATGGAGAGCGGGAAGCTCAGTCTCGACGACATGATTAAACATTTCGAAGAAGGTTCCGGCCTGGTGAAGTCCTGCTCCAGCAAGCTGGATGAAGTTGAACGCAAAATCGAAAAGCTGGTCAGAAAAGAAGGCGAGATCACCACGGCTCCTTTCGAAGAAGGGGCGTCTGGCCCATCCTGATGACAGGGAAGCAGATTATGAAACGCACCATTGCAGTGGCCGGCCTGATAGCGGTTGCCGTCGCCGTGCCGTATGTTTTGTCCAAAACCCAGCTCGCCGAAAAAGCGCCGGAAGACCTTCAGGAAGTGCCCGTCAAACGTAATCTGAGCGGGGGAAACATTGCGGCCCAGGTCAGTGAGGCGATGGCCGATGCGGTAGAAGGCGCGCTGCCTTCGGTCGTGGTAATTCAGACCGGGGCCACGCGCGTGTATCGCGATTGGTGGACCAACCGGCGTTTCTATCGGGAAGAACCGGTGGGACAGGGATCCGGTGTGGTGATCAGCGAAGACGGATACATCCTCACCAATCGACACGTGATCGAACGCGCCAGCAAAGCGGAAGTTGTGTTTAACGACGGAACCTCGTATCCGGCCAAATATATAGGAAGCAACAGCCAGACCGATATTGCGGTACTGAAAATCGAGCCCGATCCGGATAAGCCCCTCACCGTGATTGAGCAGGGGGATTCGGATGCGATCCGGGTGGGTGAGCTGGTTATGGCCATCGGATCACCCTACAGTTTGAGCAGCACCGTCACCCATGGGGTGGTGAGTCAAAAAGGGCGCGCTTCCGAGCTGCTGCCCCTGATCGATTTTATTCAGACCTCGGCGCCCATCAATCCCGGTAACAGCGGTGGCGCACTCGTGGATGTCGAAGGGCATTTAATTGGGATCAATACCTACATCCAAACCGCCGACGGCATCGGCGGCAGCATCGGTCTCGGTTTCGCCGTGCCCGCCAAAATTGCCTTCCGCATGGCGGAGTTGATCATCAAGGGCGAGAACAGCGACGTGCCGTACATCGGACTGGTCACAGAAGAAACGCCCTATGGCATCATGATCAGCGAGGTTATCGAAAATGGACCCGCGATGAAAGCCGGACTGGAGCCCGGGGATATCCTGGCAGCCGTGAATGGCAAGACCATTACCAGCAGTAGCAGTTTGAAAACCCTGGTCAGCCTGGGTAAGCCCGGCGACGAGCTGGTGGCACGGGTGATCCGGCGTCGCCAGGAAGCCGAAGTCAAGATCCTGACCGAGCGGATTCCGGATCTCGGATCCATGAAATAATCGAATGGCTAAACCCCGCCTAGACCTGCTGCTCTTTGAACGAGGCCTCGTGGAAAGTCGCGAGCTGGGCCAACGACTGATTCGGGCCGGGAAAGTTCGGGTCAATGGCCAGGTCGCTTCCAAACCCGGACAATCGGTCGCGGAAGATGTGGAACTTACCGTCCAAGAGCCGGAGCGTTTCGTCAGCCGTGGTGGATACAAACTGCTGGGCGCACTTGAGACCTTTCCGATCACCTTGACCGATCGCGTCTGCCTGGATGTCGGTTCATCCACGGGCGGCTTTACGGATTGCATGCTCCAGTTTGGTGCGCGAAAAGTTTTTGCGGTCGATGTCGGGCTCGGCCAATTGAACTGGCGCCTGCGGAACGACGATCGCGTGGTGGTAATGGAGCAGAAGAATGCCCGCTACCTTACCCCGGAGGAGCTGGACGAGGTTCCCGGTTTTGCCAGTTGCGATGCATCGTTTATTTCGCTGACCAAATTGCTGCCTGCGATGACCCAGGTCCTCGCACCCGGAGGGGAGATGCTGACCTTGATCAAACCGCAGTTTGAGGCGGGGCGCGAGAAGGTCGGAAAGGGTGGGGTTGTGCGCGACCCGCAGGTGCATCAGGAGGTGATCGCTTCGGTCCGCGCTTTCGGTGAGAATACACTCGGTCTGACCTGGAATGACGTGGTAACCTCGCCGCTCAAAGGACCCAAGGGGAATGTCGAATTCCTCGCCTGGTGGAAAAAACCTGCATGAAACTTGGTGTACACGCAAATTTCGAAAAGCAACCGGTTACGGAAGTGCTGGCCCATCTTGATGAGCTCGCGTCCACGCTGGATCTTCAACTCGTTGCCTGGGGTAAAACCGCTGGGCATCTCCCCTCTGCGTTAAAAGTGGATGAGGCCGACTTTGCCGCTTCCATCGATCTGCTGATGACCCTGGGTGGTGATGGAACGCTGCTGCGGGCCGTCCGCCAGCTCTGCGGGGTGGCGGTGCCGGTGATCGGCGTGAACCTGGGGAATCTGGGATTCATGACCGCCACCGTGGATGAGGAGTTGGCCGCGACCCTGGCCAGCCTCAAGGCCGGCGATTTTACGATTTCTGAGCGGACCATGATTGCCTGTCGGATTGGCGACAGCGAGGAAACGCATATCGCCTTGAATGATGTCGTCCTCGCGTGGGGACCTTCGGCCAGCATCGCGCACATCCATGTTTCGATCGATGATATTCCGGTGACCACCTACAGTTGTGATGGTTTGATCATTTCGACTCCGACGGGATCAACCGGGCATTCGCTTTCGGCCGGCGGGCCGATTGTGCATCCCAATACGCCGGGTTTTGTGTTGAATGTCATCTGCCCCCACACCATGAGCACCCGTCCGGTCATCGTCCCAGACAACAGTCGCATCAAGGCGGTGATTTCCGGGAACTCGAAACCGCTGATTCTAGCGGTCGATGGTCAGGTCACCGCGGATTTAAATCCCGGCGATGAACTGCATCTTCAGAAGACCGAGGTCGGCGCGCGATTCATCCAGTTGCCGGGCTATGACTACTTCAGCGCCTTGCGGAACAAACTCAACTGGCGCGGCTCCAGCATCCATTGATTCAAGCCGTGAGTTTGCCGCTGAGCAGCAGGCCGGCGACCACCAATGCCAGGACGATGCGATAGTAGCCAAAGATCGCCATCCCATGCTTGTTCAGGTAGGCCACCATCCATTTCACCGCGAAGATCGCGGAAATCAATGCCACAACCATGCCCACGCCCAGGCTGGTGGGGCCGTAGAGACTCAGCATCAGTTCGCCGTGCTTGAGGCCATCATAAGCGGTGGCCGCGGTGAGGGTCACCATGCCGAGGATAAAGGCGAAGGTCACCGACTCGCGCAATTTTAAGCCGACGAACAGGCCCCCGAGAATCGTCACCAGGCTGCGGCTGGTGCCCGGCCACATCGCGATGCATTGCATGAGGCCGATGATTAAGGCACCTTTCCAGGTCAGCTCCGCGAGGGTTAAGCCGGCATCGGATTCGCGACGGGCTTTGAATTTCCGGTCGATAAACAGCAGGGCAATGCCCCAGCCCAGCCAGGCGGCCACGGTGGGCCAGAGTCCGAACAGGTATTCCTTGATCAGGTCATTCAGGGCGAGGCCGATGACCACGGCTGGAAGAAAGCCGACCACGGTGTTGATGGTCAGGCGTAAACC
>JBLIND010000234.1:0-10254 GCA_047639095.1 Candidatus Omnitrophota bacterium | reverse complement strand
ACGGGGAAAGCCGACGACGTCGGAATGGAAGGCGGAGCCAAGCGCATGGATTCCCAGGAAGCCGGTTCGGCCGAAGGGATGGATTCACTCATGTCCGAGCGCGCAGAGGCGATGTATGCGAAGGCCTCCATGCAGAACGTGCGTTCGGATTCCTTGAAAGATGCCGCGCATCATTTGCGTCAGGCCGAAGATGCGGTCGCGCGCGGTAATATCGCCCAACTGAAAGAGCACCGGAAAGCCGCGCTGGCCTCCTTGAAAAAAGCCAAGGCGCAGATCGATGCCACCATGACCGGGACGTTTAACCTGGAAGCCAAGCCCTCGTTTATCGATGACGTGGTCGAGGGCGGTCCGGATGCGGCGCCGGAGAAATACCGGGATCTCGTGGCTGAATATTACAAATCACTGAACGAGAATTTGTAAGTGCACGTCAGCCGACCTTTTTCTGAGCGCGCGGAACAGGTTCAACCGCGGGGAGCATCATGACCCACCTATTGACTATGAGATATTTTACCTCCATCCTTATTTCCCTCACGATTCCCGCGTTTGCCCAATGGAAGTTTGACCAGGCCCCGGTGCGGGTGACGGTCCAGCTGGCGGGCAGTCCCACGCATGATACGGCGGGCTATCACGTGCACATCGAGGATGGCGGCGTGCTGCCCAAGCCCTTCATTCGCCCGGTTGCAGTGGATGCGGCCGGCAATGAGTTAAAGGCCTACACACTCTGGGAAAATGCTGAAACCGGGGTCGATATCCTTTTCGAGTCGCCAAAGAAAAAGGGTGATGTCGTGATCTATCTCGGCCCCTCCAATCAGCCGGTGACCTGGCGTCCGGATTCCGGCCTGACCCCGAGTGCCTTGCTTTGCACACAGCCCGGGCTGGGCAGCCAGGCGGGCGCCCAGCAGCTGGCGAGTCTCGGTGCAGTGAATCGTATGGCCCACGTCCGGAACCGTGCCGGTTCCAAGCAGGCACCGCTTTCCGTGCCGGGCGATCTGATGGATCGCGGGGGAGCGGTGTCCCTGTACATGCAGGCCTATCTCAACGTGACCGATCCGGGCGACACCTGGATCAGCCCCTTAACCTTCTCCGGCGGCAACGTCGTGCGCATCGATGGACAGACCCTGAGTCCGCAGAAGAAGAACAACAAGCCGGGCGGCGTGGGCGCTTCGATGAATTTGAGCAAAGGCCTGCATCGCCTGGAGGTGCTCGCGTGGGCGCCCAATTCGGGGAATCAAAACGGGCTCATGACCTTGATCTGGAAAACGCCGAAAACCGATGTCAAATCGTTGGGCGGCGTACGGCCCAGCGACCTCCCGTATCCGGGTGAGTCGATGTGGGCCGCTCGGCCTTTGCGCAACGATGAAGTTGTTCGCTCCGGTGCGGCGATGGTGAAACAGGTCGAGTTCAAGGCGGGGGGTCCGATCGCGCGGGTGAACGCGGTGCCGGTGGCCAATTACTGGATGGGGAATGAACGCCCCTTACTGGTTTACAAGCTGAGTGCAGATGCCGCGGGTCAGCCTGCGGGGACGCGCTACACCTGGAATTTTGGTGGTGGGGCTGCGCTGTCCAAGCCTGAGGTCTACTGGATCGTTCCGGGCGGTCGCGATTTTCAGGTCGCCCTGACCGCCACGGCGGGCGCGGTGAAGTCGACGGCACAGGTATCGTTCTATCCTTTCACGACCCGGAAGACCGATCTGAATAACGCGGGAGACCGGGAGCATTTCCGCCGGGCCGCGATGGATGTGATGGAGGCGTATCCGGCAGACAAGGATCCGACGGAAAACTGGACGGCGAGCCATTGGAATAACTTTTTCCGGACGCTGGAGTTGAACAAAGGACAGGATCTGTTGAACCACGTCTTCCGTGTGCGCTGGGATTCGCTCAAGGGCAAGATCCCTGCGGAAAAGCAGGCCGCGCTCCAGGAAGTCTTCCTGGATTTTCTGCCGCGGACCTCCCCGGATACGGCCTTGAAGTGGACGGAGACCTTTGAGCGCGATGCCCGTACCCCATACGCCAAAGGGATGATGAAAATCCGGCGTTCGGAAATTTTCATGTATTACAAAGGCGAGCCCGATACCGCGCGGAAAATTCTGGAGCCGATCCTTCAGCAGAATCTGAAGGACGAAGTGTCCGAGTGGGCGCGCATTCGCTACGGGGACATCCAATTCCTCGCAGGGGATCTGAACGAGGCGACGAAGATGTACGGCAACGTGCAGAATCGCTCCGGCCATACCCTCGGCAAGCCTAAGCGGGATCGGTCAACCGAGCCGGATACACCCGAGCCTTTGAAAGGTCTCGCGAAAAGCAAGGCGGAGATGGAGGCGCAGAAACAGGCCCGCCTCGATCGCATGAAGTCGGTCGCCACGACGGCCCAGGCGGGGCCATCAGATGGGACCACCCTCATCGACAACCAGCGCATCGCGGACTGGAAAGTGAACGCCCTCGTGGATGCGAGCTATTCGGAGCAGGTCAAAAGCCTCATCCAGCAGGGCTTCCTGCTCGAAGCCAAGCACGCCCTCGATGACTGGGAGCGAAATTTTCCGCTCAGCAAGGTGTCCAACGATTTTATCATCAACGAGGCCCACTTTTACATGGCCATGGAGGATTGGACGCGGGCCGCGGTAATCCTGGATGCCTATTGCGATCAGATCGATGCGTCGAGTTTCATCCCCCCTGCGGTGGAGGCCCTGCTGACCTGTAAGATCAAGTTGAAGGAACCCCGCGAGCCGATGATTGCCTTTTGTGAAAAAATGCGGAAGAAGCTGGAGTTCCACCCCGCCGTGAAGCGGATCGATGACATCCTGGATCAATTGAAATGAACATTCGAATCGTGATAGTTTTGATCTTCACCTGCGCCCTGGCCCGGGCCGAACGCGACCGATTGTACACCAAGCCGGATCCAGAAGCCAAGGGCGGGCTCAAGGGCTCGATTACCACGCCCAGTTTGCCGGTGCTCTCGGTGCTCGCCATTCCGCCCGATGAGCCTCGCCTGGTCTACGAAGCGAAAATCTCGGGGTCGGATCGCCGGGAGTTTGAGCTCACCGGCTTGCCGATGCGGAAGTACGACCTGGTGGTGATCTATGACGATCGATATTACGAAGGACTTCAGCTGCATCGTGGGGAGAGCACCCTGAGCTCCGAAGACCAGGAGAAGATCGGCGCGACCATCCAGAAGGCTGAAAAATATTTTCTCAAGAAGACGATTCATCGCCTGGAAGGGGAGACCGGTCGGGGCAACCAGAGTCGGGCCCTGGTGACCTATCTGCGGGATACGGCATCGACCAACGGGAAAGACTATCGGCGGTCGCTTCGCCTGATCATGTTAAAAGATGTCGGACCGGGTTGGCAGTATGAGCGATCGCGCGATTTGTATCCGACCTGGTGCAAGCCGGCGCATGCACACCCCAAACATTTTCAAGTACCTGAACTCGGCCGCATCCGCGTGACCGATGAAATTAAAGATCTCGGAGGCCTTCGCCTTCCGGAGAACTAGGACATTTTATGGCCAAGATAATATTTACCGCCGGACCGCTGGGCGACGCAGAGTTGGATTTAGTCGATAAGGACATCGTCATTGGCCGCACCACGGCTTCGGACTTGTGTCTGGATGATCCCGGTGTTTCGACCTCGCACGCGAAATTGCATCTTACCCCCGATGGATGGCATCTAGTCGACCTCGGCAGCTCGAATGGCACGTTTGTAAACGACCAGACGATCACCAGTGTGAAGTTGCAACACGGAGATGAGGTGTTCATCGGCGGCGCGGCGTTTATTTATTCGGCGGACGACAGTGACCTGGATGCGATCATCGCTGGTGGCGACAGCGCTCCGAAGCCCGCCGCCGCCCCGTCGGTCGCGGTCCCCAAGGCGGTCCCCAAGGCGGTCCCTAAGGCGGCCCCTAAGGCCGCGCCACGCGCCGAGCCGGAGATCAAACTCCCCCCCAAGCCGTTGCTGCAACCGGATCCGGCTTCCCGGGCACCGAGTGCACATGCCGGCAACGTCGAACATCTCGAGCTGGTCGAGCAGATGCGTCAGCGCACAGAAGATATCCGCAACGAAGTGGGCAAAGTGATCGTCGGGCAACGCGAAGTGCTGGACCAGGTGCTTATGTGCGTGCTCGCACGCGGACACGCCCTGCTGATCGGTCTGCCGGGTATGGCCAAGACCCTCATGGTTCAGACGATCGCCTCCGTGCTGGATATGGAGTTCAAACGCATTCAGTTCACACCGGATTTGATGCCGATGGATATCATTGGCACTGACGTGCTCGAAACGGATCAGTCGACCGGCGAGAAGTCCTTCCGCTTCATTAAGGGCCCGATCTTCACCAACATGCTGCTCGCGGACGAAATTAACCGAACCCCGCCGAAAACCCAGGCCGCGCTGCTCGAGGCCATGCAGGAAAAGCGGGTGACCGCCGGTAACGAGACCTTCAAACTGGATGCGCCCTTCCTGGTGCTGGCCACCCAGAACCCGATCGAACAGGAGGGGACCTATCCCTTGCCCGAAGCCCAGTTGGACCGCTTCATGTTCAACATCTGGGTCGACTACCCGACCGAAGAGGAAGAGGAATTGATTGTTGGTTCCACGACCAGTGGCAACCAGGCCCAACCCCAGCGCATCCTGACCAAGGAGGACGTGCTGACCTTGCAGGAAACGGTTACGAAGATCCCGGTGTCCCCGCATGTGGTGAAATACGCGATCCGCCTGGTGCGGGCCACGCGTCCGGGTTATGAAGGCGTTCCTGAACCTACCGACAAATTTATCTCCACCGGGGCCGGTCCCCGTGCGGGCCAGAATCTCGTACTCGCCGCCAAGGCGATGGCGGTGCTGGATGGCCGGATTCATGTCAGCTGCAGCGACATCCGCCGGGCCGCGATTCCCGTCTTGCGTCACCGGATTATCACCAACTTCGCTGCCGACTCGGAAGGCTTGAACTCAGAACAGATCGTCCGGCAATTGCTGGAGCTCGTTCCCGAGCCGGGTGAAGAGGCGTACGCTTGATGGACGATGGTGTTGTCAAGGTGATGAGCCTTCGGCGGATGCATGCAGGTTGCTTAAGCATAGGCTTCATTCGTTAGGCATGTCGCAGCTTGTTGAATACCTGGTTTTCGTGCCGCGCGGCGTCTTCGCGGTCTATTTGGGGGCCGGTCTACTCGCACTTTCTTATGCCTTGATGCACTCCTGTTTTCCGCGTGCAACGGGCTCGGAGCGCTGGTTCGTCACTGGGTTGTTGATGATTGCGCTTGGTCAGCTTGCCTTCCATCTGCTGCTCGCTTTACACCTGTTCTCCTTGTTTCCCGCCCTGGTGCTGAACACCCTCGGGTGTGTGGTCAGCTTTCGACTGGATCGAAACTGGCGATCCTTGCGCGCGGCGATACACCGGGATTTACGTGGATGTTTACGCACCCTTCGCGCCTTGCTTTCGGGGTCGCGATACGTGGTGGCGTATGCCGTGCTTGGCCTCGTGCTGCTGACGGCCCTCCGTTTGCTTTTTCTTCCGATCCTGTCGTATGATTCGTTGACCTATCACGGGCTCAAAGCCGCGCTATGGGTGCAGGGTGGAGGACCCATAACTTATACGGCTCCGGGATCCTGGGGTATTTACAAATCTTACTTCGGAGGCGGAGAAGTCGGGACCGCCTGGGCGATGCTGCCCTTTCATGCGGATACCCTTGCAACGGCGTACGACCTTTTCCCTTTTTCCGTGCTTATGCTCGGCATCTACTCGCTGGGACGAATGTTGGGATTACGCGCACGCAATCGGTGGATCGCCGTGGTTTACGTGGGCAATCTCCCGGCCTTACGGCTGTCCATGGGTAGCGCTTACGTTGACCCTACCGTCAGTCTTGCGATTATCGGCGTCCTCTGTTTTCTGATACTGTATACTCGGCACCAGCGGTCGGAGGATCTCATTCTTGCCTGTATTGCGGCCGGAGTCGCCTGTGCTACCAAGCTCAACGCCTGGTCGATGCTCGCCCCGCCGATCATGGTCATGGGCTGCTATGTGGCGTTCCATTATCGCACCTTCCTGAGACACGTTCGCCCCTTCTTGATCGGGGCTGCCTGCATGGGCATGCTGGTCGGCCCCTGGCTGGTATACAACACCTTGGAGACCGGCTTTCCGCTCGGGTCCGTACCGCTTAAGATTGCAGGAATCGAGCTCGGTCGGGCAACACCCGAACTCGATCACTACCTGCATTCCCCCTCGATCAAACCGTATGATTTGCATTCCGAACTACAGGCACTCAAATATGTTTATTTCAAACCCGGGAGCAAGTGTCAGCATCTGAGCCTGTGGACCCTGCCCGCGCTTGGGATTGCCCTTGCAGGCTTGGCTTCTCGCCGAATCGGCCGATGGGAATCCGCCTTAATTGTGGGACTCTGTCTCGGGTCGATTTATGCGGTCTATCAGCCCGCATTCAGCAGCGTACGCTTGATCGACAGCCCTACATTGGGTCGGTTTTTCTTTCCGATGACGTGTCTGTTGATTCTATGCGCTCTGGTAACTCTGCAGTCCAGGCAAAGTGAGCGGGCATTCGGTGACTATCTCCTCGCGGGTAGCATGCTGCATTTGTATTATGGAATTTTCAGCGGTTGGTCCGCGCTTGAACTACTGCTTCTGCTGCCACTGTTTGGCCTGTTGTTCCTGGCCACGGTCGAACGGTTCTGGCGGCCTCGTCCATTGATTTGCATCATTCTTGTCCTGCTTTTTTTCCCGGTTGTCCAGGCTGCCCGCGATCGCCTGTATCTACGGTTGAGCCACGATAGCTACGTTTTGAATCCGGTAAAAAAAGACTGGTTTCCCGCGATCAAGCTACTCGCTGCTGATAACACGCCCCGGCGGATCGCCCATACTGCGGGTATCGGGCCAAGAGGCTTGAACTGGTTTAGTTACCCCTTTGTCGGAAGCCGCCTGAGGCACGAAGTCCATTACGTGCCGATCAGCTCCACCGGGCAGATCATTCCGCGCACGCAGGCTGAGTCTCAGGCCGCCACCTTTGATTTCGCCCGCTGGCTGGATTCGCTACGGGAACGCAAAATAGATCGAGTGATCAGTTTCAGCCCAGCCTCTACCGAACTCGGGTGGATGGAGGAGCACTCCGATCAGTTTACCCTGGTGGCCGGCGATCGGGAAACCTGGGGCTTTTATGCGGTAAAGACGGCGCAGCCTTAGACTTCAATGGGCGCGAGCCCTTCAGGTCTTATAGTTTCCGCACATAGGCGTAGTACGCGCCCATCGGTTTGCCCTTGGCGTCGGTGAAGCTGCCCCAGAGTTCGTCATTGCCGGGCTTGAGTGCGACCTTGAAGGTCACGTGCGTGTCCTTGGGTTTGACCGCCAGGGTCTGTTCAACTCCACCGAGTTTCAAGGAGGCTTTCGTTGCGGGGAAGGCTTTGCCGGGAGCCGTGCGAAAGGCTTTGTCGCCGGGGACGTCCGCACCTGGGGGCAGGCCGGCGGTGATCGCGGTATTGGCTTCTCTCGGCCAGCGGCGGAGCTCGATTTCGTAGGTGCCGGCCTCGATGATTTTGACCGCCCAGAAGCCGGTGGCGCTCGGCTTGGATTCCGCGTTGCGGATGCTGCGCTGATTCCACGGCGTGGTGGCATCGGCAATCCAGTCGTGTGAGGTCAAGCGTACGACTTCGGCCTTGGGATGGCCGAGATAGATTTCGGTGGTCTCGGCAAAGGTGGGTTCCAGTTCGGTCCACCAGGCCTCGTAGAAATCGGCGAGGCGTTTGAACACTTCCGGATGGGCTTTGGCGACATCCTTTGCCTGACCTTTGTCTTCCTGGATATTGTAGAGTTCTTTACCGTTGATCAGCCGCCACTTGTCGGTCATCACCGCGCTCTTGCGCCACTTGATCGGGTCGCGTACGCGCTGGGAGTCGGTGACCAGCATGCGATCGGGCCAGTCCTTCGCTTTGTTGAAAATCAGGTCGCTGATATCGACCCCGTCAAATTTTACGCCCTTGGGGGCGGGAACGCCGGTGAGGTTAATCAGGGTGGGAACGATGTCGACGTAAGAGGTGATCATGTCCACGTCGCGGCCCTCGGTCAACTTGCCCTTCGGCCAGTGCAGGAAGAACGGCACGCGATGTCCGCCGTCGTATTCGCTTCCTTTGGCGCCCTTCATGCCGTCGTTGAAGACCTTCGAACCCGAAGAGCTTCCGTTGTCGGTGGTGAAGATGAAAATGGTGTTCTCGGCCAGGCCTTCGTCCGCGAGGAACTTCCGCATCTGGCCGACGTTGTCATCGATGTTGGCAATCATGCCGTAAAAGTCGGCCAGGTTGCCTTTGACCTTGCCCTGGTAGGGCTTGCTGTACTCGACCGGTGAATGCATCGGACCATGCGGTGCGTTCGAGCAGATGTAGGTGAAGAAGGGCTTGCCGCTTTTCTTGTTCTGTTTGATGAAGCGTTTGGCGTAATCAAAAAAGACGTCGGTGCAGAAACCTTTCACCGGGGTGGGGGTGCCATTGTGCCAGTAGCTGCCGTCGAAATACGCATTGTCCCAGTAATCCGGGGTCTGGCCCACGCCGCCACCGCCGTGACGCATGACTTCCTGAAAGCCCCGGTCTTCCGGGCGGTAGGGGTAGTTGTCACCGAGGTGCCATTTGCCGAACATGCCCGTGGCGTAACCGCCGTCACTGAGAATCTGCCCGATGGTGACTTCGTTTGCGCGGATCATCGAACGGCCCATGATGGTGTGCCAGACGCCGGTACGGTTGGTCCAGTGCCCGGTGATGAGGGCTGCTCGGGTGGGGGCGCAGGTCGGTGCGACGTGATAGTCGGTCAGTCGCACACTCTGTTTATACAGCGTGTCGAGATTGGGCGTTTTGAGAATGGGATTCCCGTGGCAGGAGAGGTCGCCGTACCCCTGGTCATCCGTGATGACGAGGACGATATTCGGCTTCTGTCCGTAGGCTGCGACACTGAGAAAGAGGGCAATAAACAGGCTCAAGAATTTCTGCATACTTTTACTCCGGGGTTAGGCTTACAGGCATAACGGTTTGAGCCATGATTGCCATCTGAAAATGTGTTTCATGTTGCGGATTCTCCGGGTTTTCAATCGACGATAACGCATCGATTGAGCACGTTGGGGGCTGAACTGGAGATTGTTATGATTGGTATCCTTTACACCTTTTTGATCTGCGGGCTGATGACCTTGAGCGCTTCAGCTAAGCCGAATATCATCGTCATCTTATGTGATGATCTCGGCTATGGGGATCTCGCCTGTTATGGGCATCCGCATATTCAAACGCCTACCCTCGACCAAATGGCGAAAGAGGGCATTCGCTTCACGGATTTTTATTCCACGGCCCCCGTGTGCTCGCCTTCTCGGGTGGGCTTGTTGACCGGTCGTAGTCCGAATCGCGCCGGGGTCTACGATTGGATTCCTCCAGGAAATAAACCGCGTGCCGATGCTCGGGAGCAAGTACACATGCGGGCGAATGAGGTCACGATACCGGCCTTGCTCAAGCAAGCGGGCTACGCAACCTGCATGGCGGGAAAGTGGCATTGTAATGCGATGTTTAATTCGCCGAAGCAGGCGCAGCCGAATGATGCGGGATTTGATCATTGGTTCGGCACTCAGAATAACGCTTCGCCCTCACATGAAAATCCCAATAACTTTATTCGAAATGGTGAAGCAGTCGGGCCGATGAAAGGCTTCAGCTGTCTCCTGGTTGCGGACGAAGCCCGTTCGTGGATGACTTCGCAGGTGAAAGAACATCCGGATCAACCGTTCTTTATATATGTCGCTTTTCACGAACCGCATGAACCGATTGCTTCCCCGGAAGAGCTGGTGGAAAAGTATCTGACTTTTCCGATCGAAACGTCACTGCCCGTGGCAAAGACCCGGAAGGAGGCTGAATATTTCGCCAACGTAGAGAACGTGGATCACGCGGTGGCACGGATTCTGGCCGCGGTAAAGGCGGTGGGTAAAGACCAGGAGACCCTGGTGATTTTTACTTCAGACAATGGACCGGAGACCCTGAATCGCTATGGGGGTGCCAGTCGGTCCTACGGCCGTCCGGATCCCTTGCGCGGGATGAAGCTCTGGACCACGGATGCCGGCTTTCGCGTTGCGGGAATCATGCGCTGGCCGGGGACGATCAAGGCCGGACAAGTCTCAAAGACGCCGGTGTCCGCGCTGGATTTTCTTCCGAGCTTTTGTCAGCTGGCGGGTGCCACGGTCCCCGCTGAATTACACTTGGATGGAACGAGCATGCTGCCTGCCTTGCACGATGCGATGATCGATC
>JBLIND010000233.1:0-10284 GCA_047639095.1 Candidatus Omnitrophota bacterium | reverse complement strand
CGGTCGTTTACGTTGCCGGAAAGAATGAACTGATTCGCAGCATCACTCTCGTAGAGGGTGATCAGGTCTTGGGCCCATACAGGGATGTTTGGTTTAGTGTTCACGATTTGCCTTCCAGGAGTTGCTCATAAAAATGATCGGTCGTTTCCACCGCTTGCTCATAGTCTCCGAATAACCCTTCCAAGTGAAGGATGGAGCTGTCAAATTCGGCCGCCATTTCGGCGGGTGTGCTGTGCAGGCCGGCCTGTTCAAGCAGGAGTTTCAGCTTCTCGTCGATGCGCGCCAGGCCGGCATTGATCTCCTCGATCGACTGGTCGCGACGGAGGAGAAGCGCCAGGCGCTGGCCGAGGGTCTCCAGGCGAGCGGCCTTCGGGCGTTGGAGGGTCTCACTGAGTGCCGGATCGGCGAGTTCGGCCTTCAAGTCGGCGATTTCGCTTTCGACTTCGTTGGGCGAGGCCGAAAAATCCCGGGAGGATAAACGGCTGCGCGCCAGGAGCAGTTTCACATAGCGCCATTCCAGGCGCTCCAGGGCGAAGCGGTGGTCGTCCACCGTAATCGTGTCGGCATCCTTTTCCGTGTAGAGTTTAAGCACGCGATCCCGCGTGTAGAGAAACTGCTTGTATTGCAGGTGCTCATCCTTGAGCAGTTTCATCACAATTTTTTTGAGCGTTCCGGCGACATCAACCTCCGCGGCATCGCTGACGACCGTCATTTTTAAACCGTCCGTCAGCTTCTGAAAGCGTTCGGTATTCGCGAGGCCGAAGAGGAAGCTGCCTTCGAGCAGGGCACCTGCGATCCAGAACGCCGGATGCAAAAAGCCCAGTCCGATCAGGGCGGCCAAGGCCAACACGTTGATCGGTACACCCCCTCGTCGTACAAGGAACGCTGCTTTCAGGTATTTAAACATTGGCACAAAAAAGCCGGTCGACTGTGATAACAGTCGACCGGCTATTCATAAAGGGTTCAGTTGGCTTCCGTCTCGGGGGTCGGGCCCATGGATTTGCTGGCGTCCTCGGAAAGGCCGCCTTCCAGGTCGCTTGCCGTTCCGGTAGGGGCGTTGAGGCCCGTCATGTCCAGGCCTTCAGCAGCGGCAAAGTCGGCCAGCGCCTGTTCGGCGAGGGCTTGCTGCTCAGACTCCTGAAGAAGAATGTCGCCCATGTCGACCGAGTCCGTGGCGACGCGTGCGCGCCCGGCCGCTTTGGTGCGTTCTTCCTCAACGATTTCATGCAAGCGGTTCAGCGTGTCGCCGGCGCCGCCAATTTCGCTGATCATGCCGGTAGCCATTTCGGCGAGCTCGGCCTGCGCTTTCTTGACATCGAGGTCCTGCATGCTGCGCTTCAGTTCATCGATTTTATCCTTCGCCGCTTTGACGGAGACATCGCGCGCCTTGATCATCTGCTTGTAAATGCCTTCAGCTTCTTCCAGCTGACCGCGGTTCTCTGCCAGCTCGCGGCTGATTTCCTGCAGCTCCAACGCATAGCTTGCGGCCTGCTGTCGGTTTCCGGCGCGAAGGTTGGCTGACGCCTTGGCGCGCATTTCCTGTTCGCGCTTTTCCAGTCGCCGCGTCTGGGTGATCAATTTTTCGACCAGTCCGGCATGCGAAGCCAGCCCCTGGTTGTATTTTGCGATCTGCTTGCGGAGGTTTTCTTTTTCTACCTCCAGCAACGCTTTTGGATTCTGTCTTTCCAGTCCGGAAACAAACAGTCCGAAAAAGCCTCTGATAATATTGCCAATTCTCTTAAACATCTACCGATCTCCTTAAAGTCATTTTAGGTCCCTAATAGGGCCGTATCATGGGCTAAAACGCAAGCAGTTTCCATTCCATCCTGTAGTGAATATTGTAATGGGAGTTTTGAGGCGTCGTTTACCGCAGGGGTGGTTTTTCCAGGTAGATCATATTTTTATGGTTGTCGATGGTCAGGATCAGATCCTTGAACATGGCGTTGCCCAATGACGGCAAGCTGCTGGCGCTGAAGCCGAGGTCCAGACTGTTATGCACGGGGATTTGCCGACTGACAAAACTCCCGAGCGTCAATTGCTTTTCCACCAGCTCCTCCGGGTAGGGGATGGCCAACATATAATTGCCTGCGAGGTCGATGGCGATGGCCCCTTCATAATTGTAGAGCGTGCCCTGAATGGTGATGCCCCGTTTGCCGTATTGGAAAGGGCGTGCGGCGAGGAGTTTGAAGGGGTCGGGCTCGTAGGGCTTCGAGACGGAAAAAGAAATACTGCGCAGCGGGAAATCGATGCGGATAAAGGAGAAGGGTTTGATGAAATCCTGGCCGAGGATAAAGACCGGGTGGGGATCTTCGATGCCACGTCCCAATGGGCCCAGGTCCATGTTGATCGGTCGAATGTTCACGACCAGGCTTTCGACGTGCAGTTGGTCGATGCGAAACGTGGGCATCAAGCCGACAAAGCTATCCATCGTGTCCAGGACATGTCGGGGACGAACGCCGTAGGGCTTCGGGCCGAGGGGAATCGCGTTCAGCTCCATCGCGTGATGGAAATCCATCCAGTTGTGTTCAGACAGAGTGTCGATTAAGGCCGGCTGCGGATCCTTTTTTCGCACCATGCCCATGATCATGGGTGCGTTCAGACGCTTATTGGTTACGAAGCTCGCCGTGGCATGCTGGTTGGCGTGAAGTCGATGAGCATCTTCAAAGATGGGACCATCTTCGCCGCGGTAGATCTTCAGCCAGTACTTCCGGGGATCCTGTGCTTCGGCCAGCACGCTCTCAAGCAGCGAGTCCGACGGGGCGGTGCCGCGGAGGGGGTTCGATGTCGTGCGGCAACCGCAGGTCACGAGGAAGAGGAACAGCGGCGCAATGCGCAGCACACGGGAAAGTAGTTTTTGGATTGTCAGGCGTTTCATGGAAGGCCTTCTTAACCTGATCCACCGGGGATGCAACGCCTTTTCCGATCATCGGAACGCCTGTTCCCGAACGTTCCGATGATCGAAACGGTTTTTAAACCATCTTCCGATCATCGGAAAAACTTCGTTTAGGTCTTCCGATCATCGGAAAAGCCCATAATGTCCGGGAGCGTGATGATGACAGAATCGACGAGTATCTTTGACCGGAACCAGCAGGTGCAGGCGCGTATTTCCGTCGCATGTGACCGGGCGAAACGTGCGCGGGAGGACGTCCAGCTTGTGGCGGTGTCCAAGAATCATCCCCCGGAGGCGGTGGAAGAAGCGGCCGATGCCGGCTTGCACCTGTTTGGTGAAAATCGCGTGCAGGAAGCCGCCCAGAAAATTCCGGCGTGTCGTAGCAATCTGACCTGGCATCTGATCGGCCACTTGCAGACCAACAAGGTCAAGCTGGCGGTGCCGCTCTTCGATATGATCCATTCCGTGGATTCCCTCCGTCTGCTCCAGGCGGTGAACGATGCCAGTGCGGCCGCGGGGCGCACACTTCAGGTCTTGATTCAGGTGAATACAGCCGGCGAACGCAGCAAGTTCGGCCTCGCACCGGATGAGCTGGAACCCTTGCTTGAATGTGCGACGAAATGCCTCAATATAGACGTGATGGGCTTGATGACCATTCCGCCGATCGCCGACGACCCGGAAAAGGTGCGCCCCTTTTTTGCTGCGACGCGTGAGCTGCGGGATCGCGTGCGCGCGTCCACCGGATTTGCGTTAGATGAACTTTCGATGGGCATGTCGCACGATTTGGAAGTGGCGATCGAAGAAGGTGCGACCTTTGTGCGGGTAGGAACAGATCTTTTTGGGAAACGAATTATATGAACGTGTCGAAGCTGGTTTTTATTGGTGCAGGAAACATGGCGGAAGCCTTGACCAAAGGCTTGATTGCCGGGGCGGTGTGCCCGGCCGAGCAGATCGTGGTGACCGACGTTAACGAGGAACGGCTGGCGTACATGCGTTCGACCTACCAGGTGACGGCCATGCAGGACAACGCGCAGGCGGTGCAGGATGCCGATGTGGTTGTGCTCGCGGTGAAACCCCAGATGTTTCCGGACGTCTTGCCCGGCATTGCGGGGCTGGATGCCCTGGTGATCAGTATCGCGGCGGGCCTGCCTTCCTCCGGGATTGCCGCGCTGTTGGGTGCGAAGGCACGGGTGATCCGAGTCATGCCGAATACGCCGGCCCTGGTGCAATGCGGCGCGGCCGGGATCAGTCCCGGACCCGGCGCCACCGAGGCGGACGCGGCCTTCACGCTGCGCATGTTTGAGGCGGTGGGCTATGCCGTGCAGGTGGACGAGTCGCTGCAGGATGTGGTTACTTCGCTGAGCGGAAGTGGACCGGCCTATTTCTTCTACATCGCGGAAGCCATGCTGGCCGAGGCGGAAGCATCGGGTATGGATCGCGACGTCGCGCGCATGCTGGTTGCCCAAACGCTCATGGGTGCGGGTCAGATGGTGGCCACCTCCGGAATCGAGCCGGATGAGCTGCGGCGCCGCGTCACCTCCAAAGGCGGTACGACCGCCGCGGCGCTCGCGGTTCTTGAGGCCGGCAAGGTGGGCGAAACGGTTCGGGCAGCGGTTTCTGCTGCGCGTGAGCGATCACGGGAATTGTCTGGGAAATAGGATGCAAGGGGATCCGAAAAAAGAAGACAAGGAGGTGTTGAAACGCCGCCGCATTCTGGAAGAGCCTTTCAAAAAAGTGGCCTTCGCCTTCGCGCGAACCCTGGTGATCATCCTCATCATTTTCTACCTGGGTATTCTGCTCATATCGCGCACCACTGGATTTCGCAGCATCCTTTCCGAGCAGTTGGAAAGTCGTATCGGCATTCCCTTCGAGATATCGAAAAGCGGATTCGACCTGGGGTTGAATCTGCACATGCAGGATCTGAAGACCACCGCACCGCTGCTGGAAAAGGGGCACATGCAGGTCGACCAATTCTCGGCCTATTGGAGTCTGGCGGGCTTGCTGTCGAAAGATAAACCGCTGGTGCACAAAATTATTCTCGATGGGGTTTCCCTGCAGATCGTTGCCACGGAGAAAAATGGCTGGCAGCCCGGGGTGTTCGGGGGCCTGGACAAGATCAAAGGCTTTGACAACATGGCCGGCTCTAAGGCGGACAAAGCAGGGAGTAACACAAACGAAGTGGCGGCCGTGAAGCAGGAAACACCTGCAGGCCGAGGGGAGAAAGGATCGAAGACCTTCCACTCCATTCTCATTGTGAAAAAAAGTCAGATCAACCTGCTTACCGGCAAGGGCCGCCGTGTGGCCAATTTTGGTAACGTGCGCTTCGAATACGTGCCGGGCTACAATGAAGGGCTGGAGGTGCAGCTATACAAGATCGATGGCAATTATGTCATGGTGAACTCCAAGGTGCCCCGGCAGACCCTGGAGCTTGAGGTGCTGAATGCCGGGAACGAAATTATGGTCCGTCGCCTGCGTGCAGGGGCCGATCTGCTGGTGAGTCTGGCAGGGTTCCTCGGTGGCGAAGACGTGGCGGAAGTGGTTCCCGTGCCGGACGTACGGCCGTCCATTTCCGAGCAAGCGCTGACGGATCCGGCCTTGGTTCTGGAGACGCCCGCCCGGGTAACCATTGAACCAACCCGTCCTTCGAGCAGCGGTGCGCGGATGGATCAGGTGCGCATCAGCCCGGTGAACCCAGAAACACGGATGATTGATGTCGGGACCTTGACCTCGGTAACCTCCAATCAGAATGTCCGGCCTACCACCCACGTCCTGACAAACGATGTAACCGACGAAGTCCTGCTGCAGATTGAGTCCATCTTCCTCGCAACCACCAATTCCGTAACTGCGCCGGAAATCGCTCCCCCAACAGCGCGGGCCTACCCGGGAGAGGATGCGTTGACGATCACCCCGCCGCGTCCACGTGTACCGAAAGATGCGCATCAATCCGCACCCCGGGTGCCTACAGCTATTCCGGTACCCGCAGCTATTCCGGTACCCGCAGCTATTCCGGTACCCGCAGCTATTCCGGTACCCGCAGCTATTCCGGTACCCGCAGCTATTCCCATCCCGGTTCCGCTGATCCCTCCGGTGCCGGTCGAGACCGCGAAGTCGGCGCCAGGGACGAATAGGCTGGTTCGCCCTGAGCCGTTCGTTCTTCCGGATCGCCCTTCCGTGATCGAGGTGCCGAGTGTGCTTTCGGAAATTGAAAAAGTGCTCGAGGATGCCATGCGCCTGCAGCAAGAGTCTCAAAAACGCCGAGCGATCGCCCAGGAGAAGTTTGACGCGATCAGCAACGAGTACTTGATCATCAGCAACGACATCAAGCGGGTGGTTGAGCCCTGATCGGGCGGCTACTCCTTACCCAGGCGGAGGTACCAGTCGCCATCGACCTTCACCCAGTGCACCGGATCCAATTCCTTGTTGTCGCCCGGTCCGGCATAGTAGGGTATCTGGATGGCAGAGGTGCCATCGGGATCCAACTTGATTTTGCCCGTGCGAAACTCGGCGCCGGCCTTGTCGGCGAACTGGACCATGGGCACGAACGCGGCGAAGGTCAGGGCGATGAGTTGCTGTCCCACCTGCTTGGTCTCTTCCGGATTCACCAGGCTCACCACATCGTCCATCTTGTTTTCTTTCGCATTCAATAAGGCTTCGATGAAAGCATCGTACCGGTCGCCGATCCGCTTTTTATCACTCCCGCTGAATTTGTTGGCGATGCTCGGCGCGGCTTGAGCCGCACCCGGGCGAACGGGTTTCCAATTCTCGGGCGACGAAGGCTGGAGGGTTTGCTCGGCCTTTTTGTCGTTGGCAACTTTCAGGATGGCAAGGGCTTCGAGTACGTCCGGTCGCTCGAGGAAGGCTTCGCGCGCTTCTTTCACTTTCACCGCGTCTTCAATGCGATCCGCCCGGGTGTACGACTCCTGGAGGTTGGCCAGGCTGGTATCAAATTTTCCGGACAGGTTGTACAGTTGTTGGCTGGTATGGAGGTCGATGTCTGCGAAGAGCTTGTTGTAGCTGGTGAACAGGCGCTGCAGATCGGGTGATCCTTCGGTTTCGACACCCTGGAGGGACCCCATCCTTTTCATCCGGGCAATTTCCTTGCGCAGGACGAGCAGCGGCTCGAGCTGGCCAGTCTCCTTCAGCTTGCGTTCGATCTCCAGCAGGTTGTACGCGTATTTCTTCAGCAGCGTTTTTCGTGAAGCCTGATCGCCCTCCTTGATCTTGACCAGGTTGGTTTCATACGAGACATTTACCTTGGCCAGGTAGGCGTCAACCGGTGGCAACTTCTGTCCCTGTGCTATGGTTGCGGCAAGGCCGAGGACGATCAGGTGCGCTATCAGGAGTCGTGGGTAGGTGAGCATAGTTGAAGGGTATGACATATCCTACGCATGGGCAATCGGAAAGGTTACACCGGCCCGGTGGTCACCCGCTCGGGCTTATTTCGTGAGCAGGCGCAGGGCCATGGCGGACAGGGCGACGTAGAGGATGACCTGGATCCATCGATCACCCTTCTTTACCGCCACATGGGCGCCGATCCAGCCGCCGGTTGCGTTGCCGGTGGCGAGGACCAGGCCGACCAGCCACAGCACCTGACCGCTGAGGGCGAAGGTGATCAGGGCGCAGGTCGTGAACATGAGCACGATGAAAACCTTGTGCATGTTTACCCGAACCAGATCGAGTCCCATCACCCGGTGGAGGAGGGCCATGAGCATGAAGCCGACGCCGGCCTGAATGAAGCCCCCATAAAATCCGATACCGACCATGCCCAGGTGTCCCCAGAGCAGATTGCGCGGTTCCGCATCGGCGGTGACCTCGTCCGTGGCGGGCTTCTTTTTTCGTTGAGAGACCATGAGGATGAGCACGCCCACCATGACCCCTGCGAGGATGCGGTTGAACAGGGTTCCGGAGACGCGGGTGGCGACGAGCGCGCCCGCGATGGCACCCGGCAAGGTGCAGAGTCCGAGGGTCAGGCTGAGCCGGAAATCCGCAAAGCCCTGTTTGTGAAAGCCGGCCACGGCAACGATGTTTTGAATTACGATGGCGACCCGGTTGGTCCCGTTGGCCATGGCGCCGGGAATGCCGAAAAAGATCATAACCGGCAAGGTGATGAGCGAGCCCCCGCCAGCCATGACGTTCAGGAAGCCGGCACATACGCCGATGGCGGCGAGCAGGATGTATTCCAAGGGTTCCATGGTTGGCAGCTTAGCAGGCTATTGGAAAACTCCCAACGGGGATCTTGCGAGTTTTCCAACCACCTGCGAGCGTTTCTCGGCACCCCGCCAGAAGCACCGAATGGCGGATGGTCCAGCATACGTATCGCCAACTCTTGTACGGCGCAGGCGCGGCCAATCCAGATGGCGGCAGCCGACGCGGCTTCAGAATGCCCGTCGCACCTCCCATTATGATATCTATTCTTATAAAACGGGTCTATCATTTGATCTCAACAGAATGGTAATGACAGGTGGACAGACATACCAACTCGCTGCTTGGCCCGGAACAAATCGTCCACCGAAAGAACAGAACCATGAAATCCATCATCAAACACGCGCTCATGACGGCCCTTGCTATCGCGGGATGCGCGGCCCTCGCACCTACCGCGAGCGCGGCCCCCCTTATTGACGAGACCTTTGAAAACTACGCCCTTGGGGACTCCAGCGGTCAGGGTGGCTGGGTCGATTTCGGGGGGACTCGACTGGCGAACATCGTGAATACCATCGCCAACGGAGGAACGCAGTCGATCGAGTTCTCCACTGATCCAGGGTATGGCTCAGATACGACCTTCGACTTGGCGGCGCCGATTACCTCCGGGCAACTCCGCCTTTCGTTCGATCTCTACCAGCCAACCGGTTTCGATGGGACCGCGCATATCTTCTTGAGCCGTGGGCCGACGCTCACCGGTACGTTTGACGAAGGCTTCCACCTCCTTGGCGACGGCACCACCGGGACATTTTTTGACATGGGTTCACCGACGACTCCCCTCGTGTTTGATCAGTGGGTCGCTGTGCGTATTGACATCGACCTCGATGCTGACACGGCGGTTGTAAGCTACGGTGGGGTCGAGATCTTTAATGGGGTCTGGAACAATGGCGGGACATCCCCAACTCAGTTTCAGGGTATCAATATCTGGGCGGCCGAGGGCGTCAGCGTCGCGGTGTTTAACATCGATAACCTGCGGTTGGAGGTGCCTCCTGTCCTGACGATCACACGGGCGGACGCATCGGACTTTGATCTCCGTTGGGCGAGCCAGAGCAACATTTACTACAGTCTGTGGAGCAGTCCTGACCTGTCGGTGGAACTCTCGAACTGGGACCTGGCGGAGGGAGGCATCGCCGCCACCCCGCCGACCAATACGATCCGGGTGACTGCCGCCGAAATGGTAATGGAGAACTTCTATCGGGTTGAGGAGCAACCCCCGCCTCTGGTAATACCTGAAATGGTGGAAGTGGGGAATCCGGGCAACCTGGATGACACGGCGAATAACGGATCGGCTCCAGGCGATCACAGCGGAGCAGTACCGTACGTCTATTCGATCGGCAAGTATGAGGTGACGAATGCGGAGTACGTGGAATTTTTGAACGCGGTGGACCCGGAGGGGCTGAACGCGTTCGGACTGTACAATACCAGCATGAGCTCCAGTTCGCAGGGCGGGATCACGTTAACCGCAGAAAACGCGGCGGGGCAGAAGTACGGATTGAAGAACGGTTTTGACACCAAGCCGGTGATGTATGTTAGTTTTTACGACACGATGCGTTACTGCAACTGGCTGCACAACGGTGCGCAGGCCGGTGGGGACACGGAGAACGGAGCGTATACGCTGCTGGGCGGCGGGGCGACCCCGACGAACGGGACTACGGTGGAGCGCAACAGCGGTGCGAAGTTCGCGATGCCCACCGAGGACGAGTGGTACAAGGCCGCGTACCACCAGCCTTCGGGGGATGGAGGTCCGACGGATAGCTACTGGTTGTATCCCACGCCGACGGGAAGCCTGAAGGGCAATGATACCAATCCGCCGAATGCTTCGCTTCCACCGGGCACGCCCCCAGCGGCGAATTATAATCAAGCTGTGAACACACTCACCGATGTAGGGGCGTATACGGGAACGGAAGGCTATTACGGGACGTTTGACATGGCGGGGAACGTCTTTGAATGGCTCGAAACGCGAAGCGGTTCGTCGCGTGTGCTGCGCGGCGGCTCGTGGAACAACTTCGGGGGCGGCCTGCTTTCCGATTCCCCGCTCTCGGGCTCCCCCAACTACGAGGGCGGCACCATCGGGTTTCGTATCTCAAGTCCTTGAAGAATCCGTCACCCTTTATTCTGTTACCCCTTTACCCTTTGTCACCCGACGGAGTCGGGTCGAAATTTCTTTTCTGGAGAGTTGATGTCGCAGGAACCGG
>JBLIND010000232.1:0-10337 GCA_047639095.1 Candidatus Omnitrophota bacterium | reverse complement strand
GTGTTCGCTTTCCGCTTTTTCCGCGATCACGTCCTGTTCCAGACCGGCCATGTTGATTTCGTTCTGCGCGATGGTGTCTTTCAGATCACCGAGCTGCTGAGCAATGGCTTCTTTTTCTCCCGTCATGACTTCCACGCGTGATTGTGCACGCGCAAGCTCGCTGGTCAGGCGTTGCTTATCCTGTTCCAGACTGTTGCCGACACTCTGGGATTCGGCCAACTGTACTTCGGTGCTTTTGAGGGCATCCCGGGTCTGATCGAGTACGCCGGTCAACTCGGCATTCACATGCTGTTCACTCTCCAGATCCTGGCGGGTGAGTTGTGCGTGTGAGCTGAGACTCCGAAGCGGTGCCTGCATGGCAACCTTGTCGAACAACTTGGCCTGCAGCATGGCCCGCTCCTCGAATTTCAGATGCGTCGCCATTTGGGTGACGGTCTTTTCCAGCGTCTGGGTTCGCAGTTTAATGGTCTCCCGATCCTGGAAGATTTTGATGCTCAAGTATCCCGCGGTGAGGCTGGCGATAAACATGAGGACGATAGTGACTTTCATGAGTTTAATCATGGTTGGTTCCTTTCGGTTGGTTTGGGTTAGGTTAGGTGTCACTATTGTACGCCTGTTTCGGGGTTTCTGAAAGGAAAAGCGTGCGGAGGCGAAGGGATGATTGAGCCCCACCGTTCTAGCGCTGAGCGGATTAAAAACGGCTCAATAAACGGCGATATCCATGCCTGTAAACGCAACGATGGCGCTATTCCGCAGGGCTCTCGCGGTCGCCCTTTTGGAAACGTTCGAGTTGACGTTTGAAATAGGGATTCTCGTCATCGAGCTGGATGCAGCGTTTCATCATCTCGATGGCTTTCTCATCGTGCTTCAATTGGAAGTGCACCTCGGCGAGCGTATCCAGGTATTCCGGACTTTCGGGTACGATCTCCATCGCACGCTCAGAATAATTGAGGCCTTCATCCAGGTTTTCACGGCAGATGGCAGTCATCCAGGCCAGCGCATTGTGCGTCTCGGCCGCGTTGGGGTATTTTTTGCATAAGGCGGACATGATGGCGTATGCCGTGTCGAAAGCGGAGCGGTAGGCGGCCATGGCGCCTTCATTCTTTAACTCCACTGCAAATTCCATGGCTGAATTTGGCAGTAGCTCGGCATACTTTTTTGCTGCGGCAGCGGAGGCTTCGGCGTTTCCGTCATGGTGTTGACGTAAGGTCTCGACCATCAGGATTTGTCCGGCGCGAAACAGGTAGCCGCGGGGTTGGACCATGGCGATTTCTTTACGCATCGAGTGGAGGCGCGCTCGCTCCGCAAGCATGGCTGCCTTGGCGAAATGACCTGTTTCGATGGCATCGGGAATGGCATACCGGGTGAGGGCATCGCCCACGTAATACGAACCGAAGGAGCCGGTTACCTGGTTCAAAAGGCGCTGCTGGGCTGCGTGCTCAAGCAGTCCAACATCTTCCAGGTGAGAGATCAGCTCAAAGCGGGCTCGCTCGTCCGCCAGGGGCATGACGATTGCCCGGTCCATGAACATCTGCCCGTTTTCCTCATCGCCGCTCATGCTCAGGGCCCAGCCGTAGAAGTAGGCCGCCACAGAAGATGAAGGTTCTGTCCGCAGGGCTTCTTTGTATACGGCGGCTGCCCGAGTCCACTTTTGCACTTTCGCTACATCGTGGCCTTTGATCAGCATGCGCACGACTTCTTCGAGTTCGTTCTGTTCCATTTCGAGCGGGATGTCGCTGCCCATGTCCATGCCTTTGCCGACGAGGATTTCTTCCTTCACCTGGTCGTAGTAGGCGCGGGTGGCTTCGTCCGGTGACTCATCCGCCTCAATAATCGCCAGGACTTCGTCAAATTTCATGCGTGCCATGAGAAGCTGGGTGACGAGGCCAAACTGCTTCTTTTCCAGCAGCATCTTTTCGGCTTCATCCGGGACGTCGTTCAGGAGCAGGGCCTCCGCCGCAAACCAGGTTTCCTCTTCATTCGTCATGCCGATTGCTTTGATCTGATCGACACACTGGCGAAACACCTCCTGGTTGCCGGCCAGGCGATTGAACGCGGCGCGATACCCGAGCCACTCAAGCTCATCGTTTTCGATTTGTTTTTCGTACAAGCTGGAGAGTCCTTGCCAGTCTCCCGCTTCGAACATGAGGGATTTCCGATAGATTACGTTGTCGATTTTTTCGCTGGCACGCGTGGCGGCGGGTAGGTTCCCGAGCGCACGATGGAGGTAGATCAGCAGCGTGGCCTCTTCATCTTCGGGCTTTTCAATGGCTTCAAGCCGGGAAATCTCGGCATCGATTCCCCCATGCATCATCTTCCAGAGCGCGTAATCCCGATAGGCTTTATCGCTATGTGAGATGAGGGCAATCTCCAGCAACTGGTCAACCGCATCCGGTTCGTCGTTCAGGATGGTACCCCCGATTTTTTTATAGAGCTTTTCGGCAATGGCCCGAATGATCCCACGTCGGGTGTACTCGTTGGATTCGTTCCGGAGGAGGTTTAGTACGACGCGTTCCCCGTTTTCCAGTTCGAAAATCTGGCTCGCGATATCAAATTTTTCCTTGGTGATTCGGGTGGTCCGAAAACGCTCGATCTGTTCGATGATTTCATCGGACATACCCGGGGCGACCCCGGCTTTGATTTTGTCGATCAGCTCCTTCGCGCTGATGGTGACCTCCGGGTCATCACTCTCGACGGCTTTCTCCAGGGCGGGCAGGGCCATGTCCATAAGTTCCCACAGCGAACGCGCAGCTTTTTTACGCATGCGAAAGCTGGAGTCGCCGAGTTGCTTGACCCAGGCATCTACGTCCTTCTGTAGCTCGGGATGGAGTGGGGGGGCGACGTTTCCGGCCGGTGCCGCCTCCGCGGCAGGGGCATCTGTTCCCGGAGCCGTCTCCGGTTCCTGGGCCGAGAGGCCGAACGCCATGAGTGCAATGCTTCCTCCGAGGTGCCAACTTTTCATCCATTCACGCATGCTTCATAATCTCCTGATGAGCCCTACCTTTCTCGGCTTTGGGCCTTTTGTCAAACCTTACGGGGGCACGTGCTCGTTCAGGCGCGGCAGCCCTGATCAAGCGACGGAACCTCCTGATGTTTGTACGGTATGAAATATTCTCGATGGCCTAATTGTTCGGGCTTGCTGCGTTCGCCCGATGCAATGCGAATGATCAGCGATTTCAACGCCGCGGCCGATTCATCCAGACTATGTTCGCCGGAGAGTACAGGCCCTGCATTAAAGTCCATGTCCTCCTCCATCCGGGTGAAGGTTCGCTGGTTGCCCGTAACCTTGATCAAGGGCGCAACGGGGCTGCCAATGACACTGCCCCGCCCGGTGACAAAGAGGAGGATCTGGGAGCCGGCGGAAAGTAAATCCATGAGCCCTTCGGTATCGTTCGGATTGGTGTACCCGAATTGCATGAAGTGCGGATCGGGCACGCTGTCGAGCAACCAGAGCCCGGGGTGGGGCGGGGGTTCTGCGACCTTGATCACCCCCTGGATCGGACGGGAGCCACTCTTTGCAACGGCCCCCATGCTTTTCTCCTCAATGGTCGTCAGGCCTCCGGCAAAATTACCCGGGGAAGCGCTGTATTGACGGACGCTCTGACAATACGCCTCCGCCTTGTCATAGGTTTTGCTCAAGGCGATTCGCGCGGCCTCGTCGACACCGCGACGGGTCAACCAGTTTTTCAAACCGATGGCCTCGACGATCTCCTCGAAGATCGCGGTACCGCCCGCATCCACGAGCTGATCAAAGAAACGCCCGACCACGGGATTCCCCGCCAGGCCGGAGGTCGCATCACTGCCCCCGCATTCACAGCCGATCGTCAGATCTGCCAGACTCATTGGTACCTGGATGGCGTCTTGTCGGATCTGGTCACGCAAGCGATGAACGATTGCCTTGCCTTTCTCGGTACTGCTTCGGGTGCCTCCGGCATCCTGGATGAAAAAGTGTTCGGCAGGACGACCGGATGCTTGCACCGCTTCGGCGATGCGACCCGGTTGAGTGTATTCACAACCGAGGCCGATGCTGAGGACGGCCCCGACGTTGGGGTGACGTGCCAGGCTGAGGATCAGCCGGATGGCATAGGCGTTGTCGTAACAGCCCGGAAAACCGATGACATGGACATCTTCCTCATCGCGCCCGATAGCGTGGGCGACAAAGCTGGCGCATTCGACCGTGTAGACAACCAGGACCAGGTTGCGAATACCTTTTCGTCCGTCCGGTCGTAAAAAGCCTTCCCAGGTATCAGACATAGACATCCTCCGTTGGTGCCCCGGTTTCACCATCCAGGGTTTGCGAGCGCTCATCGTAGTCGCTATGGAGATTGTGCAGGTGGATCCAGCTGCCCGCGGGGATATCGGTACTGGCATGCCCAATCCTGATGCCGAATTTGATGACCGCCTCGTCCTTTGGGATGGCCCGCAGACTAATCTTGTGTCCTTCGCGAACGGCCTCGGCCACATAAAGCGAATCCGTCCGTGCCCCGAGCAGTTGAGCTGTGCCTGGCGTCAACGCTTCAAGAGCGGTTGCCACATTATCATCGGGATGGATTATGAATGCCTTCATTTCACCCAGCTTAGCAGAGATCGCTCAATGAGCAACCGAATGCGCAGGCCACGGCTCGCTTTGCCGGATTCCCGATGAAATCGGTTGATGCGTCCTTAATTGCAGGTACTATAAAGACATGAGCGTACTTCTCCTCACAATATTTGCCGCCGTTATGGTCACCACGGTCCTGGTTGGGGGCATGGTTCTGGGTGTTTTCCTTCGGGGTAAGCCCATCCGCCACTGTGGTAGTGAAGCCATGGTCTTTAACGGAGAGCAGATCGACTGCCCGGCCTGCGGCGCACGTGAGCAATGCGATCGCCTCAAAAAAGCCAAGGCCGCTCGGCGTTAGCTGTAGGTTGGGACTCCGTCCCGACTCCACCCACACCCTTGGGACTCTGTCCTCACTCCACCCGACAGTCGGGTCAGATACCCAACCTACTCCCCCAACAGCCCTCCAGGTCATGGCTGCACCACCGGTGCCCATTCATATTTGAAGATCCGCAGGCAAAGGATGCGAATTCCTGGACATAGCCAATCCCCAATACCCCTCAGACCGGTCATATTGGTCCTATTTACAGCCCCTTGTTCTCCTTGGCATGCCGCATGCATTACCCCTCACTATGGAACCAACCTCACAGGATAAACCGGAATCCACCGCCTCGACCCACGTTGGTGCTTCGCATTCGTATTTAACGGTAGATAAGCAGGAAGCGTGTGCCGTGGACTCGGCCGCAAATCATTCCGCCTGGTTAGATCGCGTAAGTGCCATTCTGCAGGCCTGATTTGTCTGTCGTTTGCCCAAGCGTTTTGATTTGAGCGGATTTAGGATTTTCATCGTAGCCGGCATCGGCTAGATGGGTCCATGCCCAACAACGACGATCACACTTTATACCTGCTGGATGCGATGGCGCTTATCTATCGCGCCCACTTCGCCCTCATCCGGAGCCCCATCTTCACCTCCGACGGCGTCAACACCAGTGCCCTTTTTGGCTTTACCAACACGCTGCTGGACCTGATCGACAAGCGCAAGCCCACCCACATAGCGGTTGCTTTTGATACCAGTCATCCGACCGAGCGGCACAAGATCTTTCCCGCCTACAAAGAGCAACGCGATGCGCTGCCGGAAGACATTGCGGCGGCAATCCCTGTGGTGAAGCGCCTGGTTGAAGCCTTTGGTATCCCGGTCCTGGTCTATCCTGGCTACGAAGCAGATGATGTCATCGGCACCTTGGCCACCCAGGCTTCCAAAGCCGGCTACACCACCTACATGGTTACGCCGGATAAGGATTACGCCCAGTTGGTCGACGAGCAAACCTACATGTTCAAGCCGGGCCGGCAGGGGGGGGCGCCCGAGATCTTCGGGGTGGAGGAGATCAAAGCCAACTGGGAAATAAACGAACCCGGACAGGTTGTCGATATTCTCGGCCTCTGGGGGGATGCTTCGGATAACATTCCCGGCGTTCCCGGGATCGGTGAGAAGACCGCGAAGAAGTTGATTGCAAAATACGGCAGCATCGAAGAGCTCTACACGCACACAGACGAGCTCAAGGGCAAGCAAAAGGAGAATGTCGAAGCCAATCGGGACCAGGCGTTTTTGTCGAAACAGCTGGTAACCATTAATCGAGAGGTCCCCGTTGCCGAATCCCTGGACAGCTTGGTCCTGGGCGAACGCAACCCTGAACAGCTGGAAGCCTTAATGGTGGAGTTCGAACTCAACCAGCTGGGGAAACGATTGCTTGGTAAAGCTTTTCAAGCGGGCCGGGGCGATGCACGGAAAAAAGAGGTGAAGAGCTCGTCGACGGGGAGTGTTCAGCTCGAGCTGGTCCCCGCAAGCTACAAAACGATCGAAAATACCAAACACGATTATCGCAAAGTCATCACGTCGGATGAGCGAAAAGCGCTTATCAAATCCCTGAGAGGCAAAGCCTTCTGTTTCGATACCGAGACCACCGGCCTGGACTCGACCCGCTGCAGACTCATCGGCATCGCGTTCAGTCAGCAGGCTGGTACGGGCGCGTACGCCGTGATCGACAGCCCGGAGGCCCTGGAAGATTTCCGCCCCTTGTTCGAAGAAGCCGGGACCTTGAAGATCGGGCACAACCTGAAATTTGATCTGTCGGTTCTTCATTGGCAGGGCGTACGGGTTACAGGACCCTTCTTCGACACCATGATCGCGCACTTTCTCGTCGAATCCGATCAGCGTCATACCATGGATTTCATGGCTGAAGTGTATCTGGGCTATCAGCCCGTACCCATCACGGCCTTGATCGGTGAGAAAGGGGCCGAACAATTGAGCCTGCTGGACGTCGACGTGGAGAAGCAGGTCGACTATGCGGCCGAGGATGCCGATATCACCTTTCAGCTGTATCAAAAGATGGAGCCCCTGCTCAAGGAACGCGGACAGGAAGAAACCTTCTACACGGTCGAGATGCCCGTGATGCCGGTGCTGGTTGAGATGGAGGCTGCAGGGATCGCCCTGGACACAGCCGCTCTGGCCAATTTTTCTGCCGAGCTCTCGCGAATGATCCAAGGCTACGAGGCCGACATCTATGCCCTGGCCGGTTGTACGTTTAATCTCAACTCGCCAAAACAGCTGGGCGAAATTCTGTTTGAGCGCATGAACCTGATCGAGAAGCCGAAGAAAACGCGGACCGGTCAGTATTCGACCAGCGAGCAGGTCTTGACTGGTCTGGCGCCGCATCATGAAATCGTGCAGAAAATTTTAAGCTACCGCGAGGCGAGTAAGCTGAAGAGCACCTACGTGGATGCCCTGCCAGGGAGCATTCTACCCAAAAGCGGGCGCGTCCACACCACCTACACCCAGACCGGAGCCATCACCGGGCGACTTTCATCCAACAATCCGAATTTGCAGAACATTCCGATTCGCTCCGAGCTCGGGCAGGAGATCCGTAAAGGATTTGTTCCGCGAGAAGGCTACACCTTGATGGCGGCCGACTATTCACAGATCGAATTGCGGGTTATGGCGTCCATCAGCAAGGATCCCGGCATGATCGAAGCCTTTGAGCAGGGTTTGGACATTCATGCCGCGACCGCGGCGAAGGTCTACGGCGTGCCGTTGCCTGAAGTCACGTCCGAGATGCGGCGCAAATCGAAAATGGTGAACTTCGGCATCATTTACGGCATTACCGCATTCGGCCTTTCACAGCGACTGGGTATTCCCAGGAAAGAAGCCTCCGAGATCATTGAATCCTATCTCAAGCAATATCCCGGGGTGAAAAAATACATGGATGACACCGTCGCGTTCTGTGAGGAACACGGCTACGTGGCGACGATATGTGGGCGCCGACGTTATCTTCGAGACATCAATTCGCGGAACAAGACCATCCAGAATGCGGCCCGTCGGAACGCCATGAACTCACCCATCCAGGGGACCGCCGCTGATATGATTAAAATCGCCATGACCAAGGTTCAGGCCGCCTTAGCGGCGGGCAAATTCAAGACCCGCATGCTGCTGCAGGTCCACGATGAGCTGGTCTTCGACCTCTGGCCCCCGGAAGAACAAGAGATCCGGGGCTTGGTCCAGGAATGCATGCAGAACGCACTCGCACTCGACGTCCCCATCGTGGTCGACATCGGGACCGGCGAGAATTGGTTGGTCGCGCACTAGACCGACCGGGGCTGTGCGCCGTTACTTGGACAGGTCGTTCAGGGTTTTGAATGCCGAGGACATCTGCTCCATAAGCTTCATCAACTTGGCCCGTTGCTCGCGCTGCTCGTGTAGCTGCTGGCGCAAGGCCACGATTTCCTCGCGCTGACGCAAAGCAAGATCCACCAGGTCCGTCCGGCTCAGACGCTGGATTTTCTGGTCCACTTCGTTAGCTGCTACCGAAGCAGGAGAGGGGCCGTCGGCAGGCGCATCTGGTACAGCCTGCTCCGCCGCAACCGCACATAGACAGCTATACAAAAGGAGCCATGCAGAAATGAATAAGGTCTTCATAGATGCGTCAGAATCAGATGGAATACGCCCGCTGACAAGTGTAACCCGCAGGAAACCGAGCGTAAGCCCGTCAAAAAGGGGGTTGCGCCAGCGTAAAATAATCGATAGCAGATCCACTCCTATTTAACAGAAAGGCTTATAAATGAAGAAATATCTAGTTGTTAGTGCGATGAGCGCATGCGTGCTTATCCTCGGTTCCGATGCGTTCGCTGAAGTTGATTACGCAAAGGAGATTCAGCCCATTTTTGACAACAGCTGTGTGGACTGCCACAAAGCCCCCTATGAAAAGAACGGTCGCATGCGAAAGCCGAAGGCTGGCCTACGAATGGACACCTACGAATTCGTCATGCAGGGCAGCGAAGACGGTGCCATCATCAAGCCGGGGAACCCGGAAGAAAGCTCCGCCTACAAATTGACGACGCTTCCACGTGACCATGAGGACGCCATGCCGCCGGAAGACAAGACCGAACCGTTGACCGATGCGCAGAAGAAGCTGCTCTACAATTGGATCAAGGAAGGCGCGAAAAACAGCAAGTAAGGTGTTTTTTGTCGAAATTTGAGTGCATCCGGCATTGATTCGCTTATGGTCAATGCTGGATGTTTTGTTTTAATACCGAGAGGCCCACAATGAAAAAAAATCTGATTCCGATTGTTGCGTTCATTTCTACCGTTCTGGCCATGCCTGCTGCTCACGCGGTCGATTTCGTCAAGGATGTCTATCCCATTTTTCAGACACGTTGTTTTGATTGCCACATCGATGCGGCGAACCACCCGAAAGGGAAGAAACCCAAGGGCGAACTCCGCCTGGATACGCCCGAGATGATCCTCAAGGGCGGTGAAGAAGGCGCGGTTGTAGTCGCCGGAGATCCCGCGAAAAGCAGCTTGTATATCCTGGTCTCTCTGCCCGCAGACGATGATGACGTCATGCCTCCGAAAGGCGATCCGCTCACGAAAGCCGAGCAACAGGCCATTCACGACTGGATTAAAGAAGGGGCCAAGATGGACGGCTGGAAGCCGGAAATGGCCAAGGCCATCGAAAGTCATGGCGAAGCCAAAAAAGAAGATCTGGTCGATGTGCTGGCCAAAGGAATCACCCCCATCGATGCAAAAGCGACTGAACCGGTTTCCAAGCTGGGTGGGTTGATTATGCCACTCGCGAACAACAACCCCTTGCTTCAGGTTAACCTCAGCCTGACCGACCAGGAAATTGGCGATGCCCAGGTGGCTTCGCTTGCCGGCTTGAAGTCGCACCTGACTTGGTTGAATCTTGCCGGGACCAAGGTCACTGATAATGGACTTAAATCCGTGAGCAGCCTCGACAAGCTCACACGCCTTCATCTTGAAAAAACATCGATCACCGATGCCGGTGTCAAGCACCTGCTGGGGCTCCAGAATCTGGAGTATCTCAATCTCTACGGAACGAAGGTCTCGAACGCCGCCCTGAAAGACCTGGCCCAACTCAAGCAGTTGAAGAAATTGTACGTCTGGCAGACAGGCGTTGAAAAAGCCGCCGTGGACGAACTGAAAAAGTCGAAACCGACGCTCTACGTCAACGTTGGCTGGGAACAGCCGGTGGTGGTCGAGGAAAAGAAGGCCGAGCCCAAGAAGGAAGAAGCCAAAGCGGATGCGCCCAAGAATCCCGCGACGGTCAAATTTGCTGACCTGGCTAAACTCTTCGACGACGGGAGTTGCTGCGCCAAAGCCCATGCGGGCAAAAAGGAATGTGGGCATGGCTGCTGCAAGGAAGCGCTTGCTAAGGGTGAGGTTTGTCTGAAGTGCAATCCTGGCGCCAAAGATAAGAAGTAACAGGGCACTCGGATACCAGCGGTG
>JBLIND010000231.1:0-10340 GCA_047639095.1 Candidatus Omnitrophota bacterium | reverse complement strand
CGGGACAACACCAACACGGAGCTCTTCTTATCAGGGGCCAAGGATGAGTAGGGTTCTTTCTCCAACACGTAGCCGCCCGGAAATAAAACGATTCTACGGCGGTACACGTTCTGTTATACGTTTAATCCCACCATCCATGAGAACCCAAATCATCACATGTCACCTATTTCGCATCCTTCTAATCACGGTCGCGATCATCGGAAACACGTTCGCCCAGATCAGCTTGAGCGATCCACTCGCGTT
Organism: Candidatus Omnitrophota bacterium; assembly: GCA_047639095.1. GTDB lineage: Bacteria > Verrucomicrobiota > Kiritimatiellia > SS1-B-03-39 > UBA6053 > JAPYUI01. The sequence continues at coordinate 10,097 of JBLIND010000231.1, read as the reverse complement.
TAAGGACGCCTTTGTCGGCGTGCACAACGCGGGCCCCGAAGATACAACGCTCCGCTTCAACTACCTGCTAAACACCCAGATCAGCACCAACCCGACGCCCCTTAAGGCCTGGCAAGCCGCCCCTGCCCCCGAAGGCTACCAGGGTGCACTCGTGTTATCCGCCGACCAAGCGATTGCTGCGGTTCAATGCATTCCCGGAGCCGCCGGCATCCGTACGTACACCGGCATAACCAGCACCTCTCGCGTCGCGTACGTGCATGAGCTTCAACACCTGGTGGATGGCACGTACTCGCAACTGAGCATTATGAACGTTTCCACCCAGGCTGTTCCCTACAACGTAACCTACGATGATGCGATCAGCGTAAGCAGCAGCATCCCGCCCATGAGCAGTGTCCGCCTCAACCAGCAAACCGAAGGGCATGCACTCGGCTATCGCGGGACGGCCGTGATTACCGCGGATCAACCGATCGCAGCGATGGTCAGCATCGAGGGCCCAAGTGGCGATCTCTCCCTGGTTCCCGGCTTTCATCAGGGCGCCACCGAAATCATCTTCCCACTCATTCTGCGCAATCAGAACGGCCAGACCAGCAGCATCCAGCTTCAAAACCTGGATCCTGCAAATGACCTGGAAGTCGACATCACGATCCTCACGACCAGCGCCTCAAACCCCTTCGGCAACAGCTTCCCCAATACCCTGGCGCCGGGTGCGGCAGCCAGTCTGAATAACGTGGTCGATGCCCTGCCCTCCGGTCGATACACCGCACGCATCCGCACCACCAACGGTCAACCGCTCCTCGGCGGTCGCTGCGAGGTCAATCGCGACGAAGGGGCCCACTACAGCGCAAAACAAATCAACGAAACGAGTACTTTTACGATCTGCCCCCTTGTTATAGTGGAATCCGGCGGCCGGGTCACCCGAATCCAGACGATGAACGTGGGCACCAACCGGGCCGATGAAATTTCGTTTTCGTTTTCAGGTACCGATCGTTTCGGGTCACCCCTCAGCGAAGGCGCCCGCGTGTTCAATATTAACCCCAACGTTACCCACGAACTCTCCCTGGATAATTTTCCATCGTTTCTGGAGAAGGGTTTTTACGGATCGGTAACCATTGAATCTTCCGGCCCGCCCCTTGCCGTGAGTACCCTGACCGAGTCCGCGACCGAACAAGCGGCTTATGCCGCGATCGCGGATACCCAGGCTGCTCGGCACGTTCTTTTCCCCTACGTGGAGGACCGCATCGTCGATGTAACGATCGCTGACCTGGGCCACACCTCGAATCTGGACCTGGCTTGGGAACCCGTCCCCAGCGCTAGCGGATACAGCGTGTATTATGCGGACGATCCGGTCAGCGAGAACTTCACCCTGGTGCCTCCGAGTGATCAATGGCCGCGGGTGGAATCCTTCTTCACTTCAACGCCCTTTACCCTGCAGATCATGGGGGATGCGGTGATTTTTCGGGTTGATGCGCACGAGTGATTGGGTGGTTGAAGCGTGATGGGTGGCGGGGACCGGGGGACAGATGCCGGGTGGCGGGGGACCGGTAACGCCAAGTCGTTCGTGCCTCACGACAAGGCTTTTACCTATCCTACGGGAGGCTTTGCCGACACTACGTGAGGATGTCGTTCACGACGCGGCACGTTTCGACGCCGGTGAGCTTCTGGTCGAGGCCCTGGAAGGGAAAGGTGAGGCGGTGGTGGTCGATGCCGAGCAGGTGGAGCATGGTGGCGTGGAGATCGCGGACGTGGACGGGGTTTTCGACGACGTTGTAACTGAAATCATCGGTTTTGCCGTAGTGCATGCCGCCGCGGATGCCGCCGCCGGCCAGCCAGGCCGTGAAGCATCGGGGATGATGATCCCGACCGTAGTTGTCCGGGGTCAAGTTCCCCTGCCCGTATACGGTACGGCCAAATTCACCGGCGAACACCACGAGGGTATCTTCGAGCAGACCGCGTTGCTTGAGGTCCTGAAGCAAGGCCGCGGTGGGCTGATCGACATCGTTGCATTGCCCTTTCAGATTATCCGGAAGACGGGTGTGATGATCCCAGCCGCGATGAAAGAGTTGAATAAATCGGACATCCCGTTCGGCCATGCGGCGAGCGAGCAGGCAGTTGCGGGCATAGGACCCAGGCTTATGGATGTCGGGACCGTACATCTCCAGGGTCTCGGGTGACTCCATGCTGAGGTCGGTCAGCTCCGGCACCGAAGCCTGCATGCGGAAGGCCATTTCCTGCTGGGCAATGGTCGTCTGAATTTCCGGATCACCCAGCTCTGCAAAGTGGTGTTGGTTCAAGGTCCCGAGCGCGTCGAGCATCCGACGCCGGACCTGGGCGTCTACGCCCTTGGGATTGGATAAAAACAGAACGGGATCACCCGTGGTCTGAAAGGACGTTCCCTGGTATTTCGACGGCAGAAATCCACTGCCCCACAAGCGCGCATACAAGGCCTGGACATTCACCTTTCCGCTCCAGAATGCCGAGGGCATGACCACATAATCGGGCAGGTCTTTGTTCATGGTGCCCAGCCCGTAACTCAGCCAGGCCCCCATGCTCGGCTTGCCGGGAATTTCCGAACCGGTACAGAACGATGTTTTTCCGGGATCATGATTGATCGCATCGGTGTGCATGGAATTCACGAAACACAGATCATCGGCATGGCGGGAAAGATGCGGTAACAGCTCACTCATCCACACGCCGCTCTGCCCTTGTTGAGCGAAGCTGAATTTGGACGGAGCCACCAGCTGTTCCTTGCCGCGGGTCATGGCGGTTACCCGTTGCCCCTGGCTCACCGACTTGGGCAGCTCGGTTTTGAACAGCTTGTGCAGGTCGGGTTTGTAGTCGAACAGGTCCAACTGGCTCGGCGCACCGGCCATGAACAGAAAGATCACCCGCTTGGCCCGGGGGGCGAAGTGCTGACTCGTCGCCCCGGCTCGTTGCACCAGGGAGGCCATGGCCGCGGCTCCCAGGCCCATGCCGGTGTTCTGCAAAAATGCGCGCCGGGACTGCAAGACGCTTTGTTGATTAAACAGGTTTATCGGCTCACTCATGATTCTTCGTGATATCCAGGTTGTACAAGGTATTGACCAGCACGGTCCACGCGGACAATGAAGCCTTGGCCGAGGCCTCCTTCAGCGTCACCCCTTCGCAGAGTGCATCGGCCAGTTGAGCATGCTCGCGATAGTAGGACGTGAGATCGTTCAGCAGGTGCAACAACACAGCCTGCTCTTCGGTATCCGGCAAACGAGAAGTAAGGGCTTCGTAAGCAAAGCGAAGACGCTGTGTCTCATCCAGGCCCTCTTGCTTTAATGCCAACTCCGCGAAGGTCCGAGCCGCGCGCATGTATTCGCTCTCGTTCAGCAACAACAAGGCCTGGGAAGGCGTATTGGTCCGCTCGCGACGGGCAACGCAGGCGTCCCGGTTCGGGGCGTTCAGGATGGTCATCTGGGGCGGTGGCATCGCCCGTTTCCAGTAAGTGTAGAGGCTGCGGCGCACCCGCCCCTCGCCGGCATCCGCCCGGTATCGATCGCCGGTCATCGTGACGGCCTTCCAGAGGCCGTCCGGCTGAGGCGGCTTTACGCTGGGGCCATAAAGGGTCGGTGCGAGCAAGCCACTGCTTGCGAGGATCTGGTCGCGAATGACTTCCGCATCCAGGCGAAAGCGGGACGCACGGGCCAAAAAGCGGTTCTCCGCATCCTCCCGAAACTGCTCGGGCGTGGCAAGCGATGATTGGCGATAGGTTTTCGACAAGACAATCTCTTTGACGAGGGCTTTAACATCCCAACCGGAGGCAACAAAGGACACGGCGAGGTAATCCAGCAACTCGGGATGGCTTGGCACCTCTCCTTGCGCACCAAAATCTTCAGCAGTTTTCACCAGCCCGACGCCGAAGAACTGCTGCCAGAATCGATTTACCGCAACCCGGGCGGTCAACGGATGCGAGGGTTCGACCATCCAATCCGAGAGGTCCATACGCGAAGGGAGATCGCCCTTGATTTGCATGCCGGGCAGGAACGATGGAGCCGCGCGTGAAACTTCTTCCCCGGGATCGTCGTACTGCCCACGTTTCAAAAAGTAGGCCGGACGCACTTCGGCACGCTCGCGCATCACCATCGCCCCGGGAAGGTTTTTTTTGAATTGATCCCGCTGCTTGGTCAGGGCCTTACGTTTCTTCTCACGGGCGTTTTCATCCGCCTCCTCGGCATCAAGCGCGGTGAGTTGCTGCTCAAATTCTTTCAGCCGAGCTTCATGCTCGGGCGCCGGCAAGGAAATAAACGGAGGTTGCAGGCCGTTAGCCGGAGCGCCGGAGGTTTCCGGATCAGCATCGAGGTTATTGAAGAAGGCAAACAGCCCGTAGAAATCTTTTTGGGTGATGGGATCGTACTTGTGGTCATGGCACATCGCACAATGCACGGTAAGCCCCATGAAAGCCGTACCCACTGCGGTAACCCGATCGACGACGTTCTTGGTATAACTCTCCTCGGGCAGCGCCGTCCCACGATCGATGATCAAGTGGAGGCGATTGAAACCCGAGGCGATGAGCTGGTCCTGGCTGGGGTCAGGATACAAATCGCCGGCCAGTTGATAGCGAAGAAAATCATCGTAGCCGAGATTGTCATTATAGGCCCGGATCACCCAGTCGCGGTAGGCGATAAAGTTGCGATAGAAATCCTTATGCATGCCATTCGAATCGGCGAAACGCACGAGATCGAGCCAGTAGCGCGCCAAGTGTTCGCCGTACGCCGGACGGGCGAGTAGCTCGTCGACCCGTTGGGAATAGGCATCCGGGCGTTTATCCTGAAGAAAGCGGTGCAGCTCTTCCCGTGTGGGTGGCAGTCCGGTCAGGTCGAAGGTGAGTCGCCGCAGGAGTAGGCGCTGATCGGCCTCCGGCGAGGGATTCAACCCCCGCGTCTCCAACTCCTTGAGCACCAACCGGTCGATCTGCTGCGCACTCCACGAAGTATTCTTCACCTCGGGGGTAGCAGGCATGCGTGCGGGCTCAAACGCCCAGAAATTTTCATAGACTGCCCCGGTTTCAATCCAGCTTCGCAGGAGTGCCTGCTCCTTTGCGCTAAGCACCTTTTTGTGAGACTCGGGCGGTGGCATCACCTCATCGGCATCGTCGGAGGTAATGCGATGCCAGACCTCACTTTCTTCGAGGGCCCCGGGTTTGATGGCGGTCACCCCCTTGTGCGTGCGATACGCCCCTTCCGGGCCGTCCGCTTGGTCCAGCCGCAGAGAGGCTTTGCGATCCTTTTCGCCGGGTCCATGACAGAGAAAGCATCGGTCGGATAGGATAGGACGAATGTCCCGGTTAAAACGAATGTCCTCCGCGTGCGCAGGTCCGAAAAGGGGCACGCAAATCAAGGTCACGAGCGTGGAGATGAATCGCATGCCAAAAAGTTACCACGGAACGTACGCGGGGCAAGCGTTTGTCGGGTGTACTTGCCCTGACCACTCGGTAAGGGAACTACGGATCCGGTTCAAACGAACCGCTGAACGCCGCAGGCTCGTATCCCGTCCCGGACTTTTTCAGGTAAGCGATGTAGGTGGCTTCCTTTTTAACCACTTCGGGCCAGTTACCTGCCGCGGGTGATCATGCCGCCGGAGGCAATCATCGCATCCAGTCGGAAGCCCTCGACCTCACCTACCCATTTCGGAATAGGATCCCCGGGACCCGGGAGTTCCATCTCCTTTAGCGTGTCCCGAGCACTGTCGTAAATCCCTTTCGCGAAAGGCGTTTCCCGATCATAGGAACAGCGCCAGAAAACCGTTCCGATCATTGGAACCCCGATTCCACCGGAAAATCTCCCTGAAACGGGCTTGTTGAACGCGCTTTACAGGTGGACAGGCGCCGTGGGAACCCCTACGTAAAGGACGGAACCTGACACCGTGGACACAAACGCCTTTTACACTGATTTTGACTACGCCGACCTCGACGGCCTCGGACGCGCACCCGATGAATATCGGACGCCCTTTCAGCGCGACCGGGATCGCATCATTCACACCTCGGCCTTTCGACGCCTCCAGGCCAAAACGCAGGTTTTCCTGTCGGGCGAATACGATTTCTACCGCACCCGACTGACCCACTCCATCGAGGTCGCCCAGATCGGGCGGTCAATCTGCTACCATCTCAAGCAGGCTTCCGAGCTGCTCAAACCGGATTTCTACATCGATCCGGATCTGGTCGAAGCCATCTGTCTGACCCATGACCTCGGTCACCCGCCCTTCGGGCATGCCGGGGAACGCTCGCTGAATCAGATGCTTGCCAACTATGGGGGATTCGAAGGCAACGCGCAGACCCTGCGCATCATCACCCGCACGATTTATTCCAGCGGGGGGAACCGACGCGGGATGAGTCCGTCACGCGCCTTTATCGACGGAGTCCTGAAATACAAAACCCTGCACAAAGACCACCCGGAAAAGGATCACCACTTTCTCTACGACGACCAGGCCGCGGTACTGGATTTCGTATATGATGGCGCCCCCTTCCCCGCCGACCTGCCGCCAGGAAAAGCGCGCAATGGCTTTCACAGCATCGAATGCCAGATCATGGACTGGGCAGATGACACGGCCTACTCAACCAACGACCTCGTGGACGGCATCAACGCCGGTTACATCACGATCGAGAAGATCGAACGCTGGGCGGAAAAGAAGGCGCTTGATCCCGACCGCCAGAAACACCTCGAAGACGTGATGCAAGCCATGCGTAAGCAAAAAGTCGAGGCGCACTTCGGCCATGCCATCTCGGCCTTCATTCACGGCGCCCGCCTCGTCGAACGCTCAGGCTTCATGTCCGAACGAACCAACCGGCATCGCTTTTCGCTGGAGATCGATCCCGCGGTGAACGCACAGCGGAACGTGTATAAAGATCTGGCCGTCGATTTGATCTTCCGCAGCCCGCAGATCAACCAGCTGGAGTACAAGGGCGATCGCATGCTGCGTCAGATCTTCCAGGTTCTCACCCAGAACTACCTGGATCAACCCGACAGCGCCTTCCGGCTGTTACCGATGACCCTCGAAGACCAGGTCCGCGCCGAACACTCAATTCAGATCAAAGCCCGCATGATCGCCGATTACGTCGCCGGCATGTCCGATTCGTTTACCCAGAAAACGTATCAGCGTTTGTGCGAGTCCGGCTTCGGCTCCATCGGCGATTTTGTGTAGCCGCGTCAGCAGCGCATCGGTCGCCTCACCCTCTTGTGGGGCAAGCGCTTTCATCAGGATGTAATCCTTGATACTCATCCCGGCAAAAGGGGCGAGAGTCTTGATTTTGCGATGCTGTTCTGGATCAATTTCTATGCTCAAGCGGCTCATAAAATGATGATCCACAGATTGGTCAGATTATCAAAATGTACACGTTATCTCTGGCCGTTCATGTATGGAAAAGGGAGGGGTCGCAGGGGACCCCGGCTCGCGTGTACTAAGGAACGCCCTGGGCGGGCAGGCTGGGACGGAGCAGTGCTCCATCATACGGTTACTTCTTATTCAAAAAGCCATCCAGGAACTTGCCGGCTTCTTTCTGCAGCAGATCGGTTGCACCTTTTTTCAATGCTCCTTTTACCAGCCCGCTTACCTCGCTCTGGAAGGCGGCGCGATCGATTTTAGGCTTTGAGACGGTTCCGCCGATGGGCACGGAGATAAACTGCCCTTCCAGAAACTTGAACGCCTCTTTCCCCACGAGATCCTCCGTTACCGGCAGCGACACGAGGTAGGCGACGGTCTGATCGAAACCAATGCTACCGTGCAACACGACATCGCGGCCCTTCGCTTTGAAAGTCAGGGGCGAACAGGTGATGCGTCCCTTCTCCGCGACAAAGGTGATGTCCTGGTGCTTCAACATATACTCCTTTTCCTTCGCCTGAATCACGCTCATCAGGAGATCGAGCATGCCACTGGTCGCCAGCTGCACGTTCGTGAGGGCGATCGTTCCGGCAAAGCGGATCTCATCCATGACTTTATCCCCCGTGGGCACTTCGAGGTAGTCCATGGTCAGGTCCATCTTGCCATTCCCGACACTCGCGCCTTTGAACAGCGGGTGAATCTTACCCAGGAGGTCGTTCGACACTTCGTTGTTCAACTTGATCTGACTGAGCACAAGCGAGTTGGTGGGTATGGTCAATGTCGGCTTCGGCAGATCCAACCTAACCGTGGGGTAAAAGCGCAACTCGCCTTCGTTGAGTCCGGCTTCGATCGACGCACTGAACTGCTGATTGCTCAACACGAGCGGAATGTCCAGGTTCCGAATATCGAGCCCATACATCACCAGTTGATCCACGTTGAACCCGCTTTTGAAGTAGCCCGGCGCCTGCACTTCACCCGTCTTGGAGCCCAGCGGGAAATCCAGCACGAAAGGCTCGTCATGTTTGCCGATCGGCGCAATGTCCTGACCGGTAAACATCTTGATGTAGGGCGTGATCTTCACCAGGTCATAGGCGAAGGCGCCCTTCGCGGTCACCCGTCCATTGGTTTTCAGATCCTTGAGCGCCGCGGTTCCGGAAAGGGAAAAGGGCTCGGTCTGAAAGCTCATCTGGTTCACTTGCACCGCACTTTGATCTCTCGCCAGCGCCACCTGCCCGTTCAATTTCACGACGGCCTCCTGGATGACCTTGTCGTTCTTCATCCGATAGGCAAAATTGCTGATCGTGAGATCCGTTCCCAGGATGGAACCGCTGTCCGTCGGCTGCATCTGAAGATTGAGCACCGCAGCACCGGTAACTGGAACAACCTCCTTTGCCCCGGTAAAGCTGGCCACCGTGACCATGGTTTTCTGGATGTCGATTTGCGCATTCACCGCTGCGGTCAGAGTATTCACCGCGTCCTCCCAGTTGGCGATGGTGATGGAAGGAGCGGTAATCGTCCCCACCCCGAATGCCGTGGAGAGATTCGTGAGCACGGCCTGTTTTTTCTCAGGATCCACCGAGATGCCGGTGCTGAGTACCAGCTCATCCTGCGCGTATTGCTGCGGGCCTTTTTGGTAACTGAACTTTTTCGCGCGCAGCTCAAACTTCTCTGTGCTCAGAGCGCCTCCCTCTTGCTGCAGGCTGCCGGAAAGCGTGGCCATTCCGCCGAGGACCATCGGATCCCCCTCTTTTGGTGCCGGCAACATCGCCGAAAGCATATCGAGGTTGATCGTGGTGCCAATACCCAGGCTGCCAAAGGTCATCGGCGTTTTCTGGTCGCCCTCGGTTTTCGGGAGGACCATATTTTTGGCGGTGATACGACCATTGGCGAGCTGGGACTGCATACTGATCTGAGCCGTTTTAACCACGCTCAAAAATCCGGCTTCCGGAATATCCGTGTTGGCAATCACGCCCAGGGCAATCGCTTGCCTGGGCAACAGGACCTGAGCGCCTTTGGCGAAGAAGAGCGATTCCGACGAAACATCCAGGGTCAATTTCCGATCGTCATCGGCCTGCTTGTGCATACTCAGGACGAGGTGCGCATCCCCCTTGGCCTGCAACGGACCGAGATCGACAAACTTGGATGCTTCGGCCAGCGCCTCCGCCAATCGGGCGTCGAGGGTGATGTTCAGTTTATCCAGATTCCCCGATCCACTGCCGTTTAAAAAGGACGAGACCAGACTCAGGGTTTCGATATTCAAATCTTTTTCCGCTGCGGTTCCCTTCACCTTTACCGTCACCGCATCTCCCAGAGATACCGCACGCGTCTGACCATTCGTATCCGTCAGCGTCCCGGCCAGTTGATCAATCGTCGCCTCGGCATCCACCCCCAGGGTCTTGCCTGCGGTACTCAACGCCGCCCGGATGTCCAGGACCCCGGATTCCAGCGCGAGACCTTGCTGGATTTTCAAGGTATGCGGGAAAGCATTTGCCAGCTTTGCCAACTGGACATTGCCTTCCAGATTCAAGGTCCCGGTTCCTTCGGTCGGCAGGTCGCCACCGACATCCATTCGGGCATAGACCGAACGCAGGGTCGTCTCTTTGAAGCGAACCCCCGCTTGATCTTTGGCGCCCTCAAACACGAATTTTACTTCGCCGATGTCCGGAGCGTCAGCACCGAGTGCCCCACCGGTCATTTTGAGCGCATCCGTGGTTACGAACCCGGAAAAGCTCACCGCCTGAGAACCCGTGGCCTCAAAA
>JBLIND010000230.1:0-10392 GCA_047639095.1 Candidatus Omnitrophota bacterium | reverse complement strand
CAACGGGCTTTTGTGGTCTACGCGAAGTAAGCGGGGGTGGACGGCCACGCACATCACACGAGCAAGTCCGTCGACTGGGAGGAGCGGGTGAGCGACTTGTTCCGTTGGCTGGAGACCTTGTTCAAGCAGCTGGTCGGTCGAACTCCTCACGAGGAAATCGAGCGGGTAAAATTAACCCGGGTGAAAGCACTGCTGCGGGGAATCGATTTGTCGATCGAGGAAATTGCGGATCGCAGCGGGTATCGGCATGCGGAGTACCTGAGTACGGTCTTCAAGCGGCGGACCGGCGTTCCGCCGAGCACGTATCGGCGTGGCTAGCAGGCGGTTGAAAAACGCCCAAGTCGTACGTACCTGGGCCGGAGGAACCGCGCATGCACGCGGATTTGGGTGGCGTACTTATATGTTCAGGACCGGGCAGGCTGTCGCAAATCCTCAGCAAGCTTGCGCAATAGTTCATTCCATATGAAGAATTTATCTGTATACTAATTCGCGTGTGTAAACCCCGAGGTGTTTTTATGAAGATGAGTCTCCTGTTTCGTTTCCTTGCCTGCGGGTTTTTGTTCGTGACCTTTTCCTTTGGCGAGGGGCGCCGGATTGAAATCCTGTTTCTCGGAGATAAGGGGCATCACCATCCTGAAGAGCGGGCGCATGACTTGACCGAAGCGCTTGGGCCGCGGGGCATCAATCTCACTTACACGGAAAACCTGGACGATCTGAATCCGGCTTACCTTGGTCAGTACGACGGCCTGATGATCTATGCGAACATCGCGAACCTCGATCCGGGCAAGGAGCAGGTCCTGTTGGATTACGTCGCGCGTGGGAAAGGGCTGATTCCGATTCACTGTGCGAGTTACTGCTTTCTCAACTCCAAACCCTACATCGCCCTGGTGGGTGCACAGTTTAAAAGCCATAAAACCGGGGTGTTCACGGCGGAAATCGTGAAGTCGGATCACCCGGCCATGAACAAGGTGACGCCTTTCGAATGCTGGGATGAAACCTATGTGCATCACCAGCAGAACGATGATCGGATTGTCTTGATGGAGCGCGTGGACGGCGATCGCCGTGAGCCCTGGACCTGGGTGCGCGAGCACGGTCAAGGCCGGGTGTTCTACACGGCTTCCGGGCACGATGAGCGTTGCTGGACGCATCCGGGCTTTCACCAGTTGATCGAATCTGGAACGCTCTGGGCCATTGGTGAAGCGGCTGCGGCCGAAGTTCGGAAACTCGACATCCAGCCCCGAAAATACGAGTCGCGCGATACGGTTCAGAACTATGAGAACCGAAAGGAGCGTTTGAAGTATCAATTTCCGCTCAGCCCGGAGGAAGCGCAGAAGCACATCCAGGTGCCGGTGGGATTCGAAGCCCAGTTATTCGCCAGCGAGCCGGACATCTATTGCCCCATGAGCTTTACCTGGGATGAGCGCGGTCGTTTATGGGTCGTGGAGTCTATGGATTATCCCAACCGGGTGCTGGACGATCACAAAGGCCGTGATCAAATCAAAATTTGTGAAGATACCGATGGCGATGGCAAGGCCGACACCTTCACCGTGTTCGCCCAGGGCTTGAATATTCCGACGGGGATGGTTCGCGTACGGGATGGGGTCGTCGTGGCGCACGCGCCCGACTTTATCTATTATGAAGACACCGATGGGGACGACAAAGCCGACCGGACGCGCGTGGTGAATACGGGGTGGGGGCGGGGGGATACCCACGCGGGCCCATCCAATCTGCGCTATGGCCTGGACAATCAGCTCTGGGGTTGTGTGGGCTATTCTAATTTCAACGGCGAAATCGGAGGGCAGAAAAAGAGTTTTGGTCGTGGCCTCTATCGCTTTAATCTGGAGGGCACCTTGTTGGACTTCGTTGGACAGTTCAGCAACAACTCCTGGGGCCTCGGGTTCAATGAGTCCGGAGATATTTTCGGGTCGACCGCGAACAATACGCATCACATGCATATCCCGGTTCCGATTCGGTATTATGCATCGATTAAAGGCCTCGATTCTGGAAAATTGACCGCGGGTGGCGAGAAGCTGGACGGTCATTTTAAGATGCACGCGACGACACCGAACATTCGACAGGTCGATGTGTTTAAAGGGTTCACGGCCGCCGCGGGACACAACATGTACACCGCGCGCACGTATCCCGAAGCCTACTGGAATCGCGTGGCATTGGTCTGTGAGCCGACGGGCGGCCTGGTTCATCAGGGCATTCTTGAGGCGAAAGGCGCGGGCTTCGTCGAGCCGCGCGATGGGTGGAATCTCATGGCGAGCTCGGATGAATGGTTCTCGCCGATTCATGCCGAGGTTGGACCGGATGGCAACGTATGGGTGGCGGACTGGTATAACTTTATTATCCAGCACAACCCGACCCCTTCGATCAATCGTGGGGGCTTTGCGGCGAAGAACGGCAAGGGGAATGCCCACGAGAATCCGCTGCGCGACGAACAGCATGGGCGGATATATCGTGTGGTCTATACCGGGGGGGCCAAGTCCACCATTTCGCGCCTGGATCGTGAGCAGCCCGGCCAGCTCGTGTCCGCACTCTCAAATGACAATATGTTCTGGCGCCTGAACGCACAGCGTTTGCTGGTCGAGCGGGGCGAGACCGACGTGGTGCCCGATCTGATCGCCTGCGTGCAGGATGTTTCCATGGATGATTTGGGCCTGACCCCGCGTGCGATTCACGCCTTGTGGACCTTGAAAGGACTCGGGGTGCTGGATGGCAAGGGCGATGCGGCGGATCAGGCGTCCATCGCGGCGTTGCGCCATCCATCGGCAGCTGTTCGCAAAAATGCAGCCCAGGTCTTGCCGAATACGGACGCAACGACTCGAGCCTTGCTCGCAGCGAGTATCTTAAACGATCCGAACCTGAATACGCGCTGTGCCGCTCTGCTCGCACTTGCGGATCAGCCGTCGAGTCTGGAGGCCGGGGCTTATTTGCATCGGGTTCAGAAGGACGTGAGCCAGGGTGATCGTTTTGTCGAGCTCGCGCATCAAGTCGCGGTGGCAAAGCATGCGGCAGGTTACCTGAAGGCGGAATTGGCGGGTTTGCCGGATGATCTAAAGCCCGCTCCAAAAAGCGAAGCGCCCAAAGAAGTCGTCGGTCCAAACCTTTTCCCGAATCCTTCCTTCGAGACGGTTGATGGCACCTTACCCAAAGGCTGGAGCCTGCGGCATTACCGGGGTGAGGCGGTTCAGGAGGTCGTCAAGGTCGGCCATTCGGGCAGCCATTCTGTGTTGCTGCGGTCCGAGACCGGAACGGATACCTCCTTGAAGGCAGAAATCGATGTGGAGCCCGGTTCCCGCTATCGGATGAGCGCCTGGATCAAAACCGAGGGGGTTAAGGGCGGGATGGGTGCCTTGCTGAACGTGCATGAGCATCAACGATCAAAAGAACTGATGAAGGCGATTCAGGGCACGCACGAATGGCGGTTGGCCCAGGTGGAATTTGATACGGGTTCCGACGAGCGGCATGTGAGTGTGAACCTCTTGTTTGGCGGCTGGGGGACATCAACCGGAAAAGCCTGGTACGACGATGTCGAGCTGGTGCGAATCGGAAAGGCGAAAGGTGGAGATGCCCGGATCGTCGTGGATGGCAGCAAGGCCTTGAATATCGCAGCCAATAACATCCAGCCCGCGGAGTTTGCAGCCTTAAAGGCGAGCTTGAACACGGCCGATCGAGCCAAGCTTGCGGCCAAGGCGGCGGACTGGGGTATGGGCGCCCTCGAAAAAGCGGTCGTCAGCGAGCAGGTCGATGTGACGATTACCTTGAGCGTGATCAAAGATCTCATCAAGTATGACAAGGCCGTTTTAGCCGTGCCCGCGGGTAAGAAGACCAAGTTGGTCTTCGATAATCCGGATCATATGCAGCACAACTGGTTGCTCGTTAAGCCGGGCCAGTACGAAGTCGTCGGAGCACTCGCGGATAAGATGCTGGTGGACGACCCCCAGGCGGCCATGGCCGCTGGCTTTGTTCCCGCGACGTCGGCTATTCTGGCCCGGAGTGAATTGCTCGCACCGGGATCCCGTCAGGAAATCATCTTTACCGCCCCCGATACCCCGGGGGACTATCCGTACCTGTGTACCTTTCCCGGGCACTGGCGGATTATGCATGGGATCCTGCAGGTCAGATAAGCCGCGATATCCCAGGCGCACCCTACGCTTTAACGAATCCATTATTCATTAATCCAGGAGAAACATATGAGCGATAACGTATACAAAGTTGGCATGGTCGGTCTCGGCTTCGGTGCCGAAATGATTCCGATTCACCAGGCCCACCCGAATGCTGAAGTCGTTGCCATCTGCCAACGCACGGAAGAGAAGTTGAACAAGGTCGGCGACCTGTTCGGGATTGCCAAGCGGTATACCCGCTACGAAGACATGTTGGCGGATCCGGACATTGATTTCGTCCACATCAACTCGCCCATTCCGGATCATGCACCGCAATCGATCGCCGCATTAAAAGCGGGCAAGCATGTGATGTGTACGGTTCCGATGGCGACGACGATTGAGGAGTGCGAAGAGATTGTGAACCTGGTGAAGGAAACCGGTCTCAAGTACATGATGGCCGAAACCGTGGTCTACAGTCGTGAGTTCCTTTTTGTGAAGGAGATGTATGACAAAGGTGAGCTCGGAGATATCCAGTACCTGGCGGCATCGCACCCGCAGGACATGGATGGCTGGCCGGACTATTGGGAGAAGATGATTCCCATGCATTACGCGACGCATGTGGTTTCCCCGGTGCTGGGCCTGGTGAACGCTAAGGCTGAGTACGTCTCCTGTTTTGGATCCGGAACGGTCCGGGCAGACATCGCCGAGAAGTCCGGCGTCACGCAAGCGGTTCAAACTTGCCATATCAAGTTCAAGGATATGAATTTATCCGCTCATATCTGGCGATTCCTGTACGACGTGGCGCGTCAGTACCGCGAAAGCATCGACGTATACGGCACGAAGAAAAGCTTCGAGTGGGAGTTGAACGAGGGTGGTGGGCACATCCTGCATACCGCCAAGAAGCCGGAGCCGGAAATTGCCGAGAAGGTTGACGTGCCTGACTATGCACACCTCCTGCCGGAGCCGATTCAGAAGTTTACCCAGACGATCGAGGATGCCGATCACCTGAGTTTCGTGCAGGGGGGCGGTCACGGTGGTTCGCATCCCCACATGGTGCATGAAATGGTCTCCGCCCTGGTCGAAGATCGGGATCCCCGGCCGAATGCGGTGACCTCGGCGAACTGGACCTGTGTCGGTATTTGCGCCAATCAGTCTGCGCAAAAGGGGGGCGAAATCGTCCAACTTCCCGCGTTTACGCTCGAATAAAACCGGCGCGCCCCGATCGGCCGCCCCGATCGGCCGCCCCGATTGGGGCAGGCCGGGGGCACAAAAAAGTAGCATGGTGGTCCTGAGCGTGGGCTCACCGGGGTGAGGTCCACGGCAGCGGACGGCCATGCTACTTTCTAATTGAGGCGGTTCGGTTTTAGCGGATGAACAGCATTTCCTGATAGGTCGGCAAGGGCCACAGGTCGTCGGCTACGAAGCCTTCGAGTGCATCCACGCTTTCGCGGATTTCTACCATGCGGGGCAGGATCTCGTCCCGGATGAAGTTGCAGTGCTGCTCTGGATCGTGGTTATCGCCTTCTTTGGCTTTCAGTGCATCCAGATCTGTCACACCATCCTGTAGTTTGGCGATGAGCTCGGTGACCGTGTTGATCGTTTTGTGATCCGGTTCGATGCCCACGGCCTTCAGGTTTGCGAGTGAGGTCGCGAGTTCGCTTTGATAACGAACCGCCGCGGGGAAGATCATGGTTTTCACCATCTCCACCACCAGGTTGGACTCCACTTTTACGCTTGCGATATACTGCTCCGCATAGACTTCGTAACGTGAATGGGTCTCGCGCTCGCTGAGGATGTTGAACTTCTCGAAGAGCTCGACCACTTTCACGGACTTGATCACGGGCAGGGCATCGGCCGAGGTCCGGAGATTCGGCAGGCCACGCTTTGCAGCTTCTGCGTGCCACTCATCCGAGTATCCGTCGCCGTTGAACACGACCTGGGAGCATTCTTTCCAGACATCCTTGATGATGGCTTCAACCACTTCGCCAACCGCCTTGGTCGACTTCGGCTTTTCCGCTTCGAAGCGGTCTGCGAATTCGGACAGAGATTCAGCCATGATCGAATTCAAGGCAACCAGCGGTCCGGCGATGGAGGCGCTTGAACCAACCGCACGGAACTCGAAACGATTACCGGTGAAGGCCATCGGGCTGGTGCGGTTACGGTCGCCGGAGTGCTTCGGAATCGGCGGCAGCACATCCACCCCGACGTGCAACGATTTGTCGCGCGAAGAAATCGTGGAGCCGGTGGCAATCGCTTCGATGACTTCCGTCAGCTCATCACCCAGGAAGATGGATAGGATGGCCGGCGGCGCTTCGTTTGCTCCGAGGCGGTGGTCGTTGGAAGCCGAAGCCACCGTGGCGCGCAACAGAGGTGCCCAGCGGTAGACCGACTGGATCATCGCCGCGCAGAACAGCAGGAACTGGGCGTTTTCAGCCGGGGTTTCACCCGGGTCGAAGATGTTGCCTGCGTTTGCACTACCCATGGAGTAGTTCAGGTGCTTGCCGGATCCGTTGACGCCCGCGAAGGGCTTCTCGTGCATCAGGGCAACCATGCCATACTTCTCGGCGACCTTTTTCAAGGTAACCATGAGCAGCTGCTGGTGATCGGTCGCGACGTTGGCGAACTCGAACACCGGAGCGATTTCGTACTGCCCGGGAGCGACTTCGTTGTGGCGAGTTTTGGCGGGGATGCCGAGTTTGAAGAGCTCGCGTTCCGCTTCGAACATGCACGCCTGAACACGTGGAGGGATAAACCCGAAGTAGTGATCGTCAAATTCCTGTCCTTTGGGTGGCTTTGCGCCGAACAGGGTGCGTCCGGCCGCGAGCAGGTCCGGGCGGGAGTAGTAGAAGTTTTTGTCGATGAGGAAGTATTCCTGCTCGGCACCGGCTGTGGCGGAAACAAAAGCGCCATCCTTGCCGAAAAATTTCAGTACGCGTTGAGCGTGACTGTTCAGGACCTGCATGGAGCGCAGCACCGGGGTCTTCTTATCCAGGGCTTCACCGGTCCAGCTTACAAACGCCGTCGGGATACACAGGGTGGCTCCATTCGGATTTTCCATGATGTAGGCCGGGCTGGTCACATCCCAGATTGTATAGCCGCGGGCTTCAAAGGTCTGTCGAATGCCCCCACTCGGGAACGAGGAGCCATCCGGCTCGCCTTGGATCAGCTGTGCGCCACCGAAGCTGCCGATGATGCCGCCTTCACCATCCGGGTCAAAGAAGCTGTCATGTTTTTCGGCGGTCAATCCGGTCAGGGGGTAGAAGACGTGTGCATAGTGGGTGGCACCGCGCTCGGTGGCCCAGGTTTTCATGGCTTCGCCAACCGCATCGGCAACCGTGAGGTCCATTTTCTCGCCCGTTTCGATCGTCTTCTTCAGCGCCTTAAAGACCTGCTTGGGTAAACGCTCGGCCATTTCCTTCAGGCTGAAAACATTTTCGCCCCAGACGCTCTGAGTAGGGCTGCCTTTATAGTCGAAGGTCGATTCCAGATTGCCCGTATTGGCGATGGCTTTGATTGACGCTACACGTACGCTATTTCCACTCATGTTATTCAACTCCATGACGGTTTTCCGTCAGTTATCTGTTTCGCGCAACCGCTGGTGGCGCGTTGGATTCCTGCCTCCGGATCGAAAGATGTTTCGGCCCGAGGCTTCTCAGTTCACGGCTTGGTATGCAATCTGTATGCCAAGTGATACAAGCATGAAAATAGTTAAATTCATAAGTCGTTATTAATAAGGTAGATACGCAAACTAATTCCGTGTTATTTTTTTCCAAGTCGCTTTGATTGTACACAATTATGTATGCATAAATAATGCATAATACATTTATGTTGCTTTATTCCGGGGTGAAATATGCCCAAATGATGGTGCTGAAACGCCGTTTTTGTCGGCCTCCATTAACAGGCCTCGGGCGGGCATTTTCACTCTCCGGGTTGGCCTCTATAAAGGGGCATGATTAATCTCAAGAGATTGTGCGATAGCCTGAAGCCTTATTCCTCGTTGACGGTGGTGCGCATCGCTTCCTGGATCACGGGTTTGAACCCGGCGATCCATACCGAGCGACCTTTTGCGTTCAGGTGGCAATGGTCCTCGAAAAGCGTTTTTCCCGGGATGCCGGAAGGCTCATGTTCGACAACGAGGGATTCGACATCGACCAGTGGTATGGAGTGCTCCTTCGCCAGCTGGTGAAGGATGGTGTTTTCCAGGTCGGAACTCTGGTGCCGGCCAGGTGTTTCCGCCAGGATTTTGCGCGCCAGCTCCAGTCCGGATTGCACATCGTTTGCCGCCCAGTATTGATAGACCTCCCGATATTGAGCGGCGGATTCCTTGGGTAAATAGGGGTTAAACACGTTGGACGGGACGGTCCCGATCAGCACGGGGATGTGCCTGCTTGATGCGGCCTCGATTATTAAGGTTAAGTTCCTTTTGTATTGCTCCATCCGATCGCTGACATCCTGCCTCGTAAAGGGATATTTCCAGGCGCGGGCATAGTTTGAATCGCTCACCGGTTCCTCGCGCTTCAGCAGTCGCTGATTATGCTCGCGTTCCAGGCGGCTTATTTCGATTGCTGCTTTACGATCTCGGATGAAGCGCAGGATGGCTGACTTTGCCAGGGTTCGATCCAGGGGCAGTCGTTCAATGTGTGAGAGGTTGAGCTGTTCGACTTCTTCAAATTCGTTGTGGCCGGTATACAGTACAAGCAGATCTGGCTCATACCCCAGCATTTCGTGGAAGAGCGGTACCAGCCGGTGTGTGCCGTAGGCATGTCCACCTCCGTTGAGGATTTCGACCTGCTTAAAGCGTGGAGAAGAGGATTTGGTCAGCTCCTGCTCCAGCAGAGTGAGTTCAGGGTCGAGGTAATGCACCGATGATCCGCCCATGACGACGATGCGGAAGGTGCCACCAGGCTTCGTCCGGAGAAATGTCTGGTCGATGAAGCTCTCCCGCTTCGCGGGTTGGGTTCTCATCGCATCGCCTGTTTTATCTGCAGATGTAAAAAGCTGGCTCTCGGCATCGAAGCCCAGTCCATAATCGACCTCCCGTGGGGGGGAAATGTGTTCCAAGGCCCGGAAGCCCACTTCCAGAACGAGTAGGCATGTAAGGGTAATCAAAAGGTTGTAAGTGAATTTCATCCATCTTTAATGTCTAACTTCCGAAAAAGGTTACGGCATTCCTGCAGATTACTGTAAATGTCCCGGGTCGGGTCGTGGCCCGCTTTGGCTTGTATTTCAGGTCCAAAGTCCTAGAAATTGTAAAATGCGTCGATATCCACCTCTTTTTTGTCGTACGTCCAACCGGGCTGCAGGCGGGCTCATGACTCAACCTGTCCAGCCGGCATGAAAAAACTCGGCATAGCCTTGGGGAGTGGTGCGGCTCGCGGATGGGCGCATATTGGTGTGCTGGAAGCCCTGATCGAAGGTGGCCTCTCTCCCGAGATCGTCACGGGTACGAGCATCGGTTCGATCATTGGAGCCGTTTACGCCTGCGATCGCTTACCTGAAATTAAAGAGGTGGCCCTGAGTCTCGACGTGAAGACCATGCTGTATGAGTTCGTCGATATGGGTGGTCGATCGGGCATGATTGATGGCGGAAAGGTCACTGAATTTATCCGCTCCCATATCAAGGAGGCGCAGATTGAAGATTTAGGCCGACCGTTTGCCTGTGTCGCGGCCGATGTGCTTACGGGCGAGGCGTTTATTTTCAAAAAGGGGGATCTGATCAACGCCATCCGCTGCAGTATTTCCATCCCTGGCATCTTTACCCCGATCTACTTTAAAGATCGGGTACTGGTGGACGGAGGGGTGGTCAATCCGGTTCCCGTCGATGTGGCGCGCAAGATGGGCGCCGATGTCGTGATCGCGGTCGACATCAACGAAGGCTTCCTGGAGTGCGGGTCCAAATCTGTGCCCAAGAATTATCTGGATCGTATCAAGGCTAAAACTGAGCAGTCGCGCAAGGATCGTTTTGGCTGGGTGGAGAAGATTCAGACGAAAGTTGCGGAGATGACTCCGGACGACCTGGGTGCGATGAAGCGATGGCTGGCTCCGGATCCCATTCCCAACATGTTTGACGTGCTGGGTAACTCGCTGCGCATCATGGAAAAACAGATTACGGATAATATGCTCCGCCTTCACCCGGCCGATGTGGTGATCCGCCCTGCGGTGGGCGGAATTGAAATTTTTGAATTCAATCGTGCGGAAGAAGCTATTCAAGCGGGCTACGAAGCCGGGCAGGCGGCCTTGCCAGCGATTCTTGAAGCGATGCATTCGGATTCCGAGCGTGGGG
>JBLIND010000229.1:0-10437 GCA_047639095.1 Candidatus Omnitrophota bacterium | reverse complement strand
ACGTCCTCTTTCCAATTAGGGTTCATTTCGTGTCCGTGCACCCGCAGCGGACACCCCCTCCTAATGCATGCGCCGTACCAAGTCGGGAGTCGGAATATGCAACTACCTATCAAAAAGTATCTTACAAATTTATACCCGAGTCCATGCCAATCGGTCGACTGCATTTATTGCACGTGCAACAGCATAACGTGCATTGCAATCCGCTCAGGCGAATGCGTACAGTGAGCTTGGATGAGTGATTGCATCATTTCTAGAGGGGATAAGGTTTTCGTCTCCACGATTGAGGAGC
Source organism: Candidatus Omnitrophota bacterium (assembly GCA_047639095.1). GTDB lineage: Bacteria > Verrucomicrobiota > Kiritimatiellia > SS1-B-03-39 > UBA6053 > JAPYUI01. The sequence continues at coordinate 10,148 of JBLIND010000229.1, read as the reverse complement.
TGGTCCAATGCAATCCCTTCCTGCCCGAACGCAACCAGCTGGAACAGCAGGCACTCGGCAGTGATTACACGCCGACGGAACGGCCCTGGAATCTCTACGCAGAAGAAGCCCTTCGCGATCCGAATATCACGGCCTTGAAAGAGCGATCATTCGAGGTCGCTGAACGCTGTCGCGAGAACCTGCTCCGCTGCACGGTCGTACCCGAGGCGGAGATCGCCCCCTATGTTCACCTCGTGAGCTTCACCGCCTATTACCGCTTCCGGAAAATTTTCGACGAGCTGATTAAACATGCGCACTCCACCGGAAAAGCGCACGTCAAGATGGTCTTCCACAAGGAGTATCAAGCCTTCAGTCAGCATTTTTTCTACCCGCATGGCAAGCTGCTCCACATGCCCTACAGTCCGGCGCACATCTTCGCCTTCGGCTACCAGATCCGCCGCGCGTACTACCACATTTTCCGCTTTGTGATCGGCACCTCGGAGCCGGCTCGCAGGTTGCGGGCGCGCATCTGGCAATCCATTTTCACGCATGACATGTACCGCTACCTGCGGGCCCTGTATCCGCGTATGGGGGATATCATCACCCTTATCACCGGACCATCCGGATCGGGCAAAGAGCTGGTCGCGCGCGCCATCGCATTGTCGCGCTATATCCCCTTCGACGAAAAGGAGCGCCAGTTTACCGAAAACTTTATCGAGACCTTTTACCCGATCAACCTGACCGCGCTGAGTCCGACCCTGATCGAATCGGAACTCTTTGGACATCGGAAGGGCGCGTTCACCGGCGCCCTGCAGGACCGTCAGGGCTACCTGGAAAAGAGCGGGTCCTGCGGGACGGTTTTCCTGGATGAAGTAGGTGATGTAGATCCGGTCATTCAGATCAAATTACTGCGGCTGCTCCAGACGCGGGGCTTTCAGCGTCTCGGCGATACCGAGTTGCTACCCTTCGAGGGGAAGATCATGGCCGCGACGAACAAGGATCTGGTCGCCGAAATCGAGAACGGATCCTTTCGCGAAGATTTTTACTACCGGCTCTGCGCCGACCAGGTGGAGACCCCCGCCTTGAAGGACATCCTCTCGGGAGATGGCGACGAGCTCCCCTACCTCGTTCGCTATATCTCAGAACAGGTGGCGGGTCCTGCCGAAGCCGATGCGCTGACCGAGGAGGTCTGCACCTGGATTACCCGGCAGCTCGGGCCCACGTATACCTGGCCGGGCAATTTCCGGGAACTGGAACAATGTGTGCGGAACATCCTGGTCCATCGCGAATACCACCCCCACCTCGTGTCAACCCATCGCTCCATCACCGATGAAATCGAATCGGGTCACCTGTCGGCTGATGCCCTTCTCAAGGCGTACGCCACCCGGATCTATGCCGAGGTCGGCGACTACAAGGAGACGGCCCGACGGTTGGAACTCGATCCACGTACGGTGAAGAAGTACATCGATCCCGATGCCCTGCAACGGATCCGCGGCAAGTAAAGCTGAAGGAATTTACTCCGACTCTGAATCGAATTCTTCATCAAACACCTGGTCGCGCTGGAGGACGCGTAGCGCGAGTGATTTCATGATCCGCATAGCCAGCGCGGGAATCCGCCGGGCAGACTGCTCCAGCTCGGCCGGTTGCATGACCGCGACGACGGTTGTCCCCACCGCACTCAAGGTGGCGGTTCGAGGCTGACCCGTGAGTGCGGACACCTCCCCCAGGACCGTGCCTTCGACGGCTTCCTGACCGAGCAGGCGCCCATTGCGGATCACATCGACCGCCCCGTGCAACAGCACATAGACCTCGTACGAGAGTTCTTCCTCCACACACATCAAATCATCATCTTCAAACAGGAGGATTTGATAAAAGGAATCCTTCTCGCGCAGCAAGGCCAGGGTAACCGGATCGGACAACAGGGTGCGCAGCCGCTCTTTCCAGGCGAGCGGGATGGGGGTTCCTTTGGCCGAAACCAGCACCGGCAGCCGGAGGATTGCATCCGGATCCTGAAGCTCACGCACCAGGCATAAGGCCTCGGCGGCCGACCCGGGGCGCCGATGCGGATCATAGGCCGTCAGGTATTCGATGAACGTCCGCAGGCGACCAAGGCCGTCGCGAAACACACCCACCGGATACCCTGTACGAATCCGCTCATCCAGAATCTCCTCCAGGCTTCCGGGTAAATGAACACCACCTTCGAGCAGAAAACTCGCCACCGCACCTAGAGAAAACAAGTCCGACCGTCCATCCAGGGAGGCAATATCCCCGCGGGCCTGCTCGGGCGACATAAACACCGGCGTGCCCGCGACCACGGGTTTTCCGTGCTGAAAAAGCGAATGGGCGACGCCAAAGTCGGACAACAAATACGTGCCCTCTGCATCGAGCAGAATGTTGGCTGGCTTGATGTCAAGATGGAGCACCCCGCGTGAATGGCTTTCCACCAGAGCCATCAGAATGTGCTCCAAGACCTGAAGCACCGCCATTTCTTCCAGGCGTCGTTCATTCCGCACTTTCCCTTCCAACGACCCCTGGGAACAGAACGGAACGACCGCATACTCAACCCCGTCCACCGATCCGGATTCCAGCACCGGGAGAATATTGGGATGTTTCAGCGCGCGCATGTGGCGAATCTCGCGCAAGCCGTCCTGCTGACGTGCGATCTCCCAAGGGAAAAAGAGTTTGATCGCACAGCGTTCGCTCAGGCCTTCCTCAAACAGGTCTTCCACATCGGCGAGATAAACCGAACCCATGGCTCCGGCACCCAGCATGCGGATCAAACGATACGGGCGTTGACCATGAAAAAGGTCGCCGCTCTTGAACGACAAGGGCTTAAGGTTGAGACCAACCGTGGAGCAGGTGAGCGAGGTCTCAAAGTCGAACAGATCTTCATCATCCTCGTCGTTCAACATGGCACACTCAGTTGTCTTTGTTTAACTGTGTGGGTCCCGGACCCGTTGATTCCAGCGGCTCCACGAAGGCTTCCATCCCCGATTTCTCATCCAGGTTCCAGGGGTTCTCCACGGGGCCCGGCTGATCCTTATCCCCGAACTGCTTCTGCGCATAGACGTAGAGGAGAAACGCCGATGCAATCAGCAACAGAGGTATCACCACATAGGCTACGGGATTTGCCTTGATGGTGGCCCCAAGTCCGTTGCGCTGCCGATGCATTTTGACGAGAGCAGCTTCGAGGTCATTCTCATCCAGGCCCGGCGGGCCATTCGGTGATGCCGGTGCGGTTGCTGGCGCGTCTGGAAATTGAATCGCGTCATCGGTCTGTGGAACCCCATGTCGCTTCGGCTTCTTGAAGACGTTATTTTCGCCGGTCGAGGCCTCCTCCTCGTCGGCATCTTCGTAGGGAGCCAACCTTGGAGACGGTTGATGAAAACGCTCATCCTCCGCAATTTCAATCAGGGTTACGGTGCTGTTGTCTTTGCCGCCCCCCGCGTTGGCGGCGGCGACGAGCGCCTGGCAACAGGCTTCCAGCCCCCCCGCCTCCCGGGCGAGCAGGATCTCCTGGATGCCTTCGTCGGACACCATGCCGCTGAGGCCATCCGAACAAATCAGAAACAGATCGCCCGGCACCACCTGGACATCGGTCACCTCGACCTGGAGGTTCATATGCACCCCGATCGCGCGCGTGATCACATTTTTCATCGAGGGATGAATCGGCCCCTTCTTGGCGAGCTTTGATTCATTTTCCGCTGAATGATCAACGGTGACCTGGCGGAGCACGCCCTCGCGCAATTGATAGAGCCGGCTGTCGCCGACGTGCAACACGGATGCAATCCCCGGCTGGTTGTCATCAAACACGAGAATCACGGCCGTCGTTCCGCAGGAGGCAAACCCGTTATCGTCCGCGAAGCGTTTTATTTCGTGGCCGGTTTCATTGAGGACGCGCGTCAGGTACTTGCACTTGTACTTCAGGTTGTCGACGCCTTCGTGTTCCTCCAGCTGTTGGCTGAAGGCCTCTACGGCTTTCACGACATATCCACTGGCCACCTCCCCGGCATCGCCGCCCCCCATGCCGTCGGCCACGCAGTAGACGCCGGCTTCCGGGATGGACACCATGGCGTCCTGGTTCTTGGTGCGCTTCATGCCCACATGGGTATACGAAGCAAATTGAGCGTAGAGGTATTTCATATCAGGGAGTAGATGACGCATTGATTTGCCAATCGGCAAGTGATTTCCGAATAGCTGCGACTTCGGAGGCGTTCTGGAGCCAGGGGATGACGGAATTCCGCATGGGATGTCTGCGATCACTCAGGTGGTCCAGCAGGGTAAACAGGGCGGTTCGGTTGGCCTCATCATGACTGATGTGCTCCACGATCTGAGCCACCTGGGTCACCGACAAACCCTTCAGACAGGTACTCAAACGCGTGGCCAGCACGCGGTTGGATGCATAGATTTCCTTCGCCCGGGCGGTGTCGGCTTTGATCCGGACGCCCACCGCCGGCGGCAGGCCGATCGCACGGTGGTAGAAATAATTATAGGCCGCGTAGATCGCGAGTAGGGCATCGTAGTGATTATAGGCATCGGAACCTTCGATGTACTGGACCACCGCCATGACCTTCATGTCATAATTTACCGGGTACATGTAATCGGTATGCGCGATCAGGCGATTGGCTTTCATGCGGAGGTCGGTGGAAAATTCACCCTGCGGCGGCTTGCGAAACGTACCGGAAAGCACCCACTGGTCGAACAGCAAAGCCTCGCTCAACTCCGGCGAGTCGGAGCCGACCTTATTCGCCAAGGCCGCGAGGGCGCTCGTCAATGATGCCCGGGCGCGTGAGGAAATCCGACCAGCCTGCAAGGCCTTGGCCCAGAGCGAAAGCCGTTCCGTACGCAAACGCATGATCGGAGGCAGCGCGCTGCTGGAGGTGAATTCCGGCACACTCAGGCGCATGAACACGGGTTGCTCGGATGCATCTTCATAGCGCCGCAGCGAACCCTGCACATCCACCCCGCCAAAATCGGATACCTGGAAGAGCCCTTCGCGTAGGCGTTCGACCTCCTGCTCGGCGCGTGAAATCGGTCCCTCCCAGACGTTCTTGCGGGATTGATCCCAGCGCTTGCGGAGTTCATCGAGGCTAGCGCGATACGACGCATTCGCCAGATCCAGGTTAAAGGCTGCCGGCGCTAAGCCTGCAAAGGTACTTGGATCATTCCGCTGTAACTGCCTCAACTCAAGCAGGCGCTGCAGATCACTTCCCATCTTCCAATCCGTCACCACGGGGCCGCGGACGGTCACCGAGGGTTGCGCCTGGCGCACGGTAAAGGCCTCTTCGATATCCCGATAATCCGAGCGACGGAAACGCACATCATAGCTCCCGGGCGGCAGGCGCAGATGGGTCGGCCAGGGTTCAGGATTTTTCCCCGCACGCAGGAGGAAAGCGACCACTTGAGCACCATCCTCCAACGGGGGCAGCTCCAGGTTCACCAGGGCATCGGTGATCACGCGGGGCATGACCTTGATCTCGCCGTACCCGCCGCGGCTCGGCGTAAACGCCACCATCTCCGGGACCGCGCCGGGCGCATCGGCGACCACCTGCAGGGCGCCCGCCTCACCGTCCCGCAGCACCGGAACAACCAGGGAAACCGACGTGCCGGCAGGCAAGGATTGCTCCGCCAGGCCTTTCACCTGAATTCGGGCGGCAACCGTTCCGCCGTTGGTCACCTGGAGCTCGTGCCGGGTGAGTTCCTGTTCGAGCAGGCGTTCCTGCGCGCGCAACTGACTGGCGGGCATGACTCGGCCGAGGTCTTTTTGCCGTGATGCCAGTCCAGCCAGTAACGATTCGGCTTTTATCAGGGCCACGGGTCGACCCGCCCCTTTCTCTGCTCGGGCCTGTTCCAGCAGTTGGGTGAATCGTCCCGTCAACTCCTGGGCATCCCGGCTGACGTCCAGCTCTTTGGTCTCGGCTTCGGCGAAGGCGTTCGCCATTTCGCCTACTGAGGCAATCGTCTGATCAATGCCTTTCAAGGTCCAGGTGCTGGAGGAAAAGGTCTTCACCTTGCCGTGAAATGCAGCGAGATTGTTGATGTAGGCCTGGCACCGCGACCGGGCTTCCGCCAATTGCATTTCGACCCGCTTCAGGGCTGGATCGAGGAGGGCTTTGGGTAAGGCATCTTTGAAGGACTGCATTTTCTGATACTCGGTCTCGCCCCCTTCACAATCATTGGCCGCATACCGGGAAATCACCGCCTCCTTTTGCCGATCGAGGAGGACGACCACCCGATCGACCGCCTTGCTCACCACCACATCCAAGGCCTTTTTCTCCGCATCGGACAGCGCAGAACCGTCGAGTGCCGCCGCCTCGCCCAGATCGCGGATCACCTCAGGCATGGGGCTTGCGGGGTTGCCCAGCCGTCCCGTTAAACGCACGGCGGTGGCGCGGGTTTCCGGGTTGAGGTAAATCTGAAGCGTCGCGGCCAACGCTTCATGTTGCCGGGCCAAATCCGGGTAGGATTTTAACACCGGGGAAGCGGCCAGCTCCGGGTCCTTCACCTGCTGGAAAAGCCCCTGGACACCGGTTCCATCCCGATTCGCCTGGGTGCCCTGCTGATCGAGCGAGGTCAGGTAGCTCGCAAAGGCTCCCGACAAGCCGGTCAGGAATGCACGTGCAGCCGGTTCCAGGGCATCGCCCTGTTTCAGCAGTTCCGGATCGACCTGCTGCCAGTCGCCGGCATTAAAATTCCGAATCGCCTGGTAGGTCTCGTTGGCGGCTTTCACCTCCTGGATGTTGCTCACCACGGGTGTCGCCAGCTTGCGATCGCGCAAGGTGTCGAGCAGCTCACCATAAGCGAGCGATTCGTTGGCGACCTTTACCATGTCGGCCAGTTCGGCCGCGGACAAACCAAACTCCGAAGGCGTACCGTAGGTCACCCCGACCTTGCCGAGCAGATCCGTTTGCACTCGTGCCTGTGCGAGGTCGTTACCGAGAATGGACTGAACAACCGATGCCTGCAGCTGGATGGGGAAGGCGGTCATCGGTTTAACCAGACGCTGAAGATAAGGCGACCAGGCGACATCCGGACAACCCTGCACGCCTTCATGCAGCGTTGCACGCAAACGCACCAGCGACTCCAGCATGGGCTCGTCCAGGCGTAACAGCGACTCGATCGGCACGAGGCCTTCCTCAACCGTGCTCTGCGTAGCCAGACAATCGATCCGGGGTCCCTTCGGCATGACCATAAAGACGTAGTAGGCACCGCCAGCAAGTCCCGCGACCAGCACCAGGCTGAACAGGATGCCAAAAAATATCCCGACCGGATTCTTCTTTTTAACCGGATGCTGAAAGGCATTCGGGCGAGGCGGGGCACTTTTCTGCGCGGGCGCGGAGCGACTCGGACGAGCGGGTGCGGGTGCGGGCGGGCGGGTGGAGGCTTTACGGGAATGCCGCGCATCGGTAGCCGCCGCCGCTTTCCGGGGGGGCGGGGGCGGTGGAGATGCAACCTGTGCCGGTGTGACCATGGTTAAATCGTCGGCCGCCACGGTGGGTGCCGCCGTTTCCTGATCGGGCCCAGCGCTTGCCCGACCGGAGAGCAAGGCGTTGATGTCATTCAACATGGCCGCGGCGGACCGGTACCGCTTACCGGGATTGGGTTCAATGGCTTTGCGTAAGAGCTGAACGACCTGGGGATGGTTTTTCAGCGCCGCATGATCCAGCTCAGCGCGCGGCATACTGGATGCCCGTTTATAGAACGCGACCTCCGGCGGTTCGCTTGCTCGGGACAGGCGAGGAAAAGCCGGGTCGCCGGTAATCGCTTCATACAAGGCCAGGCCTAAGGCGTAGATATCCGATCCTGCCGAGCCCTTGAAGTCCGACTCGGTGGCAAATTCAGGTGCCATGTAATCGAGCGTGCCGGGGGCGCCCGACTTGGTCATGGTGCTCCCGGCGTCGCGGGCGATACCGAGATCGAGTAATTTTGACGCATCGGGATTGTTCTGGGGTGCGTACAGGTTAGCTGGCTTCAGGTCGCGATGGAGCACGCCATTCTGGTGCAGGTACTCCAGGCCTTCCAGCAAGCTGGCGAAGACCTGCAGCGCTTCGTTCACGCCCATCGCATATTTACCGCCACTCGCCTTCACCCCCTGACGGATGCGGTCACGCAGACTGCTGCCCGGCATACCCGCCAGGTATTCCATCACGAGGTACATGCGGGTGTCCCCATTCACCTCCAATTCGATGGTCTCGATACAACTCACGATGTTGGGATGCGGATAGCGCAGCATCAATTCCGCTTCCCGCTTGAACCGCAGGCCATTTTTGCTGTTCAGCAGCTCCTTCACCGCAAATTCCTGCGAATAATCGCTGCTGGATCGCGCCTTGTACACGCGCCCGAAACCACCGAGTCCGAGTACATCGGTGAATTGATACGTATAGTTGTCGGATTTAATCCGTTTGTAATCAATGCGCCCCAGCGCACGCTGCATCTGGGCAAAGGAGGTAAAACGTTTGCTGCGATCCGCGGTCAGGCAGCGCTTTAAGAACTCACTGAGACCGGTGAGCACGGTCCGGGTATGATCCAGCTTGCGCGCATTGACCCGCCCGGTGTGCTGGTGCTTCTTGACCCACTCGGTGATGGAGAAATTTTTGTCTGGAGCCGTGGCCCAACGACTCATGAATTCGAACTCGGCATTCGCGCCCAGCTTATCAAAAGGCAACAAGCCGATCAGCGACTCGAAAAAGCATATCCCGAGACTGAATACATCGGACTGCTCATCGCCGGTGAAGCCGCTCACCGTGACGAAGTCAGGAGACATGTAGTCCAGGGTGCCCCGAAAGCCCCCAACCGTCGACTCGCCATCGATGCGTCGGGCCACGCCGAAGTCGATCAGCTTCACATCGCCTTCCTGGGTAATAAAGATGTTCGAGGGCTTCACATCCCGGTGCACGACGCCCTGGCTGTAGGCAAAAACAAATCCTTCCATGCATTGGAAAAAGATGTGCTTGACCATGTCCCAATCGAGGCCACCCCGGGAAGATGACTCGTTAATCGCGTCCTCAAGCGTGTACCCCTCGAGGTGCTCCATCACGATACAGGGGCGCTCTTCAAAACTGTCTTCGCGAAAGTGATCGAGGTACTGCACAATGTTTTTATGCTTGAGCTCGACACCGAAATCTCCCTGCCGGTCAAAGTACTGATCATCGACGACCATGCGCTTCAGCGCAACCACCTGCCCGTTTACCAGGCCGGGTTGATCCTCCCCCGTATAGATGGCCCGGTAGATGGATGCCTGGGCTCCCTTGCCGATGACCTCCAGTACTTCGTATGGTCCGATGAAATGACGTTCTTCCGCCATACGATCAGTCCCGCGACTTGGGCTTAAAGAAGGTCTTCAACTTTTCACGCATCCGCTCTGCGCTGTTATGCGTGGAGTCGCTCGCAGGTCGATCCACCGAAATCGGCCGGTCATTGCTCGGGGTGAGCGGCAGGAAGTCATCGGTTTGTTCGGTCGGATCCCCCAAGGGGCGATTCCGATTGGTGGATTCGTCGGTCGGGTCATCGGTAGCCGGTTCGCCCACCGAGGCCGCGACAGCCTGCTTCAGGGAGATCAGCTCCTCATCCTCGGGCACATTGATGATCCGCAAGGTCCCGTCAAGCTGCTCGGGCAGGTGATCCACGCGAATGAGCACCACCGACACGTTATCTTTTCCCCCGCCATCCAGCGCGGCCTGAATCAACTGGTCGGCGAGCACGTCCAGGGTGTCGACCTCCTTCTGTCCGAGGATCAAATGAATCTCCTGGTCGGACACCATTCCACTCAACCCATCCGAGCAAATCAGGTAGAGGTCATCCGGCTTCACGTCGATCGTTTGATATTCCAGATCAACGACCGGCTTGATCCCCAGCGCCCGGGTGACCATGCCGCGAAACATCAGGGGAATATCATTCTCATCCTTCACCCCGGCTTCCTGGGCCACCGAATGATCCACCGTGATCTGCTCCAACGCGCGGTTGCGCAGGCGGTACACGCGACTGTCTCCGGCATGCATGACCAGGGCTTTGTCGGGCTGGACGCAATCGAATACGAGGAGCGCGAGGGTAGAGCCGGACTGGCCCAGCCCTTCTTTGCGCACAAAGTCCCGGATATGCGCGTTCGCCTTGATGGCCGCATGCCCGGCGAGGGTTTTACGGGTAAGCAGGTTGTCCACCCCGTCCTCCAG
>JBLIND010000228.1:0-10490 GCA_047639095.1 Candidatus Omnitrophota bacterium | reverse complement strand
GAGATAAATGGATTCGAAGGGTCGGTCATCTGGCGAGCCAGTTCGAGTCGGCCGCTCCCCACCACAGGCATCGGACGCTCGCGGCCATTCAAGGCTTCGAGAAAGCGGCGTTCCACCACATCACCCGGCTTCTTGTAACTGCCCCGAATGAAAACGCGCTCGGTTTCAGCCGAACCATCCTGCATCGCCATCGCCACACGCGACTCCTTCTTGATCGAGTCAATCAACGCGCCTTGCTTCGTCCAGAATACTTCGCTCGCGGCACTCCAGGCGTGCTGACTGAACGCAAACAACGCGGGTTGCGCCACCATCCAGCTCGCCAGCGAAACCGTCGAATCATCCGCCGCGCTATCCAGTCGCGCGGCCGCTTTACACTGATCGGCAAAGGCTTTTGCGGCAGCGGCCAGGGAGTCCGTCGGCACCTGAGGGTAGACGTCCTTCGGCAGGTATTTCAGAAAGTCCCGGTTGTTCTCCGCACCGGGCTGAACCACCATCAACACCTCCATCGACTCGTCATCCGCCGGGGTGAATTCAAGGTGGATGCGATGCCCGATATACTTATCCATACTCCCGTGCGAAACCCAGCGTATCCCACCATCTGGATTGATGTTCTGCTTCACGGTCGACCCATGCAGGGGCCCCTGAATCATGCGATGCGAATCGACAACGGCCAAGCAATGGCCCTTCCCCTTTACCAGGTAGAAGAGCTCTTTCTGCTTCACGTCAAACGTGGGCGTGCGAAGCGTCTGCCCGGAACGCGTGTACTTAGAGAGCGCATTGCCTGCGTCTTTTTCGGAATCGATTACCTTGAGGCCATTCCATGCCGGATCACGAACCGCCGCTCCGTACGGTGCAACGCGGAGAATCGGATGCTCAGAAGTTCCCACGAGTAAGTCACCCGCTTTCACCACCGACGGTCCCCAGGTGAAGCCATCCTGCATGAAGGCTTCCGACGAAGTCGCCCCATAGTCGACGAGGATCTCAGCCTGTTCCAGCAGGGCGCGATCAGCCGGAACCGGAACCGCTACCCGTTTGCCAAGCAGGGCCATGTGCACGGCATGCAAGGGGCTTCCATGGTCTTTTCCGGCGGCGAGCAGGGCCTCAGTCCAGGCCTGGAAAGCACCCGTATTCCAGCCTGCAGCCAGCGCAACCTTTGTAATCGCTTCGGTTTGATCCGGACGGAGCTGTACGACCACTTCAGGCTCCGCGGCCGTCTGCGCCTTGTCCAGAACGTTGGTAAAACGGAAATCATCCGCACCGATATTGCCCCAGCCGCCGCTATGCTGATCCACAATTTCGATATGCGCGGTTTTGCCCATATACTGTTTCACATTCCAGCTCGCCGGACTCATGGTATTCGATGCTTTTCCCGTCGTGGAAAACACCTGCTTCCCGTCCACGTAGAGATTGATACAGGTTTGATCCTTGTGCGCCCCACCCCCCACCAGGAAGGTGATGAATGTATGACCTATCACAAAATCCGGACTGGTCATTTTGCCGATATCCGCATCCCCCTGCCCCATGCCATCGCCCTTGCGGGCGTTATGGGAATTCACGAAATACCGTCCCTGGGGACGCACATCCAGCTGATAAGTAGCGATCGTTTCCAAGGTCACCGGACCATCGCCAAACGCCGTGCCTTCAACTTTCCAGTTGTCATATGTGCCGATTTCAAAATCTTCAAACAAGCCCTTGTCCGTCTGCGCAGCCACCGCGACGACCGGGTTTTCCGGCAGTTGGATCACTTCCGCCGCCCGCATCAGATAGGCTTCGATGGGCGCGGATGCCATGACCTTTGTGGCTTCGGCCGCAATCGTCGGCAGCTGCTTCGCACGCAGATCGCGGAGTGCCCGGGCGACCTCTTTATTGTGCACCTCGCTGTCGAAGCAGGCCTGGCGGTAGTTGCTGCTCTGCAGGTACGCGGCCAACGAGTAATAGTCCTTGGTGCTGATGGCATCAAACATGTGATCGTGACAACGCGCGCAGGCGACGGTCAGTCCGAGAAACGACTTCGTCGTCACATCGATCATATTGTCGAAGCGATCGGCCTCGTCCTGGCGGATATCCACGGGTGAATGGATCCACTCCCCCAGAAACCAGTACCCGGTCGCGAGGACCGATTCGTTAAAGCCCTCATCCGGATTCAATCGCGGCTGCGGCAGCAGATCACCCGCCAGGTGCTCGGTGACAAACTGGTTGTACGGCACATCGTCATTGAACGCCCGAATCAGGTAGTCCCGGTACCGATAGGCATTCGGCGCGGACGGATCAAACTCGTGCCCGCGGCTTTCGGCATAGCGGACGAGATCCATCCAGTGCCGGGCCCAGCGCTCACCAAAATGTGGAGAGGCCAACAAGGTATCGATGACCTGTTCATAGGCCTTGTCCGAGCCATCTGCGATAAACGCTTCGACCTGATCCGGTGTGGGCGGCAAACCGATGAGGGAAAAATAGGCTCGCCGAATCAGGTTCCGCTGATCCGCGTCCGGGGCGGGCGTGAGCTTCTTCTCCACATGCTTCTGCTGGATAAAATGATCCAGATCGCGGCGCGCCCATCCCGATGGGCCAACCTTCGGCAAGGCGGGCGAACGGACCGGCTGCCAGGCCCAGTGCTCGGCCTTGCGCTTGGCCAAATCAAAATCCTTTGGCCCGACCTTCTTGCCCCCGCTGGGCACCGGCTCCTCCGGCCACGGCGCACCGCGTGCGACCCAGTCCTCCAGCAAGGCCACCTGTTCCAGACTCAAGCGGTTCTTGGGCGGCATTTGAAGGTCGGGGTTGCGATAGCGAACCGCCTCGATGATCAAACTCTTATCGGGATGCCCCGGAACGACCGCGGTCCCGGTATCGCCCCCGCTCTTGATCAGATCGATGTGATCCACATACAGATCGGCCTTCAATTTTTTACTCTTGTGGGAATGACACTCGTAACAGGTCTCCACAAGCAGCGGCCGAATCCGGGTTTCGAAAAACTGGAGGTCTTCCGGGCTGGCGACTCCGGCTCCTCGGGCCGAAAGCGCGAGACCCAGCAACAGGGCAAACAGGTTGGATATCTTCATCACGTTGATCATGCTTGAATATACGAACGAAAAGGCAAGACCTCACCAATTAAGAATTGTTATTGTACGATTTTACCAACAAAGGGTAATTTTTGGCAAAAACAGCGTCTGGATCGTATCACTTTATAGCATGGAACCTCAACTTGAAATCATCGCGGGCCTGGGACCCCAGGCCTGCAAGTACAAGATCGACCAGGACCTCTGGCCGGTCTGGCACTACCACCCTGAGTACGACATTCTCCTGAATCTCAACCGAAGTGGCTCCTACCTCGTCGGCGATCGACTGGGTACGTTCAAACCCGGCACCTTAATCATCAATGGATCCAACATCCCCCATGCCTTCCATGCATCTGAGGCCCCGCCGACCGACCATGGCCCCGCCATGATCATCCTCTTTTTCTCACGGGCCTCGCTCGGCGAAGAGCTGCTCGCCCGTTCAGAGATGGCGCCTATCCGCGGCTTGCTGGACGAACTAAAGACCGGCTTCGAGATCACCGGCCCCACCCGGGACGAGGCGGAACGCATGATGCGGGCGATGGAACACATGCCGAAGCTCGATCGCTTTGCGCATATGCTGATCCTCCTGCGCCTCTTTGCCGAATCCACCACGAAACTCCCCCTGGCCAGTCCGGCGTACGCCCCGAATCTGAGTCCCCATCACACGGAAAAGATCGACCGCCTGCTCCAATATATTCGTCGGCACTATCGCAGAACCGTTCCCCTCGCCGAGGCCGCCGACCTGGTCAGCATGAGCGAGAAAGCTTTTTGCCGCTTCTTCAAGAAGAATACCGGCAAAACCCTGGTGCAATACCTGAACGAGTTACGCATTGGCGAGGCGTGTCGCCTGCTCATCCAGACCAATTTGCCGATTAACCAGATCTGCAAGGAGGCGGGCTTTGGCAATGTATCAAATTTCAATCGACGTTTTCGCGAACGCAAAGGCATCTCGCCGCGCGCGTATCGGCAGGCCACCGAAATGGCCCAGTAGGCCTCAACGCTTGCGCGACTTCGCCGCATCGGCAGGCTTTAACAGTGCGTCGAGATCGTCTTCAATCATGCCCATCACCTTGCTGTTCGCCGAGATATGCAGGGATTCAATCTCACCATCGGCATTGATGATGTAGGTCGAGGGAAAGAGCATCACCCGATACTGATCGATGATGGACTTTCCGCCCGTATCCTTTACCGCGATGGCATGATGGAGATTCGGCAGGCGGGGAAGCTTCGGCATGACCGTCTTCAAGGTCTTCATGTTATCGCCTACATTGATCGCATAAAAATGGACGGGATCCTTCGCGTGAGCCGCGCTGAGCTTGGCGAGGTCGGCCACCATCTTTTGCGATTCACGATTTTTGGTCGACCAGAAGCTGTAGATGGTAGTTCCCTGACGCGACTTTTTATCCAGCTTGGTCCGGCCCTTACCGAAGATATACAATTCCGCGGAGGGCGCACCCTTGCCCATGAGTAACCAGGCCGATTCGCGCGCGGGATCTTCCAGCCTGGTGCAATTCCAGATCAGGGCATTCTTGATCGCCAGATGCTGGTTACGAATGGCATCGACCTTGGCTTTTTCGGCCAGAATCGGATCCACATCGCGATTCTGCTTGTCGTAGCTCGACTGCTTTTCATCCAACTTCTCGAACTCCTTTTGGCAGCGCTCGATCTCTTTGGTGTTTTTCTCCGTGAGGTCATTCAGGATCGAACCCACGTCTGAACTCACCTCCTTAAGCTCCTCCATCACCTTTTCGATGCGGCTCTCCGTTTTCTTCCCCCCTTCAAAATCGCCGTTCAACTCCTCCAGCTCTTCACGCAGCTCGAGCTGGTTGAGCAGCCCATCAATCACCTTTCTCGGCACTTCCAGCGACAGCGAGGCGGGAGCTTCCGGCAGATCCTCATCGCTGATGCGCTTGCTGGCCGCCTCTTTCACTTTCGGGTCTTTGCTTTTCGCCACCTCCGCCTCGGCGGCATCCATCGCGATCGTCGATTTGGTCCGAAATTGAATCGCGGCAATTTCGTCGGGCTTGAGCGACTTGTCCTCACCCTCGGTGGTGAGCATATTGAACGTGCCCTCGGCGTAGTCCTGCACCATCGCCGATGTGCGTCCCCCACCCGGCAACATCATGGGCATAAACGAACCCTCGGGTGGCTCAAAGCTGGCCTGCTTGATCTCGTTGATCGGCATGACGACCCTACTGCCGTCCTTCTTGATCATCATCAACTGCCCCGCCTTGTACATCATGACATCGGCTTCAAATTTCGTGCCGTCGGGGAGTTCGATTTCATCTGCGGAAAAGGCCGCGACGATCAGGAACGAGAAGAAGGTGAGACTGAATCTTTTTTTCATAAAGCTGCCTGATGGGAAGGTTCAAACACCACGATACGCTGAGGACCCGGTGAACCGCAAAAGAAAAACGTGTCGCGAAACTGCACGTCGGTTTTCCGATCATAGGAAAACCTATTTAGCCCCAAAACTATCCAGAAATTCCTTCTCCCGGATCTTCAGCGTTTTCTCGGGCCCCGTAAATTTCAGAAAATAATTCCCGTTATCGGTCTGCACGATGGCGGCCAGCATTTGCTGACCGGGCGTGGGAGCGGTTTTGCGCATAATAGGTGGGCCGACCGGTTTGTTGTAGGTGCCGGTGACCGAGACGAGGTCGAAGGGGCCGTTTGCCGATGTGCCTTTCGTCTCTTTCGATGCGCGACCTGCTTCGGCGAACTGCCCGACCCAGCGATCGATATTCGCCTTCACCCCTCCGCCACTTGCCGCACCAAAATAATAGATCACCAGGTCGGCCTGCTCGCCTTCGGCTGCGCCCGGGACGACAAACTGGGCGAGGCGCATGTTGCTGGTGGTTTCTTCCTGCGTCCACGTGCTGGGAATATTCAGGGAAAGGTCGCCGGCCTTGACGGCTTTGGTCTCAGCCCAGCCAAGGGAGGACAGCGCGATGAAGAGGGTCAAACTAACGATAGGTTTCATAGATCAGATCTCCAGATTGGTCTGGCATTTTATACCGCGCAAGCGGAGCGACGAAAGGAAATTTTTACGCTTCTTGAAGGAGGTCGCTAGGCGGTGAGCGCGCGCCACAACATGCCCATGGCCCGCTGCACGCTGAACTCCCGGACCATTTCGCGGTCGCCGCGGAAGGTGTTGCGCTTGACCTCGATCCCGGACGGGGTCGCCAGTGCGATGTAGACGAGGCCCACCGGTTTTTCTTCGCTGCCCCCTTCGGGGCCGGCAATGCCGGTGATGCCGATTCCGTAGTCGGTGCCCAGCTTTTCGCACACGCCTCGGGCCATCTGCTCGGCAACCGACCGGCTCACCGCGCCTTCCCGCTTTAAATCCTTTGCGCTCACGCCCAGCAGGGCCGTTTTGACTTCGTTGGAATAGGAAATGATACCGCCTTTGAACCAGGAAGAGCTGCCGGGCACGCTGGTGAAGCGGCCACCGAGCATGCCTCCGGTGCAGGACTCCGCCACCGCGAGGGTTTTCTTCGCACCGACGAGGCGCTCGCCGATGATCTGTTCCAGGGCCATGCGTCGGTCCGCAAAAATATGTTCGGCCAGGTTTTCGGCGACCCGGGTACCGGAAAGTTCGAGCTCGACGAGATTAATCGAGGTCAGCCGCAGCTCCACCCGACCCGGCATGGCACAGAACGCAATCTCGACCTCGGGCGACACGAGCTTCTCCTCGCGCAGGCGTTTGACGATTTCCGACTCCCCTATCCCGGCGAGCATAAATATTTTTTCCAGAGGCGCCGCACCGACGAGCATGTGCTGGGCGATCCACTCGAGCACGTAGTGTTGCATGATACTGATGAATTCCGGGGGCGGCCCCGGCAGGACGAACAGGGTTTTCCCCTGGAGGGTCAGCCGCTGACCAGGTGCGGACCCGACCGGATTCAGCAGCGCATCGGCACCGTCGAGAATCATCGCCTGGCGCTCCCGCCCTTCGGTTACCCGGCTGCCCGACATCGCGTACCGTTCATTGATGTGTTCGAGGACCTCTGTATTGAGGGTCATCGTGAGGTCGAGAGCTTCACACAGGGCTTCGCGTGTGAGGTCGTCCTGGGTGGGACCGAGCCCTCCGGTGATAAAAATCAGATCACTTGTCTCGAACGCGGTTTTAATCGCAGCCACGATCAGGGCCGGGTCATCCACCACGGTGGTATCACGGGCGAGAGGAATACCGAGCCGCCCGAGCATGGAGCCCAGGGCGCGGGCATGTCCGTTGGTTACACTGCCGTTCAACAGCTCGGCACCGGTGGTGATCAGTTCAGCTTTTGTCATGGGGGGAAGGTAAAGCGTTTACGGGGTGGGTGTAAAGGGCATTGGGATTAAGGCGAAGAATGCGGTCTGACACGCCCCTTAGAAGGAAGTGTCTTCATCGTCGTCGCTGGCCTCGCCCGTCGCCTGCTGGAGCGCCCAGCTCATGTCTTCTGCTTTGTGCCAGACCTTTTCGTGCACGTAAATGGGGCACTTCTGCTGAATCGCCAAGGCGATCGAATCGCTGGGCCGGGCGTCGATTTCAACCAGGTTGGTGCCGAGTTCGTTCTGTTGGAACAGGTACAACCGGGCGAAGTAGGTGTCTTCCTTGAGGTCGTTGATGACCACCTTCTGCACGGTGACGCTCAGTCCCGCAAGGATGTTGCCGATGAGGTCGTGCGTGAGGGGGCGGGGCTTCTGGATGTCTTGAAGAAACATCGTGATGGCGGCCGCGACGCTGGGGTCGACAAAGATCGCAATCACCTTGCTGCCATTGCTCAGGAAAACACCGGAGCCTGATGGTGTAGGCACAAGGCCTTTCACCTCTACGAGTATCTCTTCCTCAATCATCAACGAAATGGATTACAGATCACGGGTGATATAAATCACCATTCCGAAGATGAAGATTAACATTACAGCTGATACAAGCGCGCCCATACGTACAGTAAACCATACTTACTGATCCGGTTCCACCACTGTATAGGCTATTTTTCCACCTGCGGCCTCTCCGCTCACGGTGTCGCCCTCTTTCAACTGCCCATCCAGGATTTCATTGGCGAGCACATCGACGACCATGCGCTGGATCGCACGCTTGAGCGGACGGGCACCGAACGCAGGGTCATACCCTTCTTTCGCGAGCAGGGCCTTGGCCTCATCGGAGAGGATCAACTTGATCTTTTTATCCTGGAGAAGCCGTCGCAGGTTCTTCAACTGAATGTCCACGATCGAAACCAACTGGGCCTCACTCAGGCTGTGAAAGATCAGCGTCTCGTCGATGCGGTTCAGGAATTCCGGGCGAAAATGACGGCGTAAAACGTCCAGGACCTCCATCTCCAAGTGCGCGGAAGCCGCATCCCCGGCCTGCATCTCCGGCGTCAGCGCCAGCGCATCCTGGATGGCCTGGCTGCCGATGTTCGACGTCATGATGCAAATCGTGTTCGTAAAATCGACGGTCCGGCCCTGTCCGTCGGTCAGGCGGCCGTCGTCAAAGATCTGCAACATGATATTAAAGACATCGGGATGCGCCTTTTCGATCTCGTCGAAGAGCAGCACCGAATAAGGCTTACGGCGGACGTGCTCGGTCAGGTAGCCCCCTTCTTCGTACCCGACATACCCGGGAGGCGCGCCGACGAGCCGGCTGACCGCGTGCTTTTCCATGAACTCCGACATGTCGATTCGTATCATGGCATGTTCGTCATCGAAAAGGTATTCGGCCAGGGCCCGGGCGAGCTCGGTTTTGCCTACCCCGGTTGGCCCGAGGAAAATAAACGAGCCGATGGGCCGATTGGGGTCCTGCAAGCCGGAACGGGAGCGCCGCACCGCATTGGAAACCGCGAGCACGGCCGCTTCCTGGCCGATCACGCGTTCGCGCAGGTGCCCTTCCATCTCCATCAACTTGCTCCGCTCACCTTCGAGCAGCTTGGTGACTGGAATGTGGGTCCAGGCCGCGACAATGCCCGCGATGTCTTCGGCATCGACTTCCTGTTTGAGCATTTTCGTCGTGGCCTGAAGCTCGTCGAGCTGGAGCTTGGCGTCCTCTACCTGCTTTTCCGTATTGGGAATTTGTCCGTACATGATTTCAGCCGCACTCTGGAGCTCGCCGGTCCGCTGCGCTTCCTCGGCCTTCCCGCGCATCAGATCGAGCGCTTCGGAGAGGCTGCTGATGTTCTTGATGATCGCCTTTTCCTTCTCCCAATGGAGTTTCATCCCGGCGCTCTTTTCCTTGAGCGTCGCCACTTCCTCGTCCACGCGGGCGAGGCGCTCGCGGGAATCGGCATCCTTCTCTTTCCTCAAGGCTTCCCGTTCGATCTTCAACTGCATCACCCGGCGTTCAACCTGGTCGATCTCCGTCGGCATGCTGTCGATTTCCACCCGCAACTTGCTCGCGGCTTCATCGACGAGATCGATCGCTTTGTCCGGAAGAAATCGGTCGCTGATGTAGCGGTTCGACAAGGTGGCCGCGGCCACGAGGGCGGCGTCCTGGATGCGAACGCCATGGTGAACCTCGTAGCGTTCGCGCAGGCCGCGAAGGATGGCGATGGTGTCTTCCACCGTTGGCTCGTCGACGAGCACCTGCTGGAACCGCCGCTCCAGGGCGGGATCTTTTTCGATGTATTTTTTATACTCATCGAGGGTGGTCGCACCGATGCATCGGAGCTCGCCGCGCGCGAGTGGAGGTTTGATCATGTTGGAAGCGTCGACCGCGCCTTCCGCGCCACCAGCACCCACGATGGTATGGAGCTCGTCGATGAACAGTACGATCTTGCCCTCGGCGTCCATGACTTCCTTGATGAAGGCTTTGAATCGGTCCTCAAATTCCCCGCGGAACTTGGCCCCGGCCAGCATGCTCCCAATGTCGAGGCTGATGACCATCTTGTTCTTCAGGCTGTCCGGCACATCGCCGGCGACAATGCGCTGGGCAAGACCTTCTGCGATCGCGGTTTTGCCCACGCCCGGTTCGCCGATGAGAATCGGATTATTCTTCGTGCGTCGAGAGAGCACCTGGATGACCCGTCGAATCTCTTCGTCCCGGCCGATCACGGGATCGAGCTTATTGTCCCGGGCGCGCGCGGTGAGATCGGTCCCGTACTTTTCCAGGGTCTGCATTTTGTCTTCTGGTGATTGATCCATAACCTGTTGACTCCCTCTTACTTTTTTAAGTGCGTCCGCGATCTTCTCATCGGTCACGCCAGCCGCTCGGGCCAACTTGGCCGCTGCACCATCCTGCTCCAGCGCCGACATGAACAGATGCTCGGTACTGATAAAATCATCGCCCATCTCTCCGGCGAGCGCAACTGCGCGCGTGAACAAGCGGTTCAAGGCCGGCGAAATGACCCGCCGGATGTCCTGCCCTTCCACTTGGGGGAGCTTTTTCATCGCGGCTTCCAGCTGCTGCGACAAGGTCCGGGGATCCACGTCCATCGCCTCCAGCAGCGGGCGCACAATGCCCTC
>JBLIND010000227.1:0-10683 GCA_047639095.1 Candidatus Omnitrophota bacterium | reverse complement strand
ACATCCGGACTCGCGGTGTTGGCATAATTTCTGAAGGCGAAACGGAGGTCGCGGATGTTCGAACTCTTATAACTGGAACCCCGCACCACCCACAGCGATCCACTGGGGGGGCCGAGGGGATCGACCCCAACGGTACCCGCTGCGGAGCTGGGAATACTGTACACATCGTGGCACCACTCGGCAACGTTGCCGCCCAGATCCAGCAGTCCCAGGCGATTCGCGGGAAACGAGCCCGGTGGCGCACTGACCGGATACCCGTCGGTATAATCTTTGATCGGAAGTCCTACGACTTCCGCGGCCGACTGGTCACCAAAGTTACCTTGCTTCTCTTTGGGTGGAAATCCTTCTCCCCAGGGATATTTCAACAAGCCACCCGCGCCGTCCGAACGTGCGCAATATTCCCATTCAGCCTCGCTCGGCAGGCGATACCCGGTGGTCATCGGCTGCACCGCCACAACGTTCGTGCCCGACTCGATATAGGCCGCGGGCAAGCCTTCCTGCGCGCTGAGCCAGTTGCAATACCGGGCCGCATCCTGCCAGAGTATATTCACCACGGGTTGCGTATCCTTGTTCAAGGATTCCTTGCCCACGGATCCCGATTGATGATCCGGCTTAAATCCGCGAAACTCAAGATTGGTCACCTCCCGGGTCCCCATGTAGAACGGACGTTTAAACTGAACGTCGCGCAGGGTCTCATTCGAACGCCGGCCTTGCTCGCGACGGGACGACCCCATCTGGAACACCGCTGGTTCGATGCGTTTAAAGGTGTAACCGGCCGCAGTCTGAACGTCGCCTGATCCGACCTTTGCCACCGTGGTCGCTTTCGGAATCATATCCACCTGGACGGACGAGAGAAAACCGGAACGCGGTGTAAGCTTCAACTCATGGTCCTTGAAGTCTTTGTGTTTCAACTGAAGCGTATGCTCAAGAGCACTCAAGGTGAGCGTTTCAGGGACCGGACCAAACGATGTCCCATCGACGATCAATTCCGCGTCCGGCGGATTCACCCGAAAACGAATCGTCCCCTCCAGCGGCTCCAGCTTCATCTCGACATCCACCGTTTCACCGGGTGACACCACCACGATTTTCCGTCCCGGCTGAAACCCCGCTTTGGCCACGAGGAGCACATGCTCCTGGTCAGGCGTAGCAGCAATCGTCAGCGGGGTGCGTCCGCGAAACGTGTCGCCAACATTCACATTGGCCATGCTGGGAAAACTGGTCACGCGAATCAGGCCATTGGTTTTCTGCAGGACCATCGGGGGAACCACCATCCGGGCTCCGGCGCGGACCACCACCTGCGTGCGCAGGGTCATAAATCCTTCGGCCTTGAACGTCAGGGGATGGGAGCCTTGGATAAGCTCCAACTCGGCCGGGGTTTCCACTCCGGCGAGCTGCTCGTTGGTGTACACCATGGAAGGAGGAATCGTGGACAGTGATACCGGCGCCCAATTCGCTTCGAAGGCGAGGTGGAGGGTATTCGTTTCCACCCGGGCTGGTACCACCACATTGGTCACGACAGGAAAGTGACGCGGTATGCGAAATTCCAAGGCGTGCTCGCCGGCGGGTAAGGCCCATGCATCCCCCACCGCTTCCTGCCCGAGCGTAAAATCGACCAGCGTACCCGATTCGTACACATCCGGCAGTGGATCCATGGCTGGATCGAGGCGAATCAGGCCCCAGGGAATCTCTTCGAGCTGGAATCGCAGCGGCAGGTCCAGGTCCGAGCTGCCGGTCAAGTTGGTGGTGGCGGTCACGTAGCCGCGTCGTTCCACGGACAAGTCATACACCTGCTTGGATTTCGCCCAGAAGGAACGACCGGTGAGGGATGCGGAGGGCCGTCCGGGACCGCTCACGAAAACCCGGGCATCCTTCGGAATCGTTTCAACCGTGATCAGTGTCTTCGAAGTGAAGAAAAACCAGGCGAAGGTCGCCGCCCCCACCGCACCAATAAAAAAACACGTCCCCAGCACGATGCCCCAGGGAAATCGACCGGCACTTTTTGCCCGCGCACCCGTACGAAAGGGACGCGGTTGAATCACGACGGGATCGGGCACTAAAACCGCTCCGTACATATCACGGCAAGGCGGGCCTCAGTCATACCCGGCGTGAGCTTCAAGGTATGTCGCACATCCTTGAAGCCATCCCGCTGACCCAGCACGGTGTACGTCCCGGGAAGAATCTGTAATTCCTGCTGCGTCAACGGACCGAGTTTACCCACCTTGTAGACCGTCACTTCCGTGGAGCCATCCGATACAATCGTCACCTCCACCTTGGTATTTGCCTGGGTCACCAGCGTGTTCAAGGTTTCGTAGGCCTGCTTCAATTTGGGTCCCGGATCCTGGATGGCTTCGGCATCACTGATCACCAGGTTCACGGCTTTGCGACCCTCCGGCGTCGTCAGCAACTGGGTGCGGGCCAGGTAATACTCCAGCTGGGTCATCAAGGTGATGCGCTGCTCCACCCGCTGCTTTCCGTCCTGGGCAAACGCCAGGTTCTCGTCGATCTCGAGTACCTGCAGGTAAGCCTTACGTGCGCCCGGCCACTCCTCGGCCGCTTCATCCCGCCCCGCCAGTTCCTGCAGGGATTTAATCCTCCGCAGCCGAATGCCTTCGGCCACCATAGCGAGCGCATCGTCGGCTTCCTTTCGATGCGGCTGGAAAGCTTTCGCCTCCCGCAAGTGTAGATGCGCCTCGTCATACGCGCCCTGCTCAAAGGCCTGGAGGCCACTCGACATCATGCCTTGAAACTTGGCCTCGGAGATCGCGGCTTTCATACGCTCGAGGCTGGAGCGGGCCTCTTCACTCAGGGGATCCAGGGTGACGGCTTCGGCGTAATCGGTATGGGCAAAATCCACCCGACCCTGTTCTTCGTTTGCCTTCCCCTTCGACATCAGGACCATTAGCTCATCCAGCGTTTGCGACCGGGTCAATCCGCGCTGCGCTTCGAGGTTACCCGAATCGATCAGGAGCGCGGTTTCAAAGACCTGGAGGGCCGAAGCCGATGTGCCCGTCTTCAACTCCTGTACGCCCTGCGTCAGCAATTCGATCAGGGCGTCCTGCTTCCCGGCTTTCAGACGATCAAGGCCCAGCGCGACCTCCACATATTGATCTGCTGCCTTGCGATAGGTTTTACTCAAAAAAGCCTGATCGGCAATGGCGGCGCCCACCATTTGTTTGGCGAACTTTTCTTTCGCCCAGCGATGCGCACCGACCGATTCCGCGTCTTTCTTCGCGATTAAATATTTACCCAGGGCCTCTTCGGCTTCGGCCTTTTCCAGGGCAAGCGTCACGAGGTCGATGCGGGGTTCGGCTTCGGCTGTTATATCCTCTGCTTCCGCCAGGGCCTCTTCCGAACGCGCCTGCTCCTTCTCGATCGCCTGAATTTCCTTATCCATCATTTTGTGATACGTCTGTATCCCAAAACCGATCAGACCAATGACGCCCGCCAGGCCGAGGAGCCCTACGATGGCCAGGACCCATACGATCCAGGCCTTGGATTCAGGAGCAGCCGCCGTCAGCGGGGTCGGGTTCGGATCCGCAATCACCGGAATCACCGGCGGCGGGTCGGCAATCACTTTTTCGATTTGCTGGAGCCGGCTCAAGACATCCCCCGGACCCGCAGGCCGCTGACTCGCTTGAGGTGAACACATGTCGGCAACCAACTGGTTGATCAAGGCGGGCAGAGTCCGCCCTTCCCACAACAGATCTGGAACGTCATTGAGTTCGCGATCACGAGTGAGCAAGCGGTTCCCGCTCAAGGCCGCACGCAGGAGACCCCCGAACTGATAGACATCGCTGTGAGCACCGACGGGTTCGGTGGGAGGAAGTAAAAGTGCGTTTTGATCGCCATCGATCCAAATACGCTCGGGCCGAATATCCCCGTGTACAAGACCCGCCTGATGAATCGCCTGCACACCTTTCAAAATAGGACTCAAGCCATCCAGCAGGACGCGATAGGGCATGGGGCCGTTTCGCTCAAGGTGCGCATGCAGCGTCTGGCCTTCCACATACGCCAAGGCGACCGCGGCCTGGGATTCGTTCTGGTAGATTTCCTGGATCCCCACCAGGCCGGGGTGCTGCACATCACGCAGCTTCAGGATACGCGCGTGGTCCGCATCCGAATCATCGTTTGAAAAGAAGGCCAGCAGGATGGCCGCGCCGGTTTGAAGATCTTCGGCATGCCAGAGCTCCTCCCCCTTGGCAGCATCCAATCGAAAGCGATCGAACACCACCTGGCCGGATTGCAGCACAGGTCTCATGGTTGTGCGACAGGGGCTGGGGGCGCGGACCGGGGTGTTGTAATCGGCGCAGCCAGATCCTCGTCGATACCGATCTCCTTGAGATACGTGCGACGGAGGATGGAAATCCATTGGGCATATTGTTCATCCACGGTTCCGGAAAGCTCGTAGGTTTTGTTTTCAAACTCCAGGGTAAGCGGCTTCATCTCTGCACCAAAGGATCCACTGAGCTCGCCGATGGCCAGGCGGTGCATCTCCGCCTGCTTGCTGATATTGATGCCGCTGATGACGACCTGCCCGCCCCCGAGAATCAATAGATCGCGAACGGAGCCGGTATTGTCAATATCGCCCACTTCCAACGCGATCGCGGCGGCAATCATCAGGATACCGGTCGTGGTTCGTACCCAGGCATCGCGCCGGACCTGGCGGATGGCCAGACGCTCAACCAGGTTGAACTTGCGCCAGTTTTCGTAGGGATCCCACATCTGCGAATAAAAGCCCTCGTAATACTCGTTAACGGTTTCGACATACATATGTTCGCGTTCGCGGACGCGGCGGATGCGTTGAATCATGGGGTCTTCATCCGCGGGCAGACGCTTGAGTACGACCCGACCCTGGGTGTTGGTCTGGACATAATGTCCGTAGGCATCGGGGGCAAACTCCGCAGCAAATCGCATCTCCGCCGTCTGGCGGATCAACTGAATGTCAGCCGGCGTCAGGCGTTGGCGGAAAAGATTCAGATCATTCGCGATCCGGTTGTACACCTCCTGGTAAGGACCCTTCTCACCCTGCTTGTTATTCTCATAGGTGTCGGAAACACCGCGCGACTCATACTGGCGGCGGAACCATTCCCTGCCGGTTGCATCGACGGCTTTCACGCGCAGCTTGAAATGCTCGCCATTGGATTCGAGCACTTCGGTATACACCATGAGATCGACATCATCCGCCTGCTTCGGAACGACTCGAACCGCCCCCCAGTTGCTGCTGTTCTGCATCGTACCCTTCAGGTGATACGGCACGAAGTGCTTTTCGGACTCCCTGATTTCCGTTGTACTGCCCTGCACCTTAAGCTGTTTTTCGGACAGCTCCGGAACTTTGGACGGGGGCAAACCTACATCAATTAACTGTGCTTCGGGGAGTTCCACTTCGGCATGCTGGATGGTTTCCGTCCGCGCCACTTTCTGGAGGGCATATCCATTGGACGTGGATGCGCAACCGGATGCAAGCAGGAGGATGCAGGCTCCAACCAGGCAGGCCATGTGTCGGATGGAGCAGTGAGCGCGGAGATAGGGCGTGAAGAAAGCGTTCAACGACAACATAGATTCGGGTCCCGATGCGGAGGCTATTGCCCCTTCTTGTAGGCTTCGTATTCTTTCCAGAGCTTAGCCTTCAAAACAGGATCCGGCTCTGACTCTGCTGCTTCGCGAAG
The DNA here is from genome assembly GCA_047639095.1 of Candidatus Omnitrophota bacterium. Classification (GTDB taxonomy): domain Bacteria; phylum Verrucomicrobiota; class Kiritimatiellia; order SS1-B-03-39; family UBA6053; genus JAPYUI01. The sequence continues at coordinate 5,017 of JBLIND010000227.1, read as the reverse complement.
TTGGCGAGCGACGATGTCGTCATCGCTTGAGGACCCATGGTCCTCTGTGGCGCCTTCCCGGGTCTTGGTCTTGCCCGGCACACCGCCCAGGGCGCCCTTGTCGTTGGCTCCGCCACCGCCCTGCGTCTTCTCTCCGGATTGCTGGCCGGTGCTTGATCCGGGCTTGGCGCCGGATTCATCCCCTTTCTCAACGGCCTCCCCTTCACCCTCCTCCGTGCCTTCGCCTTTGGCGTCCCCCTCGGTGTCCGGGTCACCCGACTGCTCGCCGCCCGCTTCGGTGGGCTCGCCCTCACCCGGTTCTTCCGGCAGTGGGGTGTCCAATTCGATGCCGCGCTCCCGCAGGCGTTTTACGGCTTCGGCGGCCTCAGTGGCCAGCTCGGTACGCTCCTCCTGGGTACCTTTGGTGATCTCCTCCATTTTGCGTGCGGCACCCGTCATCTCAACATTGATGAAAGCATCGAAACGCGCCAGGGAATCGTTCAACTCCCGATCGAGCTGACTGAGTTCGTCTACCGGCTCGGGGACCACCGTAGCGAAGGGGGAGTCCGAGGGCTTGGCCGGCGGCGCGGTGCTCGGCACGGCCTTGGCATAAACGGTCTCGAGCTCGCCCACGATGCGGTCATATTCGGCAACCAATCCACGCACACGGGCGAGATAGATGGTGTAATCCTCCATGACCTTGGAATCGACCCCACCTTTTGCTTCCAGACGCTCCATATCCGCCTTGATGCGGGCTTCCGTCGCCCTCGCAATCCGGAGGTTCGCCTGTGCGCGGGTCAGCTGCTCATCAAGTGCCGCCTGCTGGCTGGTGGGCTCCGCCCAGATCGTATTCATCGACCGGTTCAAACCCAACAAGGCAATCCCGCAAACCATCCATCTGAAAAATACATCCATCATCCGCTCCATTATACGTTTAGAGGGAGGCGAATGACAAAAAATTCAGTGTTTTTTCCAGACGGACCGTTTTGCAGGCTCCATATCGGCCGATCACGCTATTCGAAGGAGACGTCGAGGGATTCCATGCGGCGAGCGGTCGGGCTCAGGCCGAATTCAAGGCGGGTAGTGCCTTCCGGGACGAAGAACAGGATATATTCGCCATCCACCGCTACCAGGGGCACCTCGCGGCCGTCCAGGAACACACAGATCTGCTCGTACTTATCGAGTCCGGCTGCGGCCAGCACCTCATGCGTAACTTTCGTAATCCCTGCCGCAACCGCCATGGGGGCGCTCGCGAGATTATTGACATTCGCAGCAATCCCCGCAACCGCAGGACCGTGCAGCGTTGACGTTCCATCAAGGTCGATATCTTCCAACCAGTAGAAGTGACGCCCGCCACCAGCCGTGTCGTCCTCAAAGGTATAACTCCCGCCTGAGCCATTTGCTTGACCCCCAATTAACTCGCTGTTGAGTCGCAAACGCTGTCCGTTCATCTTTGCCGAGCGATACAGGAAGTAACCCAGGTTGTCGGTCTCCGAACCGGTCGTCCAGCTGACGGTGACCCCGGTTTCAGATGCGGCCGCCGAAAACGTTGCCAGGGTGATCCGGGTTGGACCAGGTACGAAGCCAAAGATGACAGCAAAACGATTACTGTCACAGTTGAAGGTGAAATTGGCTGAGAGGTCCGTGGTCGGCAACAAATCAATGACTCTACCCACATCGGCCAGCATCGCCGCATCAACGCCGGCTGAATCCACCTCAACCCGATAGGTACCAGCCAGCAGGTTGGAGAACCGGTAGTACCCGTTCTCCAATCCACCCGGACGGGTAATGGTGTTGAAGGTATCGGCAAGAACAAAGCTGCCATTGTCGTCCATATACAAGCGAACATCTACGCCGTTGAATGGATTACTGGCCAGGTTCAAGCCATTGGTCGCCGCCTGTTTCTGCAGATCGAGGAAGACGAATCCTTCAACGGTACCCGGACGAACAAACCCGAAGTCGACCTCAAAACTTTCGTCAACCGTAACCACGAAGGGGTTGGCCGGATCGTTAGAAACAAGGTAGTTGGTGCCGATCACCGCATCGGCTGGCAGATCCTGGGTGGCGACTACGACATGGTACGATCCGGTGGGCAGCTGGTTGAACGCATAGTCCCCATCCGCATCGGTGACTGAAACCTGATTGGACAATCCATTGCGAAACAGGAATACCCGCACATCCGCATAGGCGGGCTCGGTGAAGTTTTCGAAGACCCCATTATCATTCCCGTCGCAGAATACGGAACCACCAATCGCGCCATCAAAGCTGACCGGGCATTCAATTTCGACTTCCACGGAATTCGTGGCGGCGTTTCCACAACCATCAACGGCTGTAACCGTAACCGTGAATACACCGGGCCCAAGCAGGATCGTTCCAGCTACTGGACTCTGCGTGAGCATGGTTACTCCGCAATTATCGGTCACCACAGGAGTGAATGCCGGAACTGCCGCCTGACAATTCGCACCGGGTCCCTGACCGACCAGGAGGACATCATCCAAGCCAGAGATGACCGGAGCCTCGGTGTCATCCACGGTGATGGTCTGCGAACAGGTGGCCTCGTTTCCACAGCGATCCATGACGCGGAAGTTCCGGGTGATCACGGTAGGACAGACCCCGTTGGTCGTGGCGGAGACCAGCTCGGTCAGGACAACACCACAGGCATCACTGGCCTGTACCTGTGCCAGATCCACTGGGGGGACATCGTCCAGGCATTGCGCCGTGAGGTCTGGCGGACAGCTGACAATCGGCGAGGTCGTGTCAAAGGCCCACTGCGTCAGCCCATTCGCCTGAACGAGCCCGTTCGGGCCAACGGCCGTAAAGGCGACTCGGTTGACCAGCCCGGTGACACTCACAGTGCACTCATAGGAGACGGCTTCACCAACCCCCAGCGTTGCCATATTGGTGCTGCAAGATGGATAGTCGATGTCCGTGACCTGGACGTTGCTCAGAACGGACTGCCCGGTATTGGTCACCGAAATTCGGAAGGTTACATCATCGCCGAGACAGAGGCAGTCGGTGTCCAAGGCAACCGCGGCCGTCTGAAATCCGGCTACCCGACAATCAATCGTTACGCCCACGACACAGTTGGTGCTGTTACCACAGGCGTCTGCGGCGCTGAGCTGTACAAAAACAACCGCGGGTCCGGTGACGATCGTCCCCGGGGCGGGATTCTGGGTGGCCACAACAGTCTGGTCGCAATTGTCAGTCACCGGTGGGCGCAGATCCGGAATCTCAATCCGGCAATTCGCATCCGCGGTTAAACGTAGATCTGGGGGACAGCTCATGACCGGAGCCTCGGTATCGTTCACCGTAATCGTCTGGGTGCAAGTGGCGGTGTTCGTGCACAGGTCCGTGGCGATGAAGGTGCGCTCGATGACCGTCGGGCAGGTGCCGTTCGTGGTCGCGCTTAAAAGCATGATCGACGGCAACCCGCAGTTATCCGTAGCGGAAACCAGGGCGAGATCAATCGCCGGAACGTCATCCAGGCATTGCAACTCCAGGTCCGCCGGGCAGGCGATGATTGGAGGAACCGTATCGTTCACCGTAATCGTCTGCACGCAATTGGTCGTGTTGCCACAAGCATCCGAAATGGCGTACGTCCGGGTGATTACGGTGGGGCAGGTGCCTGCGGCCTCGTCACCTAAAAAGCGAACCGTAACCTGGCTGCACACATCGGTGGCCACAATGGAATTGGTATTCGGGATGGGCACAGCGTCCAGGCACTGGAAGGCAAGGTCCCCCGGGCAGAATACAATCACAGGGAGATCGGTATCCACATCCACACCGTCCGAATCCGTTGCCTGCACTGCTCGCCCTGCGGCGTCAACGCCGGTGGCGGTGGCGATGTTGATCAGATCCGCATTGACCGTGACCGAACAAACATAACTCGTCGCCGCACCCGCTGCGAGATCCCCAATAAACCGATCGCATCCAATCACATCATTCGAAACGGACACCTGGAACAACGCCTGCTGCCCGTCGTTGGTCACCGTAATCAGCACGTCAACCTGATCTCCTGCGCAGATGCAGTCAAAGGGATCGATTTGGATATCAACCCCAATACTGGACGGGCGGATGATCAGACCAGCATCACGGGTCAAATTCTCGCCACCACTTGCAATAAAGACCGGCGGGATGATTCCAGAGCCGGGATCCGCCTGACTATCCAATCCGGGCGGAGAGAAATCATAGAAGCTCGGTTTGATGACGCGGATCCCGTAGGTTCCCGGCGACACCTCAAAGCCATACAGCCCATTGGTATCCGTCTGCGTGGTCTCGATGACATTCGTCCCGTCCAAGAGCTGAGCCGTAATGCCGGATACACCCTGCTCACCATTGTTGAACAGCCCGTCGCGATCAAGATCCAGCCACACCAGGTCGCCGATGCGCCCGGGAACGGAAATCACAACCTCCGACTGATTTGAGACCGAACAGTTAAAAGGGGTGTCCGCCGTAACCAGCACGTTGTCTGTGAAAGCGGAGGTAACGTTCATCACCGTACACGTGGTCAAAAAGGTCTCCCCTACCTGGAGACTGGGCAAGGAGACGTTACACCCGGCAAGCAGGGAATGACTGACGTTCAGATTCAAAAGCTCGACATCGCCATCGTTCGCCACCGAAACCCGGAGATCCAGATCGCCGCCCGGCTGGAGGCTCGCCGAAGCGGGTGTCACTTCGACATCAAAGGAGGGGTGCACGACCTGGATAATTTCGGCGTCAATATTACTCACCGTGCCGATAAAGACATCGAGAAAGAACGCGTCGGCCTGGTCGCGCGCCGAGACCAATGTGGTATCCGCCAGCGCCACGCGACAGATATTCGTAAACTCTTCACCAAAGTCCAGATGGCCGTTACCGTTCGCATCACCACCCAGCGGCTCGATTTGATCGCAAACCGAGGAGGTGACGATTATATTCCGCAGCTGCACACCCGGCCCCCCGTTGATCATCCGGGTGATCAGAAGGATTTCCGCGGTATCCCCTTCACAAATCGAGGTCGCAATGACGTCCATATTCATCCCGACCGGAAGGTCGGGCT
>JBLIND010000226.1:0-10691 GCA_047639095.1 Candidatus Omnitrophota bacterium | reverse complement strand
GTCGTGAGCCGGGGTGTGTGCTTACACCGCATGGAACGTATTCGTCCTATGCGTGGTCATGTCAGGTCTTGGGTTTCGCCGCGAAGCCTTTGAGGATTTCCAGGTCCACGAATTCGAGCACGGAGGCGTGGGTAGCTTCGAGCACAAGTTTAGGAGCCATGCCTGCGTTGTAGGCTTCGATCCAGCGGCCCATGCACAGGCACCAGTAGCTGCCCGGCTGCAGGCCCGGGAATTCCCATTCGAGTTTCGGGGTGGAAAGGTCGTTCCCCTGTTGTTTGGAGTACGTCAGGAAATCTTCGGTCAGCTCCACACATACCGTGTGCATACCTTGATCTTCAGCACAGGTGTCGCATTTTCCGTTGCGAAAAAACCCGGTCATTGGACTTCGGCTGCAATCCTCGAGGGGGTCTCCGAATACGTTATGGGCCATGATCTATTCCTTCGTTTGGGTCTCAATTAATTCGAGTAGGCATTCGGAAGGTATGGCGAATTTCCACACCATCTGAGGGTTGGTATCCATTCCGCGATGCTCATCGTAAAACACCGTTTCGGTCGCGCGCACGATGCCGACCACGGCACCGGTCTGGTCGAAAACCGGAGCGCCGCTGGAACCTTTGGCAAAATCTGCGGTGATGGTTAGTTCGCGTCGCAGGTTCTTTTTGTGCCGCTGACGGGTTTTCCCGCTGACGATGCCTTCGGTGTAGGTGTACAAATGCCGAGCTGGATGGCTGATCACGGACACGGGCGCGCCAATGCCTATCTCCGAGGCGATAGGGGCGGGGATGAGGTTTTTCGCGTTGATTTTCAATACCGCGAGGTCGTTGGCTCGATTGCAGGCGAGGACCTCCTCCACCTCGTACAGCGTGCCGTCGTGGGTCATAACGGCGATCGCATCATCGTCGTCATCATGCTCCACTACATGGTAGTTGGTGACGATGATGCCGTCCGCGTGAATGATAAAGCCGGAGGCGACATTTGAATGCCAGTGATCGCACCGATCACATTTGTAAATTTTCCCGAGCATCACGACACTCGGGCTCCGGGCTTGATAGAGCGCGGCCCCGGTGAGGGTTTCGGTGCTCGGCTTGGTGTGCGCGATGGCTTTTGTTTTATTCGGCTGCAACTGCGCCGCCACCTGAGATGAGCTCACGGGCGCATCGGCCTCAAGCCGCTGGCCCAGTTCTTCGGCAAACGCGTTCAAGCGCTGGTCAACATCCATATAGGAGTCGTCGGCCTGAACCCACATGGTGGTGGATCCGGTGAGGATCAGTAGTAGAACGCGCAAGTGAATCATGGGTTCAGCCTAGCACGGGAAACGTGCGTGTACAGGCCTTTAGCGCCTCAAGCCCGGAGAAGAAAATAGCGCAGATACACGTAGACGTTGGCGATCGCAACACTGGCGATCATGATCGGGAAGCCCACCCGGGTGAAGGCCATGAAGCCCATGCGATAATTGTTGCGGGCGGCGATCTGGGAGACGACGACGTTGGCGCTGGCGCCGATGAGCGATCCGTTTCCCCCGAGGCAGGCCCCCAGCGCCAGCGACCAGTACAGGGGTTGGGCGATACCGGTGTGGGCGGCGGGCGAGTCGGCCACCACCTGCAGCTCGGCCGCAAACTCGGGGATGATGGTCTGGATGATCGGGATGATAGAAATCACGAGGGGAATATTGTCTACGCAGGCACTGGCGATCGCGCTGAACCAGAGGATGGCAAAACAGGTCAGCATCAGATTTCCTCCGGTTAAGGTGACCAGGTGGCGACCGAGAAGTTCGAACACGCCATTTTCTTCCAGGGCCCCGACCATCATGAACAAGCCGACAAAAAACAGGATGGTGTTCCATTCAACTTTCGCCAGGCCTTCATGGAGGTTGATGCGGCAGACCAGGGCCATGACCATAGCCCCGCCGAGGGCAATGATGCCCGTCTCGATATGAATAACATGTCCGGTGAAAAATCCTAGAAACACAAAGCCGAGCACGATCAACGCCTGCTTCAAGCGCCGGGGGTGGATAATAGCAAGCTCCGGACAGGCCGCATTAATGCGCTCTCGGGCCTTTTCGGTGACGGTGAATTGTTTGCTGAACCAGGTGTATTGGATGATCAGCACGACGATCAGAATGACCAGCGCCGCCGGACCGAGGTGAAGTAGGAAATCATTAAACGTGAGGTGGCTCTGCGAGCTGATGAGGATGTTGGGAGGGTCTCCGATCAAGGTGCCCGTTCCTCCGATGTTGGAGCAGATTGCCTCGAATATCAAAAAGGGGACGGTGGGGATTTCCAGCAACTGGGTGATGAGAATCGTGACCGGGGCGATCAGGAGTATCGTCGTAACATTATCCAGGAAGGCCGAGAGCACCGCGGTCACGAGGCAGAGCAGGAGGAGCAGTCGTGGGCCGCTGCCACGCGCCTTCTGCGCTACGACAATAGCAATCCATTCGAACAGGCCGGTTGAGGCGAGGATGTTTACGATCATCATCATCCCGATCAGGAGGAAGATGACGTTCAGATCGATCTTCGCCAACGCAGATTCGTACGAGACCAGGTGGAAGGCCACCATCAGGGATGCCCCAATGATGACGGTGATGGTTTTATCGACCTTCTCGGTGGCGATAAAGATATAGCAGATGGCAAAAAGAATAATGGAGCTGATCATGCCGGGTCCATGCGTTAAAAGTTGATGGCGCGGTTGAGCACGGAAAGGCGGTCGATGACACCGACCAGTTCCCCCTTTTCGGTCACGTAGACCCTGGCGTGCTTTTTTACGGAAAGGAGGAAAATCACTTCGATCAGCGTCGCTTTGCGATCGACATCGGCATAGGCCGAGCTCATCAGGTCCTTCGCCTTCAAGCTCGACTCGAAGTGGAAATAATCTTCGAGGGGGTCGAAGTGTTTCACAAAAGAAACACTCTGAAGCTGTTTGAAGAAATCGGGCATGCCGTATTGGAAGAGGTCGTCGGCGGTGATTTCTCCGAGCAGCTCGCCGTCTTTGGTCTGCACCGCGATGGCAGACTCGCGATGGCTCATCATGCGATGGGTCACTTCCGCAATGTCCATGTCCGGCCATGCCGCGAACGCCGAAGGTTTCATAAGGTCTTCCGCCAGGACGGCGAGGTCGATGTCGAGATCCAGGCTCGCGAGAAAGTCGTAAACTGCATCGTTACTTGCTGCGGCCAGCAGGTGTTCCCGGTGCGCCGGGTTCATCATGATCATCGATAATTTCGACAGGACCTTCAGTGCCAGGGTCGACTCGTGCTCATTGGTGAGGACCATGCAGGCGATGCGGATTGGTTGCTCGTCAATGGCGTCGAAAGCGATATCTTCCTTGAGAATCGCGAGGCACATGACCAGGTGGTTGAAGGGGGTGAGGCGGGCATGTGGGAGGGCCACGCCTGCTCCGATGCCCGTGGATTGTCGCGCTTCGCGATCCATCAGCGCCTGCCAGATCTCCTCCTGACTGAAGCCTTCGAGAAAAACCTTGGGCGTCTTTTCGATGACATGGTCCAGCATCTGGCGCATGAGATCCCATTTGTCCGTTGCCTGTACATCCACCATGATGGAAGGGGGTTGGAGGGATTTCAGCAGATTCATAGTGGGCGTTCGATGGCTCTTGGCGGGGTCATTGTCTGATTTCTGGACAAAGGTGCCGAGGTTAATCAGATCGGGTTCCGCACGACCGGGGCATCAGGCGATACCGGATCTGAAATAGCGGATCTGCACATGGGAGCCTATAACCTCGGCGGGTTGAAGGGCGTAGTTGGAATCGCCCCGCTCGCCCGGGCATGCAGCAGGGGGCGTAGACGCTTGATGATCTGTTGGGCTTCCGGGTCCGGCGTGATCGCGAGGTTATTAAACTCCAGGGGGTCGCTGTGGTGATCATACAGTTCGCGTCCGGAACGACCTTCCGCCCACTCGGTGTATCGCCAGCGGGCGTCGCGGATACTGCAGCCCATGACCGGGCTTGCGAGCCGGTCATCCTGGGGTCGGAGAATCTGGGTCACCGCGAGGCCCTTCCATTCCGCATCGGGTTGCTGAAGGAGTGGCATCAGGCTGCGGCCATCCAGTGCCTCGGAGATCGGTAGGCCGGCATAGGCCATAACCGTGGGGTAGATGTCGATGAATTCCACGATGCGGCGACAGGCTTGTCCGTTGCCCGCGGCTCCGGGTGCCCGCAGGATGAGCGGCGCGCGTGCGCCTTGTTCAAACAGGGTCCGTTTCTGCCAGACCCCGTTGTGCTCGCCGAGGTGGTAGCCGTGATCGCTCCAGAACACGACCAGGGTTTGATCCGCCAGGCCCAGGGTGTCGAGCGCGTCGAGCATCCGGCCGACCTGGGCATCCACGAAGGACACACACGCGTAGTACGCCTGGATGGCTTTGCGGAGGGTGAGCGGATCGAGGTTGTAATTTGGAACCGGGCAATTGTGGGCGAAGGCGGCGACGGGGATGTCGTCGCGATCATCGGAGGGGGCGTAGGGGAGGCGGATCTGATCCAGGGGGTAGCGGTCGAAATACTTTTTCGGGGCGACAAAAGGCGTGTGCGGTCGAAAAAAGCCTGCCGCGATAAAAAAGGGTTCGGCACGGTGTTCCGTCATCATACGAATTGCCTCGGTCGCAATCATGCCGTCGGTTTGCTCTTCGTCTGTGCCTGCGGCGGCGAGCCAGCTTAAGGCTCCGGAAATCTTTCGATGCGGTTCGGCGTTGAAGACCTGGGCTTCATCGGCTTTGTCGCGTCCCTTCGGGTTGACGGTTTGCTGCCAGGAGGGAGGGTCGTCGAATCCATCGCTCCCGATGCTCGCGGGTACGTTGTAGTGGTAGATTTTCCCCACACGCGCGGTGTACCAGCCGCGATTCTTAAACTGCTGGGAGAGCGTGACCGCATCTGGCACTGCATCGCGGAAATGGGCATCGAGATCGTAGACCTTAATCTTATCCGGGCGGAGGCCGGTCATCACCGAGGCGCGGGCTGGGTTACAGAGCGGGATCTGGTTGTAGGCCCGTTCGAAGCATACGCCGGTGCGGGCAAGGCGATCAATGTGCGGCGTTTTGGCCATCGGGTCGCCGTAACAGCTGAGGGTGCAGGCCAGGTCGTCCACGGCGATGAAGAGCACATTCGGCCGGTCGGCGGCCTGCAGCACATGGACGTTGAGCAGAGCGATCATGAGGGGCATCCATTTCATGTGGGTATACTGCAGCAGTCGGTGGGTAAATTCAATGCAGGGTTTGCCGCTACGCCCCGCCGCCGCAACAACCCTTGAATACACGTGACATCTCATGCCCAACTTTTAAGATGCTCACATGAAAATAACCATCCTCCTCCTTGCGCTGTTGAGCCTGTTCAGTACCCAGGCCTTTTCTGAAGATGACCGTCTCGTTCTCGTGAGCGCGTCGTATGGCAAAAACGTGCTCGCGATTTGCGATGCGAAGGGGGAAGTGCTCTGGAAGTACGATACTGCGGGTGGTAAAGGCGGGCATGCGGGGCATCACGATGTTCATCTGCTTGAGAACGGGAACATCCTCTTCCACGAGACCTGGACCAAGACCTCGGAGATCACCCTGGGCAAGGAGATCGTGTGGGAATATGAATCCCGTACCATGAATGGCAACGAAGGACGCGGGGTGGATGTTCACGCCTTTGACCGTCTGCCAAACGGTGAGACGATGATTGTGGAGAGCAATGTCGGACGCATCATTTACGTGGACAAGGATGGTAAGCTCCTGCGGGAAACCCCGCTGGGTGAAGGTGGCCGGAAAAGCACGCGTCTCGCGCGACGTCTTGCCAACGGCAACGTATTGGCTTGTGCAGAAAATCCAGGGGCGGTGACCGAATACGATCCGAGTGGAAAGGTCGTCTGGGAATACGTGATTAACACGCGCGTGTACGGTGCGATTCGTTTGAAGAACGGCAACACCCTGATCGCTTCCGGGAGTGGGAACAGCGTGGTGGAAGTCAATCCGGCGGGCGAAGTGGTGTGGGACATCACCAAACAGGTTCCCGGCACGGAGATCGGCCTGGCCTGGACCACCTGCTTACAGGAGCTGCCCAATGGGAATCGGATTATTGGAAACTGTCACGCCGGGGATAAAAATCCGCAGATCTTTGAGATCACCAAAGATAAAAAAATCGTGTGGAGCTTTGACGAATGGGAGCTCGTAGGGAATGGCCTGGCATGCTGGGAAGTGCTCGATGCGGAGCAGTCGGCCATGCTTCGTAAAAAGTTGGCCGCGCTCAAGTAGGCCGGAATCCGGCCTGGGTCCGGGCGTTGAACCGTGGTTGCACCAGGCGAATTACTTCCGCGGGTTAAGCTTCCGGAGCCCACCTAGCAGGGCGAACCCTAACAGCATCAATCCGCCCGCAGAAGGCTCGGGGATCATGAATGCCACTTCACCCAGACCCACCCGGTCGCCGCCTGGAGGCGCAATGCCGAAGAAGTTATCTTCGGGCGTCAATTCCACGTACCGTGCGTTTACGAACTGACCGAAGTCAAAGCGCTGTCGGGGTGTCTGGGCTTGAATCGGATTGTAGGTCGGGTTGAAGGAAATCGAGGTGCCGAATCCGGTCGGGCCATCTGCCGCGCTGGCAAAACGCAGGCTGAACTGGTTGGCCCCGTTACCGTTCGTATCAGCATATCCCCACACACTGATTTCCTGGAGGGGGACCGTCTTGCCGAGGTCGAAGACCAGGCGTGGCCCGGGCGTGGGCGTGGGTCCAAAGTAGTCTCCATTGCCGCCATTCGGGGCCGCAGTCACCCAGGTGAGGGTGCTGGTTCGATCGTGTGGTGCCGCTGCGTCAAAGCCGACACCGGCACCTTCGACCAGGTTTGCTGCAGGAAAAAAGTCGTTGGCAGCCGTATCAGACGTCACACTGGCTATGGCGTAGAACAAGTCGGCGTGAGCCTGCTGGCTGAGCAATAAGGTAACCAGGCTGAACGTTGCGATGAAGTATTTCATGATGAGGTTCTTTCGGGTTTTATTTTCGAGCAAGGCGGAAAGCACGTAAGAGGCTGAGGCCGAGCAGGAATAAGACTCCGCTGGCAGGCTCCGGAATCACCCCGTTGACCATGATGTTCTGGATGGCAGCCTGGTCGAGCACGTGGTCGAAGAGCCCGACGTCGTCAATGCGCCCGTCGAACCGAAATTGGGTGCCATCATCGCCGCCGCCACCAAGGTGGAGGGCTTCCATTTGTGGACCGTTCGCCGCAAAGGCCGCGTTTGCGGTTCCGGCGAGGTTTCCATTCACGTAAAACGACTTGGTCGACGTGGCGCTGTCGTAACTGATCGCCAGGTGCGTCCAGGTCGTGGTCGCTACGGCACCCCCGCTGAGCTGGGGCCAGCCACTCGCCCCCTGGCCGTTCCAGAAATTCCAGTTGCCGGCGTTGTCATTGTAGATGATCCAGCCGTAGGTCACGCCACTCACATCATCCCGGTTGGTGATCGGCGAGCGGTAATTGCCTCCGCCTCCGCCCGCGACATCCGCATTCGCCCAGAGCGTAACCGTGAAGTCGGGGGTGTTGAGTGCCGGACTGTAGGGCACATTGATATGACCCGAACCGGTAAAGTCGGTCGACTGGCCGGTCGCGCCGTTCGCACCCGCCTGACCATAGGTCACCCCGCTGCCCGTGACCGTTCCGTGGTGTCCGTTTCCAGAAGCATCAAGTGCGTCCGTATCAAGCGGGTAGTAGGCCACGAGGGTTGCGTAACTGATCCCTGTGCCCGCCAGCAGGATCGGGATTCCGATGAGCATGCGAAAAAAGTTCATTTCGGGGTCTCCTAAGGTTGTTTAACTCGATATTCAGCTCGTATCACATATGAAACTACAAGCTGGCAAGGGCTTTGTTAACCTCCCGATCGGATGACGGTTGTTTTTTTACCCATGAAAGGCAAAAAGGATTCCATGAGTGAGCATAGCTACACCGAGGAGGAGCTACTGCGGTCCCGGAGTGCTGAAAAAGGGCACCTGAAGGACATGCCGATGGTGGATCACCTCCTGACGAAGCCCTTTCTGCGTGGCGTGCACCAGGATGTGGATCGGGCCTTGTTTGAGATCGGGATCTTTGCCGCCATGGTGCAATGCCTGCCCTGTGGTCCCGGGGCGGTGGTACTCGATCTCGGCGCGGGCTCCTGCTGGATCAGCGAGTGGCTTCAGAAGTTGAATTTCACCACCGTCTCGACGGACATAAATCATGACATGCTCGCGTTGGGGAAACAGCGCCTGGCGGAAGGCAGCAACCTGTGTACGGCGGATATGGCAAAGCTGCCTTTCAGGGACGAGAGCATCGACGCGGCGATCTGTTACGCGGCCCTGCATCATGTGCCGAACTGGCCGCAGGCTTTGCGGGAGATTCAGCGCGTGCTGAAACCGGGCGGCGTACTGGTGTTACAGGAGCCGGGTGACGGGCATTCGGAATCCGAAGAATCCCAATCCCAGATGGACCAATTCGGCGTGCTCGAACAGGAGCTGCCCGCGCGGAAACTGCGGAAGGCCTGTCTCGCGGCCGGGTTTAAACGGGCGTATCGCTTTCCTGTGCTGTGTCCCGGCTTTGCGCGTCAGCGACTGTTTGGTCCGTATCGTTTTTTCAAAATTGCCCCGCGCATGTTTCTCCACAAAAACCGGCTCTACCTGGGCGTGCTGTGGCGCGAAAAAATCCTCAACCTTTTTGTGCCCTACCACCTGGTGGTGGCGGCGAAGGGCGATTTGCATGCGGATTCGCGGCGCCCGGAAGCGCTGCTTGCCCGCTTCCGCGAAGCGGAGATGCCGATCGAGGGGAAGGCGGGTCAGTCCATGCCCTGTTCGATTACGGTGCACAATACCGGGCGGACCACCTGGCTGGCCCGGACCAATGCCGCGGCCAACGGGCAGGTGCGCCTGGGGGTGATGCTGCAGCAGGCGAATGGGGCCTTGGTCGACATGGATTACCTGCGCATCGCTTTGCCTTCAGATGTGCGACCCGGTGAATTGGTAACCATCGAAGGCGCGATACCGCTTCCGGAAAATCCCGGAAGCTATCAGCTGAAGTTTGATCTCGTGGCCGAAGGCATCTGCTGGTTTGCCTCCCACGGAACCGTACCCCTGGTCAGGAGTGTAAGCGTTCATGAATGAAGCGTTCATCCAATTGCTGCAATGCCCGAAGACGGGTCAATCCCTGCGGCTCGAAGGGGAGCAGTTGATCACCGAGGATGGGCAGATTGCGTATCCCCTGGTCGATGGCATTCCTCAACTCCTTGAAGAGGATGGGGTCGTGCTCCACGCATGAGAGCTCGCAGGCCGTTCGCATTTTATCCGTATTAAAATTGTTCGTATTAAAAAAAAAAGTTGGATACTCCGGGAATAGGTTTCTTCGCGCAGCGATACCTGATGTGCTTAAGGTTTTCTTGTGCGATGTTGTTAGAGTAATACAATTTGTTGCGTGGGTAAAGCATTCGAAAGTCTTGACTTGAATCGTCAACTAATTACAAAGATTGAACTGAACTGGATCAGGATTCAGTAGAGGGGTACATATGCATAGTGTAATCGTTCGTTGTTTTATCAGCATCATTGTCTGCACCGGACTTAGCTTCGGCGCACCGGTTGTCTCTTCTTCCCAGGACGATTCATTCCCTGATACGAATGCCGATCTGAAGGCCGATCCCGGCGAGCAGATTGACTACAAGACCAGTATTTCAAACACGGGCCCCGACGCCGCGACCGGCGTGCGTCTGGTTTCGCCCATCCCCACCGATACGACGCAGACCGGTGGTGTTCGCTCAACTCCGCTTGCGCGTGATGACTCGTACTCGTCCATCGGTAATGTCGGGATAACAGTCCTGACCGCGAACGGCTTGCTTGCGAATGACTTTGACCTCGGTGGAACTGCGCCGACTGTGGTCAGCCCTGTGCCGGGTACGCCAACCTCGACTTCGCTTGGCGGCAGCGTGACCATTACCGCAGGCGGCCTGGGTGGCTTCACGTATACCCCTCCAGCCGGTATTACCGGTCAGGACACTTTTAGCTACACCATCGCGGACGAGAACGGCGCCGCGCTGCCCGCTCCGGCCACCGGATCGAACATCTCAACCGTGACGATTATGATCGGAGGCATGATCTGGTTCATCAACAACGGTGGGGTCGCGGGTAACGGTACGCTTGCGTCGCCTTTCAACAGCCTGAGTCAGCACAATGCCAACCCCAGCGACAACGATCGCGATTGCATCTTCGTTTACACCGGCGCCGGCAATTACGGTGGCGGGATTGTGCTGCAGAACCGTCAGATTCTTATTGGCCAGGGCTCGACCGCCACGCTCGCGGCCAGCTGCGGCATTACCCCTCCTGCGAACAGTACGCCCTTGCCGACGACCAGCGGCACCCGCCCGGTGTTGTTCAACGCCGCCGGTAACGGGATCAGCCTGGCGTCAGGGAACACCGTGCTCGGCCTTGATATCGGTAACAGCTCCGGTAGTGGACTCATCGGTTCGAGCTTCGGCACGGCCACGATCTCTGAGCTCGCCGTGACCACCGGCGGCGTTGGCATCAACTTGAATACAGGCACGCTTTTCGCCACCTTCGACAGTGTGACCAAGACGAGCAGCGATTCAGACGGCATCGTCCTCACCAGCGTCGCCGGCAATGCCGATTTCGGTGCCATGACGATTACCTCTACTGGCGCCGGACGCGGGATCCGCCTCGACGGCACCGGCACAGCGAGCAGCATCTTTTCC
>JBLIND010000225.1:0-10739 GCA_047639095.1 Candidatus Omnitrophota bacterium | reverse complement strand
TTTTATCCATGACCAAAGGTTAGATGCCGCAGGTCCGTTGGGACAAGATTATTTCGGCCGCCGATCCCGGGAGTATGTGTTGGATGCTTTTGTCTATGATCGGAACCCCTTCCCAAATGCGTTCCTACAGCTCACTTTGTATCGTCGCCCGCAGCGGGTCGCAGGACCTTGACGTCATCAATGGAGAAGTTCCGGGAGGAGATCGTGACGTTCGCTCTCCTTACCGCGGAGCGGTGGAAGTCTTTAGCCCGGGGTTACAACCCCGGGTCTGCTCCCTTGGATGTCACGCCCCGGCGGGGCGGAATTTCCGCGTTGTCTTCCGGCCCTCCGGGCCGAGAGGTCGTTTGGAGGGAAACCCCGGGATGAATCCCGGGGCTAAAACCATGACCACTCCGTGGCTGGAGAAAGATGAACACAAAGAAATGTTTTCATAATTATCTGTGTTCGAGCCGGTGTTTCAGGATTCGCATAAGCAAAGCGCCCGGCCCTCGGTCAGAATCGGTCGATGGTCAGGAGGGTGTATGCCCAGGAGTCACGGGACGTCATCCTGCCCGCCATCAAAATCGCTTATTTTTCCCACAGAGCTCCCGGGCAAGTCCAACTACGTTTAACCGTAGTTGCAGCCGAATCTCGCCCGGACCTTTTCGCTGGCATCCAACTCCCTTCCTGAAAACGAAATGGAAAATCAGCTCAACGCAGGCGGAGGTACGCGTATTCGCTGAAAACACCTTTAAAAGCGGCGGATTATTCTTCTTGTTGCACTATATCTCTTATAAGTATACCCTTGGCGCAGGATGGTCACTTGGGATGTGAGATTTAACCTGATCCATTCCACGTTACTCATTCATATCGTCAAATTCGGAGATGTAGGGGGTCTGTAGACTCGCTTGTTCTGCCTCCAATGTAATTCAACCCCATTAAGGAAATATGCCTCACCGCCACCGTATTCAATTCCCGCCCAATGACGCCAACGACCTCGAACAAGATGAGGTTAGCTTCCACGTGGTGGAGGGGGACCGCCGCCTCGAACTTCGATTTCATGACTACGACCAAATCTACCTGCGTCCCGGATTGTATGAGCAGATCTTCTACGACCGGCTGAAGTGCACGTCGCCAAAGAAAGTCGGCGAGCTGCTCAAAATCACGCTGGATGCCAGTAACCAGAACTTCACTGAGATGAGGGTATTGGACCTGGGTGCAGGCAATGGCATGATGGGCGAGATCATGAAGGCCTACGGTGTCGCCAGACTCGTCGGTGCTGACATCATTCCCGAAGCGAAGGATGCCTGCTACCGCGATCGTCCCGGGGTATACGATGAATATTACGTGGCGGATTTCACGAACTTGAAACCTGAGCTGGTCGAAGAGCTTTCAGATTGGTCCATTGATTGTCTTACCTCGGTGGCCGCCCTGGGGTTCGGGGACATCCCGCCAAAGGCCTTCTTTCAATCGCTTCAGTTTGTTGCTGAGGGCGGATGGGTCGCCTTCAATATCAAGGAGACTTTTCTTGATAAATCTGACGTGTCCGGTTTCTCGTGCTTCATTCGAGAATTGATTTTCTCTGAATACTTGGACATCCATCACATCGAACGATACCGACATCGGTTGTCTATGGAGGGCATGCCCTTGTACTACTTTGCCCTGGTTGCTCAAAAGACTGCGAAAATCCCTGCCAACTTTCTCGAAGTCAACGGAATCGATACGTAACAGAGCGGGAGTAAACGTGTGGCGTGTGGTCTTCCGTCCCGCCGGGCCGCGTGGTGTTTGAAAACCCTGTCCACTCCGTGGACAAACGAACCCCGTCCGGATGGCGGAAGCCCGCGCGCAGTTGGGTCATCGCAACAGCGACGCGCCGAGGATAAACCAGCCGCCGAGTCCGATGAGGGCGATGCCGCAGGTGATGATCCCTGCGTGAAACAGGCGGTCGGAGAAAAAACGGCGTCCCCGGGCGATCATCCAGGCGACGAAGCCGAACCAGACGAAATCGGACAGGAGGTGGCCTGCGTAAAATATTCCGATGGCATGGGCGCCGGTCAAACGCGCTTCGGTAATGAAGCTCAATCCAATGGTGGCCCACCAGATGTAAAAATAGGGATTTGATGCGGAGCTCCACACGCCTGCTAAAACAGGCCCCACGACCTCAGCGATGTGTTCGTCGGTCTGCATGGCCAGGGTGAGCTTACGGCCCTGGAGGGCCATCTGGAGCCCCATGAGGACCAGAACCGCACCGCCCATGAGGCCGATGACCCGGGTGACGGCGGGGGTGCTGATAAACGGGCCGATCCCGGCAGCGAGTGCGAGGACGAGGAGGCTTTCAATCAAGCCATGCCCGAGCACGACCAGCGGTCCCGCGCGAAACCCACGGCGCAGGGATTCGCTGACGGTGGCCGTGAACATCGGCCCGGGCATCATCGCACCCGAGAAGCCGACGAGGAAGGAGGTCGAGAAGAGGAGCCACAAAGACATGCGGTGCTTGTAGAATGGGCGGGGTCAAATGCCCAAACAAAAACGGCCCGCCGTGAGGCGAGCCGTTTCAAATGATGGTTATTCCAGGCGCGTTTACTGTTCGTTGCGTGATCCGCCGTTGGGCACGGTCCAGCTTTTTGTTCCACTGGAGGTGCGGGCCGTGACTCGGATATTCGAGCCATAGCTTCCACCCGACTTGGAGAAGCGGTAGTGCGGACGACGCCCGTTGTGGGTGTCTCCTGCAAAGGAGCCATTTTCCGAGCCGAAGCTGCCGCTGATGCTTGCACCGGAGACTTTTCCGCGCAGGCTGCCGGGAAGGAGTACAACGAGTTTGCCGTTACTTTCCGATTTGGGCTTCCAGAGAAAACCGCCTGATCCACCACCCGATGAGCTGGAGGAGGATGCTGATGAGGAAGACGAAGAAGGTTTGGCCGCAGTTGTTGCCGCGGCTTGCTCTTGTGCGCCAGCCAATCGCTCTTGGACCTGCTCATCCAACTCGGCCGAACTGGATCCCGAGCTTGAGCTCAGATCGCAGCCGGTGAGGCTGAAAAGAATGAAGGAAGAAACGACAGTTACGATGAGGTGTTTAGTTAGTTTTATCATAAGTTCGTGGTATTTATTTGGTTGCAATTAGGCCGCAGAATCTAGGTCATGTTTGAATTCAATGCAAGTGCCATCGGGGAATTCCCGATAGAGACATCATGAATAACATAGGGGTATTGATCGAGATTGTTAAGAGGCTTTTGCGTTTTGCCTCAGGTGGTCATGCCTTCTCTCGCGATCCGCGCAAGCTGAGAAAACGGCTTAATCTCTACTGGGATCAGCGCAATCAAAAAATCAAAACGTATAAAAAAGCCTTGGTAAAGCTGATCGTACAGCAACAGAAGCAGATCAATAGGATTCATGAATCAACCGATGAGGTCAATCGGCTGGAGGAGTCGAAGTATCGGATTGCGGTCGACACGAAAAAATATATTGAGCAGCTTCAGGCCGAGGGCATGGATATAGTTGGCGTCAGAAAGGACGCGCTATATACTCGAAAGCTGAATACTTTCCAGCAGCTGCACGGACGGGCGACGAAGCTCCATGCTGAAATCGAAACCATGGAAGAGCAGACCCTCGCCTTGGCGCCATCGATTCAGGAACATACCTCGCGGATCCTGCGCTTGCTGGAGGAGCAGCGGGAGATGCGGCACGAAATGGATCAGGCCTTGTTCGAGTTGATGACGACCCGGGCTACGATCGCCGCGAGTGACGAGATGTTGAAGCATTCCGAACAGCCGGTCCCGCCAGAGCTCGAACGCTTGCGTTCCCTGCGCATCGCTGCCCGTGCCGAAGCCCGGGTACGGCGTGATACGATGTCGTCCCCGGAGACGGAACCGGCTTTTGACTGGCTGGTGGGCCTGCAATAAAAGAAGCGCCCTGACAGGCGGGCCACTCCATGCTTTTTGCTTGGTTGTCCGGCCAAGGGTTTCATATTCCTCGTTTCGCCCGACCCGGCGATGATCGAAACCGGAATCTATGATGAAGAAACCCTGCCCTCTCTTATTGCTGCTCCTGCTGACGCCCGCATGCCTGTTCGCTTTGCCTCCCGGCTGGACCTCGGTTGACGAAGAAATCGTGATCAAGACGGTGCCGCAGCAGATGCGTTATGACCGTTCCCGCATCCAGGTGAAACCAGGAGCGAAGATCAAGCTCACGCTGGTCAACGAAGATGAATTACAACACAACCTCCTCATCTGTGCCTCAGGCGATCAGACCTGGTTAAAAGTTGCCCAACTGGCCTGGGCCCTGGGTGAAAAGGGGATGGAACAACAATACATTCCGAAAAGTCCGCTCGTGCTGCACGCCAGCCGCCTGGTGAATCCGGAGCAATCGGAGGTGCTGTACTTCACGGCTCCCGAGCAGGAAGGCATTTACCCCTACGTCTGCACCTTTCCCGGTCATGCCTTCAATATGCGTGGTGACCTGGTCGTCGGCAGCGCCACCTCTGGGCTCAGCGAGGTTGCCTATAAATATTACGAAGGCTCCTGGTCGAAGCTTCCCGATTTTTCCGCTCTGACTCCGGTGAGTGAAGGGGTGATCGAGGAAGCGCTCTTCGACATCAGCAAACGCAAACGCGGCGACCAGTTTGGCATGGTCTTCGATGGGACACTCACGGCTCCATCTGCGGGCGGGTATACTTTCCGCCTGGACAGCGACGATGGATCCCGCTTGTTGGTCGATGGCAAAACCGTGGTGGAATTCGACGGGCTGCACGGTCCGGGTTCGCCGAAATCGGGTCGGGCGACCCTCACCAAGGGGCCGCATAAAATTCAGGTGCAATTTTTTGAGCAGGGGAGCGGGGAAGAGCTGCATGTTTCCTGGGCAGGGCCCGGCGTGCGTCTACAACATCTTACGCCGACCCAGAGCGGCGGCGCGGCCGATGGGAAACATCATCTGTTCGTCAGCGGTAAACCCAAGGTGGCTCGTATGCGTCTGCCCGCCAGCTCGCCACGCTCCCTCGCGGTCGGTTTGCCTTCCGGTATCTCTTACTGTTTTGATACCAGCGATTGCAGTGTGCGGTACGGTTGGTTTGGGGGCTTCGTCGATGCTGGTCCGGATCGCGGCAACGGAACCGGGCGCGGGGGCGGTGAAGGCAAGTTGCTGGGCGAACGTTTTTCATCGGGCTACCTGATCGGGCAACTCAAGATCGGCGATGCAGTGCCTACCTTCAAATTCGATGGCTACCGTCGGGGGGAGACCACCGTGACTCTGTTGTACACCATGGGTGGCATTCCCGTTCGTCACACGATCGACGCATTGCCGGGCGAACTCGGGTTGAAGCATCAGTTTGTTTTGGGTGCGCTACCCGCCGCTCCGCTGCACTACGCCGTACAGGCCAATGAGGTCACCGCGACCAGTGATGCCGGTGTGTTTGTCGATGGGGTGTTGACCATCCCGCCCGCCCGGGCGAAGTCGTTTTCGATTACCGTTTTAACCAAGTAGGAAGCCACTCATGAAACTGCTTATCATTTATCTCTGTCTCGGCCTGACGGGCCTCGCGCATGCCCAGCAACCCAATGTCATCCCCGCCGGGTATTCGGTGGAGACCCTCGACCTTCCGCCGGGCGTCCAGCTGGGGGCCACCGGGCTGGATGTGGCCGCCAATGGGGATGTGTATGTGGCGTCCCGCTTTGGTGAGGTCTGGCGCCTGCGGGGGAGCAGCTGGACCCTCGTGGCGGAAGGCTTGCATGAAGCGACGGGTTTGCTGATCGACTCGGATGGCCTCTTTGTCATGCAGCGTCCGGAGTTGTCCCAGTTGGTGGATGAGGACGGCGATGGGGTCACGGATTTTTACAAAACCGTGAGCGCGGGCTTTGGCTTCAGTGGAAACTATCACGAGTATGCCTTCGGTCCGGTGCGCGATAAGCAGGGCAACTTTTATGGCACGCTCAACCTGTCGCATGGTGGCGGGACGTCGGTGCACGGTTCAATCATGCACATTACAGAGCCGTATCGCGGCACCTGCATCAAGATCACACCGAGTGGGGATTGTTCCGTATTTGCCTGGGGGCTTCGTTCCCCTGCGGGTATTGGCATCAGCCCCGACGACGAACTTTTTTACACGGATAACCAGGGCGACTGGAATGCAACATCCACCTTGCATCACATGGTCGATGGTCGTTTTCACGGTCATCCGGGCTCGCTGAAGTACCACCCGGATTTCAAGGACCGCGATCTGAATGCGATTAAGGTGGAGGAGTATGAAGCGCTCCGCACGCGCCCGGCAATCTGGATTCCACATGGGGCGATTGCCAACAGCCCGGGCAATCCGGAATGGGATGTCACCCAGGGAAAGTTTGGTCCGTTCGCAGGCCAGGTGTTCATCGGCGATCAGAGCCGATCCAATATTTTTCGCGTGATGCTCGAAAAGGTCGGCGGGGAATATCAGGGTGGCGTGATCAACTTTATCGATCACCTGCAATGCGGGGTGATTCGTCTGGCCTTTGCACCGGATGGCTCACTCTGGGCGGGGGAAACCGGTCGTGGCTGGGGCAGTGTGGGTGGAAAAATCGATGGCCTGCAGCGCATCGTGTATGATGGCCGGACGGTGCCCTTCGCCTTGGAGCACATCAGCCTTACCGCGGATGGATTTGACCTGACCTTTACCCACCCCGTGGCCGGTGGAGAAGCGGTCTCGGCCTATGCGGTTGAAAGCTGGGGCTATCATTACCACGGGAGTTACGGATCGCCCCTGGTCGATCAGAAGCGGTTTGCACCCACGAGCGTTGCGGTCGACGGAAAAACCGTTCACCTCAAAATGCCGCTCGAGGTGAACAAGGTCTATCGCATCGGCTTCGATGTGCTCAAGGGCCCTGCCGGCGAGGTCGCCGCGAGCCGGAGCGTGTATTACACGCTGAACCAGCTTCGGTCGTCGCCCGCTAGAACGGAATAAACTGGTCGGCACTTTTGATGCGGGCCACCGTCTGCGCCATCAGCCGTGCACAATTTTCCAGATCGCTGAGGCTGCACATCTCCACCGGGCTGTGCATGTAGCGGTTCGGCACGCTGATCAACGCGGCGGCTACCCCGTCCCCGCTGGTCTGCAAAGCATTTGCATCGGTTCCGGTTCCGCGCCCTTCGGCGTTGACCTGGTAGGGGATCTTCTCTTCCTCTGCGGTCTTCACCAGCAGGTCGAAGAGTTTGGGATTGATGTTCGGGCCGCGCGTGATCACCGGGCCGCCACCGAGTTTGCAGTTGTTCCAGGACTTGGCGGCGTCGCCCATGCTGGGGTGGTCGGTGGCAAAGGTCACATCGACAGCGATGCCGATATCGGGATTGATCCCATGTGCGGCCGTGCGCGCCCCGCGCAATCCGATTTCTTCCTGAACAGTGGCCACGGCGTGGATTTCAGCTTTGGGATCGAGCAGCGAAAGTTGACGCGCGGCTTCCAGCACGACGAAGGCGCCCGCGCGGTTGTCGAAGGCTTTGCTGATCGCGAGATCCTTGTTCAACTTTTCATAGGAGTAGGCGAGCACGGCCGGGTCGCCCACGGCCACGCGCTTTTGGGCTTCTTTTTTGCTGGCGGCGCCGATGTCGAGCCACATGTCCTTGAGCTTGACCACCTTGTCGCGCGCTCCGTTGTCCAGGAGGTGAATGGGCTTCTTGCCGATCACGCCGGTGAGGTGGCCTTTTCGCCCGCGAATCTTTACGCGTTGGCCCTGGGCGATTTGAGGGTCCCATCCGCCAATGGCGTCGAAGGACAGGAAGCCGTTGTCGTCGATATGGGTGATGATGAAACCGATTTCATCGATGTGTCCGGCGAACATCACCCGGGGTTTTCCACCGGGGTTGACGATGGCATTCGTATTGCCGTGTAAGTCGCGGGTGACGGAGTCTGCAAAGGTCTTCGCTTCTGCTTCCCAGAGCAGAGCGGGTTCGGCTTCGTAGCCCGAGGGGCCGATCGCGTTGAGCAGAGATTCGAGGAAGGCTTCCGTTTTTTTATTCATGTGCCGTTATTAGCGACGGAGCTGCGCTTGTACAAGCCTTCATGTAATCGGCGCCCGGGCGTATTCCGTTTTTCAACCGCCTGCTAAAGCTGGCGGTTCAAATTTTTCGGCGATGGTGACCAGCTGGTACCCTTCCATTTCCTCGTGTTCCAGCATGTTTTGAAACACCTCCCGTACCTGGGGGACTGCGGCTCTTTCTGCTTCCGCGCCCGCACGAGATACATTCCTGATCAGGATGTTGACTGCGGGATCACCAGTACGGGGAGGTGGGTTTTATGTAGTACGCCCTGAGTAGCCGATCCGACGAGCAGGTTGTAAGCCGCGCCATGCCCGTGCGAGCCCATGATGGTGATGTCGGGCTTGTGTTCATCCTGCAGGTTGAGCAGCTCGTGGGTGACATGCCCGCAGCGTACGTGGGTATGTACGTGGGCTTCGTCGATGCGTACGTCTTTGCGGAGTTTCTCCAGCGCGGTTTTTGCCTGTTCGATTTGCGTTTCATCCACCTCCAGCATCAAGCCGCTGGTGATGGCTGGTCCTTCGGCCAATTCGGTCGCGGGAATGTGTACGTGAACGAGATGCACCTCGCTGCCGTGCAGCTGTGCGATCTGGCTGGCCCAGCGGAGCAGCTCCTGGCTCACATCGGAAAAGTCGACGGAGACCATGATCGATTTAATTTTCGAGAGCGGCTCGCCTTCACCCTGGCTGGGAACGATCAGCACCGGGCGTGCGCAGCGGTGGAGCACGCCTTCCAGGGTGGAGCCGATCATCAGGTCGTATAACGCTCCATGTCCGTGTGAACCCATCACCACGATGTCCGCCTTGCGCGATTCAATTTCGGCCAGAATCTTCGGTATGACCTCGCCCTTGATCAGAGCCGAGCTGAACGTCACTTCAGGCTTGTCGACATATTTCCTGAGCAGGTCTGCCGCTTCCTGGAGTCCCTTGAGCTGCTCCTCCTCGCTCATCGGAGCGGAACCGATATCGGCTCCATAGCCCATATATCCGGGGAAGGGATTCAAGACGTGGAATACCTCCACTGCACCCCCTTCGGGGTCAACCAGGGCGTTTACTGCCCGGAGTTGTTTTTCACTGACATCGGAGAAGTCTACCGGGACCATCAGGGTTTTCATGTTTTGTGCCTTTCGTTCATTGCTGAATCCATTGCCAGTGTACGAAAATCTGAGTCAGGAGTCATCGGCTATCCACCTGATTCAGGTATCAGGGGAAAGCTGAGGCCCCTTCAGATCGGGTTTGGATTAATTTGTAAGTTGTTTATTTTGAGGTTTTTACGGGTATCGTCGTTTCTCACGAATTCGCAGAATACCCCAATTCACTTCATTGTGTTGGGCCTGTCCTAATGCCGGTCGATCACACATATGGTAGGTAACGGATGTATATCCGGGCTGAAACCCTTGAATTCAGGGGCTGAAAGATGAAAATAAACGCAAAATCCAGTTCGAATGGCTCGTATATAGCTGGACTAACTGAGAACTCTGCCAAAGACGCTGGAAACGCGTGATTTTTTGGGGTTTTTGAGGCTTACATCAACAGAACAACAACAAGTTATCCCAAACTGGGAGAGTACCTATGAAAATGAACAACCTTGCACACAACGCTTCTCGCCGTGAGTTTATGTTTGTCGGTTTAGCCGGCGGATTAGGGCTTTCCCTGCCCCAGCTGCTTCAAATGGAAGCCAGCGCAGCTCCAGCTCCCCGTGGACTGACCTCAAAAAAGGGTCAGGCAAAGTCGATTATTCATATTTTCCTTCCCGGCGGCATGTCCGCTCAGGAAACATGGGATCCCAAACCCTACGCACCGATTGAGTATCGCGGCCCGATGGGCAACATTGGAACCAACGTCACCGGCCTTCGTTTTGGCGAAAGCATGACTCAGTGTGCGAAAATCGCGGACAAGCTGACGATTGTGCAGTCGATGACGCATGGCGAAGCCGCCCACGAGCGGGGTACGCACAACATGTTCACCGGCTACAAGCCGAGTCCGGCCCTGCAGTTCCCCAGCTTTGGCTCGGTGATTTCGCACGAGTACGGCTCGCGAAAAAATCTGCCGCCTTACGTCTGTGTACCCAATCAGCCAAATCCTTTTGCGGGCAGTGGTTATCTGAGCACGGCCTACGGTCCGTTTGGTCTGGGTTCCGATCCGGCCCAGGGGAATTTCACCGTACGTGACCTCAATCTCCCGGGCGGAGTTACACCCGAACAGTTCAATCGTCGCCAGGGTCTGCTCGGCATTGTGGATGAACACTTCCAGAGCCTGGAAAAATCGGATGCCCTGGAAGCCATGGATAGTTTCTACCAGCGCGCGTACTCGCTGATCAGCAGCCCGGAAGCCCGTGATGCCTTCGACTTGAACAAAGAAGATGCCAAGGTGCGCGATCGCTACGGTCGTCACCAGGCCGGCCAGCGCTTCCTCATGGCGCGTCGTCTGGTTGAGTCCGGTGTACGGATGGTTTCGGTCACCGCGGGTGGCTGGGATCACCATGCAAACATCAACGATGCGATGAAGAGCAACGCGGTTCCGATGGATCAGGCGCTTGCCGCTTTGATTTCCGATCTCGATGAGCGCGGCTTGCTCGACTCGACGCTCGTGATGGTCACCTCTGAATTTGGCCGCACGCCGAAGATCAACAAAGACGGCGGACGCGATCATTATCCGCGCGTCTTCTCCATCGCCCTCGCGGGCGGCGGCATTCGCCGGGGCTATGTGCATGGCAAGTCCGATGCGACCTCGTCTGGACCGGATGAAGATCCCTTGAGCGTTGAG
>JBLIND010000224.1:0-10778 GCA_047639095.1 Candidatus Omnitrophota bacterium | reverse complement strand
GGGTTGGATATCAACCAGGACCTCGGCTGGCTCGTGGACCAGGTGCTGTCGAACACCACGATTCCCCGTCTTCGCCTCTCGTCTCTTGAGCCCTGGAATTTTCGCAACCACTGGGTTGAACTCTGGAAGAAATACGGCGATCGCCTCTGTCGTCATTTACACATGAGCCTGCAAAGCGGATCACCCTCGGTCTTGAAACGCATGGCCCGGTGTTATGATCCCGAAACCTTCGCCGAGAAAGTCGATGCGGCCCGCGTCATCCCCGGCATGGCGATCACCACCGATATCATCGTCGGTTTCCCCGGCGAAACACCGGAAGAACACACCGAGACGCTTGCATTTGTGGAGTCGATGCAGTTTGCCGGGGCCCATCTGTTCACGTACAGCCTGCGCCCGGGCACCGTAGCCGCAACCCTGCCTGATCACCTGCCCGGGGATGTAAAAAAACACCGCTATCACGAGATGAAAGCGGTGATCACCCGAACCGAAAGAGCCTTCGCAGAATCCCAGATCGGCGAAACCCTGCCGGTGCTCTGGCAACAGCAGGACTCGGGTGGCCTGAATGGATTAAGCGACAATTATTTGACCGTTCACACCGAGGCCACCCTGGCTGAGCTCAATACGCTGACCGCGACTCGACTCCTTCGCATTCAAGCCGATCGCATGATGGGTGAGCCAATGGCGGTTGAGGTCTAGGCCGTTATCAGCCGACACATATGCCGAAGGATTCGGGATCTACTTTGCCCGCAGTCACCACGATTTGAAAATTGCGTGATTTTTTGTCGCATACCGCTCGAATTCCCCTAAAAAGCTACCCGATGAATTTTACCTTCGATTGGAACAATGTCACCGAGGTCAACGGCCTGGGAATTACGCTTACCGGCATGGTGATTGTACTTCTGGCGCTGACACTTATCACTCTCTACATCACCATTTTGCCCAAAGTTCTCAAGCTTTTGGCACCGATTCTGCCGAAGGAGCATGTCGCTCATAAAAAGGAGGTTCGCCCGAACGATCAGGACCCCTTAATCGCTGCCGCGGCTGCTGCAGCCTGGCACAAACACCAGCACGGCGAGCAGGGTTAAATGATGGATCTCTTTGTCGAATTTTACCACACCACCGGCTTCGGGCAATTTGCCTGGGGCAACTTCATGATGATTATCATCGGCCTGGTCTTCATCGCCCTGGCCATCATCAAGGATTACGAACCGCTACTGCTGTTGCCCATCGGGTTTGGCATGATCGTTGGCAATATCCCCTATATCGACAGCATGTCGCTCGGGGTATACGACGAAGGCAGTGTGCTCAGCTACATTTACTGGGGGGTAAAGCAGGGCATTTTCCCACCCCTGATCTTCCTGGGTATCGGGGCGATGACCGATTTTTCCACGATGCTTTCAAACCCCAAACTGGTCATGTTGGGAGCCGCCGCGCAAATGGGTATTTTCCTCACGCTGCTGGGTGCCTTGTACATGGGATTCAGCGGTGAGGAGGCCGCAGCGATTGGCATTATCGGTGGTGCCGATGGACCCACCGCCATCTTCCTGAGCGCCGCACTCGCCCCGCACCTGCTCGGCTCCATCGCCATCGCCGCTTATTCATATATGGCCCTTGTGCCGGTCATTCAGCCGCCCATCATGCGCCTGCTCACCACCAAAAAAGAGCGCCTGATCCGCATGCCCGCCCCCCGCACGGTCACCCAGCGCGAAAAGATTATTTTCCCCATCGCCGGATTCCTGATCGCCGCATTCATCGCCCCGGGCTCGCTCCCGCTGTTGGGGATGTTGTTCCTGGGCAACCTACTGAAGGAAAGTACAGTAACCGAACGACTCGCGAACTCTGCCCGAAACGCCCTGATCGACATCGTGACCATTCTCCTCGGGTTTTCCGTGGGTGCGAGTACGCAGGCCGGAACCTTTCTCACTCCGCAATCGATTCTGATCTTTGGTCTGGGTGCGGCGTCTTTTGCGGTTGCGACCGCGAGTGGCCTGCTCTCCGCCAAGTTCATGAACCTCTTTTTAAAGCAGAAGATCAATCCTCTGGTGGGCGCGGCAGGCGTGTCGGCCGTGCCGGATTCGGCACGCGTCGTTCACATGGTTGGCCTGGAAGAAGATCCCGACAACCATCTGCTGATGCATGCCATGGCACCCAACGTGGCCGGTGTGATCGGTTCGGCGATCGCAGCCGGGGTATTGTGGTCCGTATTCCTGTAATTTTTGACCTCCTAATCATTCGAGATATCAAATGAGTAAGAAAAAAGTTCATTTCATGTGCACCGCCTTTCGGGACGGATTCCAGTCGGTTTACGGCGCGCGAGTGCTCACCAAAGACTTCATTCCCGCGGTCGAAGCCGCACGGGATGCCGGCATCACCTACTTCGAAGCCGGTGGTGGCGCACGGTTCCAGTCGCTCTATTTCTACTGCAACGAAGATGCCTTCGCGATGATGGATTCCTTCCGGGCGGCAACCGGCCCAGATGCCAATCTCCAGACGCTCGCCCGCGGGGTCAACGTGGTCGGCTTGGAATCGCAGTCCAGCGATGTCATCAAAGCCCATGCCGACTTGTTTAAAAAACATGGCATGACCACCATCCGAAATTTTGATGCACTGAACGACGTGAACAACCTGATCTACTCCGGCCAGGCCATCACCGACGCCGGGCTCAAGCACCAGGTTTGCGTGACGCTGATGCAGCTCCCTCCCGGATGTCACGGCGCACACGATCCCGACTTTTACGAACGCACGCTGAAGAGTATTCTCGATTCAGGCCTGCCCTTCGACTCCGTTTGTTTTAAGGACGCGTCCGGCACCAGCATTCCGTCGACCGTGTACGAGACCATCAAGCGTGCACGCAAGATGCTGCCGGGAGGCACGTTTATTCACTATCACACCCATGAGACCGCCGGTATATCGGTGCTGGCCAATAAAGCCGCTCTCGATGCCGGGGCCGACGCCATCGATCTGTCCATGGCCCCCTGCTCCGGCGGGACCTCCCAGCCGGACATCCTGTCCATGTGGCACGCGCTCCGGGGAACGGAGTACGATCTGGGCATCGACGAAAACAAGATTCGTGAGACGGAAGAGATTTTTAAAGAGTGCATGAAGGATTACTTCCTTCCGCCGGAAGCGACCTCGGTTGAGCCGCAGATTCCCTGGTGCCCCATGCCCGGGGGCGCCTTGACCGCCAACACCCAGATGCTCCGCGACAACGGCATCATGGATAAATACCCGGAGATTATCCGGGCGATGAGCGAGGTCGTAGAAAAAGGCGGCTTCGGCACCTCGGTTACCCCGGTGTCTCAATTCTACTTCCAGCAGGCGTTTAACAACGTGATGATGGGCCCGTGGGAAAAGATCGCCCCATCGTATGGTCAGATGGTCCTCGGCTATTTTGGTAAAACGCCGGTAGAGCCGGATGCCGAAGTGGTTCGGCTCGCCTCCGAACAGCTCGGCCTTGAACCGGTCACCGAACCGGCTCTCGAACGCAACAATCGCGATCCAGAAAAAGGCCTCGGGCCGGCCCGTAAAACCTGTGAAGTCGAAGGCATCGAGCCCACCGACGAGAACGTGTTCATCGTCGCTACCTGCAAAGAAAAAGGCGTGGCTTTCCTGAAGGGCGAGGCCCAATTGGGCATTCGCAAGATCGAGGCCACAAAAGCGAGCTCGGGCCCGGTAAGTGATACCGGTTCCTACGTGGTGAAAGTCAATGGCCGCCCCTACGAGGTCAACATCGACGGAAACGCTGTTCGCGTGAATGGCCAACCCGTCGAAATCAGCACCGGCGAAGCAGATAGCACCCCGGCCGCCGCCTCAGCACCCAAAGGCGCCGGTATCGAAGTGAAATCACAGATGCC
The DNA here is from genome assembly GCA_047639095.1 of Candidatus Omnitrophota bacterium. Classification (GTDB taxonomy): domain Bacteria; phylum Verrucomicrobiota; class Kiritimatiellia; order SS1-B-03-39; family UBA6053; genus JAPYUI01. Next base: position 6,924 of record JBLIND010000224.1, on the reverse strand, counting down.
TGCCACAGTGTTTAAGATTACCAGCAAGGTCGGCGACCATTTGACCGTCAGCGATCCCGTGCTCATCCTCGAAGCCATGAAAATGGAGGTCCGGGTTGTGCCGCCGCAGGCAGGGACCGTCCGCGAGATTCTGGTCAGCGAAGGCCAGCAGGTTCACGCCGGTGACGTCGTGGCACTGCTTGACGCCTGAGATGCACATGCACCCGGCCCGTCCTTGCAACGGCAGTCGTCCCCGCGTATGCTGATATCCCATGGGCGTTAATGACCGAGATTACGGACGAGATCCGGATGCAGCCAATCGCTGGAAGCTTGATTACGGCGGCAGCAGTGGCCGTCGCTCTCGTGGCGGCGGTGGCGGAGGCTGGTCACCCTCTGGCAGTCAATGGCCCCCCATCTGCAAGTGGCTGATCATCATAAACATCGCCATTTTCGTGCTGCAAATCCTCATACCACCGGTCACTGACTGGTTAAGCCTCGATGCAGCGAAGGTGCTCAAAGGGCAGATCTGGCGCGTGATGACCTGTGCGTTCTGTCATGATCCCGATGGCGTGATCCATCTGCTGTTCAACATGCTCTTTCTAGGCTGGTTTGGTCGGCCGCTGGAACAGAAATACGGCTCAAAGGAGTTCCTGGGGATTTACATCAGTGCGGCCCTGCTCGCCAGCTTCCTCTTTATGGCACTCAACCTTTATCTCGGCAGAAACAATCCCATGATCGGGGCATCCGGGGCGATCATGGCCATTGTCATCATCTACGCCATGTTCAATCCGCGTCAGAAAGTGCTTATCTGGTTTGTGATCCCCGTGGAGATTCGATGGATCGTTCTCTTCTTCGTGATTTACGACTTATTCCCGGTCCTTCAGATGCTCGGAGGCAAAAGCATTCAAACCGGGACGGCCCATGCAGCCCACCTGGGCGGCTTGGCCTTCGGCTTCCTGTACGTAAAACGCAACTGGCGACTCGAGCCCATCATGGACAAAATCTACAAACCCAAGACCAAGACGGAGCGCGTGTACCAGGCAAAACAGAAGGTGCAGCAGAAGGAAGACAAGTCGGAGCATCGCATTGATGCGATCCTGGAGAAAATCAACCGGGATGGCATCGGAAGTCTAACCGAAAAAGAACGCAAGTTACTCACGGGCGCGAGCAGGGATTTACGTGACAAACCCTGACCCGGTTTGGTCGTTCGCATGACGCCCCAGGAACAAGCCCATCTTCTGCTCGCGACGTATGACCGACCAGAAGCAAGCCCGGATGAATGTCACATTGTGCGCATCACCCGCACCTGGCTCCAGGTGCTCACCGCAGAGATCTACGCGGAAGGGGTGGTCGAAGAAATCGTTGCCGATTTTCTGGAGCCGACGCCCCCGGAGTACGGATCCGGCTGGATCGAACTTCGCGAGGCCTTCATGACCTGGGCGCAACGCGAAGAATATCTGTAGTAGCGGCGTGTGAACAAAAAGCAGGACCCGGATGAGTAGGTGAAAGAATAGGACTTTAAAAGAAGGCTTTCTGTTCGGACTTGGCTTCTCCATCGCCCGGCCTCGATCACCTCCACCATCGTGCTCGCAGGCCTCCTCTTCGTTGGCTGCGGAAAGAAACCCGATGTCGACCTCTGGACTGCCGTCAAGAACGGCGATATCGCCGCCCTTCGCAAGCTTTTAACCGCCGGGCCAGACATCAATACTGAGCTTGCGAGTGGCGGCAACACGCCTTTGATGGTTGCGGCACTGAACATCACCTTGTTCTGGGGCGCTCTCGATCAACGGGTTCTCAAGGCCCGGATGAAAGCGTCGGTCAGATGATCGGGGATTCCGGTGATAATGTCGTCCTGGATTTGCGGTTGGGTGGGCTACTACAGAATGGCTGCTTGATGATCGGACCTGATTTGGGACACTGTGAGGTCAGACCGCCATCTAATTCCCAAGAAATGAAAAGCCTTATGAATTCACGTTTATTGATCAAGCCCGTCGGCTGGGGCGTAATTTGGAGCCTTCATGTTATGGGGTTGGGCGCTGAAGCTCCGAAGATTCCATTGGATAAGTTATACGCGATGGATATCAAGGAAGTTCCGGCCGAAGTTCGCGTGACCGACATGCTGGATAGCTATGGGCGTGCGCGCTTAGACGCCTTAGTCTATATTCTGGAGAAGGTGCCCGAGACTTGGGAGTATGTCGGCAAGGGGCGCCTGAGTGTAAGTGATCAGTATTCGCGTGCGGGATCAAAATCCATCCGCTGGGACTGGAAGGCGGGGGACATGATTCGGATGAAGGATTTGGGTGTTCTCACGAGGGTTAAATTGCACGATCATCTGACGTCCGGGGTGAATGAAAAGACCGCACCTTTTGAGCTTCATGTATTTCAGAAGGATCCATTACCTGCCAATACTCGTTTTAACATCTATTTTAAGCGGACGACGGTGGAAACCGATGAGTTGAAACTGGTTCAACTGCATTACAAGATGAACTTCGGAGGTATCTGGTATAAGATGGGGAATAACTTTGTCCCGAAGGACCGGACGAAGCTTCCAGGCAGTCACAATCTCAAGCTGATAGATGCGATGCCGGCTGGCATGGTTGAGCCCGCAGAGAACGAGATCGTTTTACGGGCACCGACAGATGTGCCTTCCGGCACATTTTATCTGGATCGTTTGATGGTACCTGCGAGCATGCCGAGTAAAGAACTCGTCGACGGTGGTATTCAGACGTATCTGAATTACATATACGATGCGGCGATGAACAAAGTCGAGTTTCGGGCCTCTCCGGTGACGACCCTGAGTATATCCGACATTGTGACTCTGGGGATTCCGGATAAGCCTATTGATCCTACAACTTTTGGCACGGGTGACTCCAGTTACTATGGTGCATTTGCCGTGAAGCCGAAAGTGCCCGAGCGTTTGACTCCCGAGCAGCAGGAGTTTGTAGACGGTCTCCGGAATTCCTATTTCAAAGCTCCTAAGCGTGTTGCTCAGGGCAGTCAGGAATATATGGGTATCGAGGCACAGGCCGCGGCCATATTGGCTCGCGATTGTGTGCGACAGCCGGATGGCCGTTACAAATATAGGGAGTCGATCAATTTTTCCGGGGCGGGTCTTTTCTTTTCCGGTGACCGGTTTTCATTCCGGAAGCATTGGAAGCATTTACCCACCTCCATTATTCATGAACCCAACTTCGCCGAGTTGTATAGGACGCATGATTTTTACAAACAATATAACCCCCAGTATGTCAGACACCTTTTCCCGCTATATGGATCCTGGTTTGGGAAATGTCCGGATAGTGAGCCCGTAGAAGCGTTGATGAAGGCTTTTCTGGATTGGATGAAGTACCAGGTGGTGGATCCTCCAGTGGGCGGGGCGAATTTTACCGGAAGTAGCCGGCATGAGGGGCATGGCATTTTAGATGTCTCCAGAGATCTGATTGCTACATTCAGGGGACGGGACGATCAACCTTACATCGACTATCTCGGTAATTTGTCGATTTGGGTTGGAGGGGCACAAACCGTGGCCTGTGCAGTTGATCCGTTGCCGGGAGTCAGCGCGGAATTCTCGGGAGAATCTTTTTATTATTCCCTGTTCTTTGAGCCGGATGATAAAAAGTTCTTCAGTTTGCTGACCGCGGCCCGTGATTCCTGGTCAAACATGCTCTCGATTGTGGACGTGGATCGTAATGACATGATCAAGCCGGATTATACGTACTACCATCATGGTCATGTGAGCTACTGGGGTGGCAACTATCACGTCCACTTGAATTTGGCGGAGAAGTTAAGCAATACCCAGATAGAATTGGAGCCTGAGATTCGCCGAAATCTGGCGTGGTATACCACACGCTATACGTTCGGCGCTTTGGCAATGACCAGTAAGATCAAGGCTGGGCAGGAATCGACCAGTGGTGCACTTCGCTATAGGTATAATCTTCAGCAGAATCCTGGCAAATTAGGGGCGATGGATGAGCCGACTCCGTTCAGTGTCGATAAATGGCCATCCAGAACCGTATTTGAATATTTCTATGAGATGAATTGGGATGAAGTTCCTTCTGCCAAAAAGTATTTGGCCGGTGTGGCAGGCGTTACCAAACACCATCCGCAGGCCGTTAAGCAGGCCCTGTATGCGGAATACCCGAAGCTGTCCTCCATTGAGCCGCAATCCGACATTCACCTGAGCTTGAACTGGACTGGAGCGACTTCCTACTCGACCGGTCTGGCACGCGTGCACGTGGGGAGTTACAATGACAAGGATCCAACTCCTTCCAGGGCGCACGGTCGATGGTCCTGGAACCGCGGTTACGGCAGTCTATATATTTCGGAGAACGACCGCTATGATGAATCGTTACGCCCACCTCTCGGTGCCTCGGTTGATGGCTACAGCTGGTCGAAGGCTCCTGGCATCACGATGCCAGCGGTGACCGATGAAGAATACATCCGGTATCACACATCGGACGGCAAAACCGAGCCCAACCCAACGGGTGTTGAACTGAACTCCAGTGGTGGCCCAGGGAATGGTTCGTTGACCTTCAATGAAACCGAGGAGGGATTTGGCAAATACGGAAACTTCTCCTTCCAAACTCTGCGTGAGGAAAATCAGCAGATCTGGAAATTATTTAATGTGGATGGGCTGGACGGGAAAAAAAGCTACCACTTTTACAAGGACAAGGTTGTTTGCCTGGGCAGTGACTATCAGGCCAACACAGAACGGCCGATGGAGACGATTCTTTTTCAGGAGGCGACCGATACGGACATCAATTGGAAGAACAAGAACACGCGTCGTTGGAATCCGGAAAAGCCGTCACTGGTCTTGAACGGTCGAAAATACGAAAAAGATTTTAAAACGGATGTTCCTTTATCGAAACTGAATTATGTAATTTCCCCGTATGGGCATGCTTGGATCATTCCCGGCGCTCAGGATGGCGATTTGAAATTGGAATGGGCAGAGCGGGAAACGCTCCTGAATTATCGCATCTCTGAAACGGGCCTTAACCCCGGAAAACAAATGACGAAAGGGACTACCGTCATAGCTTGGCTGGATCACGGGCCTTCGCATCATGTTTCGTCTCACCATTATTGCCTGCTGTTAAATCACGACGGCAAATCACCAGAAGAACTGGAAGCCTACACCATCGAGACTGCAAAAGTACCCAGCTACAAGGTGCTCAGGCAGGACAAGCTAGCCCATGCGGTGGCTTTCGAAGGAGTGGATGGCGAAAGCGCTCTCTTCAGTTACTTGATCTATGCACCAGGCCAGGAGGTCGATCTGCCTTATGTATCTTCGACCAACAAGCGTGTGAATATGATGATACAGAAAAATAAAGATGGGAATCTGGTTGTCTCAGTTTGTGACCCCTTGGTTGATATAGAAAAAGACAAGAACGCAGCGACTTACAAATATTCCTATGATCGAGAGGTGAAGATCGCCTTCAAGAAAGGCTTTAAGATCAGTTTGCTGTCGAGTACCTCAGGCCTGCCGCAAACGAATCCGCCACTTGGAGCGAAAATGGTCGATAATGTCCTCAGCTATACCACCCGCAATGGAGTGACGGATACATTTTCAATCCAATGGTAGACGTTCGACGGCCACCCTCCCCGTAATGTCCCAAAATTCAGGCGAAGGTTATCCGTTTGAATCACACCGACACAGGCTCAGATGAAATCTGGTGATTGCAGCCGAAGACGGCAACCTACAGGACGGTGAGCATCGACTCGGAAGTCGGGGGCGAAATGGCCGGGGTGTACCTGACCCTGGTTGCGAACTGCAAACGCCTGCAGATCAATCCCCGCACCTACCTCGAAGACATCATGCGTCGCCTTCCCGGGCACGACCAAACCCGCATTCACGAGTTGACACCCGCGGCCTGGAAAGCCGAGCAGGCCGCAAAAAACGCCTGAAAAATCATCCGCACATCGGATCGGTCAAGCTTGCCGGCGGAATGGGCGTAAGACGGTTACGGAGCACTGCTCCGTATTTCACGTTCCATGACACGATCGTAAGACCGAGCGGTGCTCCATGCTACGGGAAACGCTCCGACAGTCCCTGGCGAACCACTTATTCAGGGCAGAAAAAGTATTTAAAATACAGGCTGGCACCTCTCAGCGCATGCGATGTCGATGTGTGAATAACATATCGCCCGTGATTTTGCTGATTGTCCAATTATCTATTAGAAGTATTTCAGCAGAGAGATAAAGATCTGATGCTGTTCGGTGTCCGTGCTGAGGGAAGACTGTTCGGGCACGATGGTCTGCACGTCGTTTGCACGCATGAACTGATAGGCGATGTCGATGATGGTCTTGCTATCTTCAGGCCCGAACTCAATCCCGCTGCCCAGACTGAAGCCCACATACTCATCAGGTTTCACCAGGGCCGGGCGTTGCTCCCAGATCAAACCACCACGCAGGGGAATCCGGATCTTCCGCCGCTGGAGACGGATGATGTATTCCGTTCCGGTGCGCACGATCCAGGTGTCATCGATCGAATTCTGACCGTGTGGGCTGCCATCGAAGGGGTTGATCTTGCCCTCCCCTTTGGCCTCGAACGCGAAATCGGACCAGGTCGTGTAGGAGGCATCGATACTACTGTGGAAATGCGGCATCCAGATAAAGGACATGCCGATTGCGTAGTACGCGGGAAATTCAAATTCGACCCGCTTGCTTTCGGTCTGGGTTGACTCGCTTGAATCCAGGGTCCGCGAACGGTCGCGATTGAAGGTGGTGGTCTTCGTGTGCACGGTGCGTTTCTGTTTGGAGTCGGCCGTCCATGGAAGATCGGCCGCCGCTCCGATTGCGACCTTGTCACCGAGGACCCACCAGGCGCCGAGGGTGGAATTAAATCCATTCAAATCGCTGTAGGCATTGGTCTCTTCGAACAAACCGTCGACGACCCTCGTTTCCCGCCGGCTGACGGTATCCTGCTCCACCTGGGTGGGAAAGGATCCCGTT
>JBLIND010000223.1:0-10798 GCA_047639095.1 Candidatus Omnitrophota bacterium | reverse complement strand
ATGAACTGCCCGCATCACCACATGATTTACAATGCCGAGAAGCGCAGCTATCGGGATCTGCCCTTGCGTCTGGCCGAATACGGTCATTGCTACCGCTATGAGGACTCGGGCTCGCTGTCTGGTATGTTGCGCGTGCGGGGCATGTGCATGAACGACGCGCATATCTATTGCACGGCGGAGAGCATCCAGGAGGAATTCCTCGCGGTGATGGAAATGCATCGGGTGCTCTACGAGAAGCTCGGCATACACGATTATCATATGCGCCTGTCCACTTGGGATCCGGATGATCCCAAGGGCAAGGAAAAGTATGTGAACAACCCCTTGGCCTGGGAAGACTCTCAGGTCCGCGTACGGGAAGCCATGAAGCAGAGTGGACTGCCCTTCGACGAGGTAAAAGGCGAAGCCGCATTCTACGGACCGAAGATCGACTTCCAGTTCAAGACCGTCACCGGTCGCGAGGAGACCGCCTCGACCAACCAGCTCGACTTCGCCATCCCTGAGCGCTTGAACATGGTGTATACCGCGGCAGATGGCAGCGAGAAGCACCCGTACGTCATTCACCGCGCCCCGGCCGGTACGCATGAGCGTTTTGTCGCCTTCCTCATTGAGCACTTTGCCGGAGCCTTTCCAACCTGGCTGGCACCGGTTCAGGTCAAGATTGTGCCCGTGGCCGACAAGTACGTCGAATATGGCGAGAAGCTTAAAAAGGAGCTCCGGGGCGAGATGGTTCGCGCCGAAGTCGACGACAGCTCAGAAACCATGGGCAAAAAGATCCGCACCGCCATCAAGCAGAAGATCCCACATGTGCTGGTGGTTGGAGAGCAGGAGATGACCGCGCAGACGGTGACTGCTCGCCGCTACGGCAGTGAAGAACAACAGGCAATGCCTTTTCAGGAGTTCAAGGATCAGTTGCTCACAAGCATCCGTACGCGCGAGCTCGATGCCGCACGGATCTTTTAATGGACCCTTTGCCACGTGGCGGTGATTGGATCCTCCCCGTCTCAGGATGGGCTCTTGATCTCCGCGATCTGCTTTGTCGCAATCCCAATGGGCCGATCAACCGGCACACCGGCGCAGGTGAGCAGAGTGCTGAGCAGGTCGCCTTGATTGCCTTTGACCGCGGGCAGGAATCGGCCCGTGTCGATCGAACCTCCTCCGCGTCCAGCGACGATGAATGGCAGGTTTTCGCGCGAGTGAGCGCTCCCGTCTTCCATGCCTGAGCCCCACATCATGATGCAATTATCGAGCAAGGTCCCGTCGCCCTCCCGCAAGCTGTGCATCTTTTTGATCATGTGAGCGAACTGGTCGATGTTGAATTGGGTAATCGCCGCCACTTTGCGAATCTTCTCGCTGTCTTTGTTACCGTGATGGGTCTGGGAGTGATGCTCGTCGTTAAACCCGAGTTCCGGGTAGGAAACCCCGTTCGGCAAGGAGCCGATGTAGGTGCTGACACGGGTCGTGTCCGTCTGGAACGCCAGCACATTGAGATCACACATCACCTGCATATATTCGCTACGTTTGTCCCCTTCGGGAATCTTGATCTCGATGGGCGGCGAATCCGAAGCGTTGCGTTTGCTGATGCTGACACCGGCCTTCTCCAGCGCGGCTTCTTTCTGGCGGTATTCGATGGCCGCGATTCGGCGTTCCACAGCGCGCACACTGTCTAGATATTCATCCAGCTTGTGCTGATCATCCCGGGGCAACTTCTGCCGAAGTTCGGCGGCGCCGCCGATGACCAGATCCAACATTTGTCGATCGAGTGGATCCGTCGAGGCATTTCGGCCAGGTTTGTCGGATTTACCGAAGAGTCGGTTGAGCACGCTCCGTGGATTGGTCTCCGCGGGGACGGGCTGGGTGGGCGAACGATAGCTGCAGTAGTTATAATATCCCTCGTGCAGACCCTCCTGGTTTTCCTTGTGTGTCTGAGGCATCGTGGCCAACTCGAGCGATGGGAGCGATGTCAGACCTCCTACGTAGTTGGCGGCGATCTGATCCGCAGAGATCGCGATATTTACCCGGTTCCGCGTGGGCGCATCCGGCAGGGTCGCGGTAAGCCATGTGGATAGTTCGAGTGCGTGAGGCGCACCATTGAACGGAGCGATCGGCACGCCAGAAATGCCCTTCAACATCAGACACTGGTCGAGTACAGGACGCAGCGATTCCAAGGCCGGTGGCGGCGATTTGAGGAAACGCTCCGCGTCCGCGGGCCAGAATTGATCCATGATGACCCCATGAGGCATGTACATGAAGCCGAGGCGGACAGGTGGTTGGTAGGTCTTCCCCTTTCCTGTTTCCGCCCAGCCCATGGCTTCTAAAAGCGGTAGCGCGAGGGAGGCCCCAACGCCTTTCAGGCACGTACGTCGATCGATGAGGAGGCTATTTTTCATGAGATGAGGCGGTGGTTTGGGGTTGGATTCGGTGATGGGTGAAGGGGTAACTGGTGACGATCTCGGTGATGAGTGTCTGCATCCGATAATCATCATTGGAGATGGTTTCCATCAGGTGATCCACCACGATTTCGTCATACCCTTCCAGCTGGCGGTTTAAGGCGTAGGCCAGCACCTGTTCCGTCAGGTTGCGGGCAAGCTCGCTCTTTCGTTCGGCGATAATGGCTTTCAGTTGCCTGGGAGAGGAGAACGGTTTACCGCCCGGCAGTTTACCCGCGGCGTCAATCGCGCCCCCCGTGTCGTCCTGAACGCGCCAACGCCCGATGGCGTCGAAGTTCTCCAGGCCAAAACCGATAGGATCGAGAATCTTGTGGCAATTGGCGCAGGTAGGATTGCTCACGTGGAGTTCCGTACGCTGACGAAGGGTCAGATTTTCAACCGTCTTCTGGTCCTGCTTTTCCAAGGCCGGAACGTTGGCCGGTGGAGGCGGAATGTGCTCTCCCAACACGTGCTCAAGCACCCAAACACCGCGTTTGACGGGGCTGGTGCGGTTAGGAAACGAGGTCGTCGCGAGAATACCGGGCATGCCCAGAATCCCGCCTCGATTAAGATTTGTCAGCTGCACCCTGCGCATTTCCGGTCCGGTAACGGTTTCTTCCAATCCGTAAATCGAGGCGAGCGTGGCGTTAAGAAAAGTGTAATCAGCATCCACAAAGCGGACGACACTCCGGTTGTCCCGCACGATGCTTTCGAAGAACAGCCGGGCCTCGTCGTACATCGCCAAGCGCATTTCGCCAGTCATTTGGGGGAATTTGGCGGTGTCGAAGGTTTTGCTCTCCAGATCCCCCAGCCCAAGCCACTGCGCGCCAAAACCGTCAAAAAAGGCCCGGGAACGATCATTTTCGAGCAGGCGTTTCACCTGCGCCTTCAGAACCCCCGGCTCGTGGAGCGTTCCGCTATCCGCCAAGGCTGAGAGCTCGGCATCGGGCATGGTCGACCACAACAAATAGGATAAACGGGACGCCAGTTGATAGTTATCGAGGAGAACAATCTCGCGACCCGGCTCAACTTCTTGGGCAGGCGTGATAAACAGGAACTGTGGCGAAACAAGGATCGCTTTGAGCATCAGTCGCAGGGAAGCCGGGTAAGCGAGCTTGTTTACGCTCGCCAGATCAAACACCTTTAACAGGACATCGACTTCCGCTTCCGAGGCCGGTCGCCGATAAGCGTTTCGGGCCAGCGAGCGAGCAACCGTTTTCGCCGCCTCTCGCGGATCAACACCGGGACCCGGCGGTTCACCGAAGAGACGCTTTTGCACCTCCGTCGGCGGCGCATCGCCGGGCGCCAAAATTTGATCAAGCACCTCATTGGCGATGCTGAGATACTGCTCTGACTGGAGAGAGGACAACGAATTCAGATACCCCGCGCCCAAGACTTCATCCGGCAACTCCCGGGCTACCGCCGGATCAACCCCGAAGAGCTCATGCAGCGTGTTTCCATACTCCGCGTTGGTCAGCCGACGGATCACAAAAAGACCGGGATCCTTCGGGCTGAGATACTTGATCTGGCCAATCCAGTCCTGAAACTTTTGGCGCTCCTCATCGGTCGGCTGCTTTTCCTCATCATCCGGAGGCATGTCATGCGCCTTCACGTTAGCGAGCGCCTGGATCCACTGTTTACGGGACGCCCCCTGGCCGGGGTTCTTGAGCGCGGCTTGAAAATTGAGTCCGCCCTTCTTCTTTTTGTCGCCGTGACAGCCCGTGCAGAAATTCTTCACGAACGGTGCGATCCCCTGATCAAGCGACCTTTGGGCTTCGGCTCGAAGCGCCGCCAATTCTATATCGTCGTTCGTTGGCTCCGCATGGCAGGGCACGGCCAAGATCAGCGCCAAGCCCAATAAGGTCATGCGTGCCGCAAACATCATGTAAATTCCGGGGATGGTCATTCCATGGCCTTTATCAGTAACTGCTGGTCCGGATCCGTCGACACAGCGGCTCGATATCTCGTCGGCGTCGCTTTGCCGTGCGGGTGGCGGCTCTTGGCATTGTCATCGATTGATACCTGACATTGATTGTATTCGTCCCAATAGGCGTTGGAAAATAGCGATGGTCTGCATCCTTTATATCCGTGAAAAACGGGAAAGGGTTCAAGAAACCTGAAGGAGACGACCCTGGAAGAAGATACATTTACGAAGCGAATATCGCAAGCTGAAGAACTCGGCGAAGCGAGTGTGCGAGACCAGGGTGTACCGGCGATACGCGGGATCCCGTCCTAAGCGGGACAGCCGGATCATGCATAATGAGCCCACTTAGTATTCGCGTGGACCTGCGTCGTCATCGCTCCGCATGAAGTCGAAGAACGAAAAACTGCGCCGATTGCGCCAGGCGGAAGCCAGACCGACGAAGATGACCCAATAGGCGGCGGTAGAGGGTTCAGGCACTTGCCCGTTCAGCCTGTAAACGAAGTACACGCCGTCTGGCCGATAATCGACATAGCCATGATTCAACTGCAACGAATCGGCGGGCGTACCCTGAGCGATTTCGCCCGGGCCATAGGTCCGGAAGAAGAGTCCATCTACGCCGGGACCGATGATGTTATCGAACTCACCATTGACGCTGCTCGCCGAGATCAACTGCAGGGCACCGGTGATGATACCACCTTTGGGGCGGAGGGCCTGGGCATTAATCCAGAAGTCGAGAATGTCACCCCCGGCGGTTAAATCCAGGGCACCGCTCACGGCCAGTTTATCAAAGCGGGGAGAACCGTTAAAATACAGGTTCTGCAAATCAAGCGTGGACCCCGTGTTGCTGGTCAGATCCCCGTTAAAGTTGATGATCGAGCCATCTCCGCTGACATTCTGAGCCACTTCACGAACGGTCATGGTGCCAGCATTCCAGTTAAAAATGCCTGTAGCGGAATTCACATCAATACTGTTGGCGCGTAAGGTACCCCCATCCAAATTGTATGTCCCTGCATTCCCGGCGACGCCGTTACCGATAAGCAAGCCACCGGCGATGTAGACCTCACCAGCATTCTGGTCAAACAAAGCGACTGATGCGCCATTCACGGCAGCAACGGTCAGGTTCTGATTCGCATGAACAGACGACCCGACACCCTCCATGATCAATGAGGCATTACCCGTTGCCTGAGCGGCCAGGTTGAACGAGCTATTCTGGCTGTTGCTGATGCGAGCGTTGTCGTTCAGGGTAAGGGTCGAGGTGCCGGTGCGCCCGATGTTGATGAAGGTACGGGCATCAATCAGGCTATCACCATTCATGGTTACAATCGAAGTGGATGCCGCATTGTTATGGCTGGTGGAAAACTCGCGGATGTCTCGAATGGTACTGCTAGTGGACATGGTCAGGACGCCGTCTCCGTTGAATCCGATATGTGCATCATCTGAATTCCCCCCGGATCCCTGAATCACCGCATTCCCGCTCATGGTTACCGTACCACTAGCGCCAGCGAGCACACCTACGCGTATATCATTTTGACTACCGACGCCTGTGGTGAAAACCGAATCGCCGCTCATGATCAGATAGCCAGCACCCCCATAACCCACCCGCATTTCATTCCGGTTGTCGATAGAGGCAGTACCACTCATTTCGATCGTACCGGTTGCTCCAGCAACCCCGCCTAAACGCCAGTTCCCTCGACCATTGATGTAGGAGTTATCGTTCATGATGATATGACCTGTGCCGCCGGCGGTATCATTCCCCACCCGCATCTCGCCGTTGTCGTTTACGGTATCGAGGATCTGGCTATTATCGTTCATGATCAAGAAACCAGCACCATTACCGAAATACCCGAGGGAGAACGAATTGTTGATCTCCACCGTGGCGTTGCCATTCATGGTGTAGGTACCTGGGCTGTTGTTACCGATCCGGAAGGCATCGCCTCCGTTGGTACCAACGGCGATAACGCCACTGTCATGCGTAACATTTGCCGAGCCCGCCCCACCTCCACCGGCGTAGTACGCAATAAAATTCATGGTTCCGGAACCGGGATTCCAGTTCACGGTATTCGCACCACCACCTGTATTGATCCGAAAATCTACGCCCGAGGTTATGGTGGGCGGCGCAGTGATGTTCAAGGTGCCTCCATTGTTCATCCGCGCGTTGTTGTCCGTTACACCCGGCACATCCGAACTCCAGTTGCCGGAAGTGTTCCAATCACCGGTGCCCACTTGGAAATTGGTATCCGAAAAAAGGAGGGCCGGTAGGAAGATAAGACTAATACTGGAAGCTTTGATCCGTTTCATCATGGTGGATGTAATATACCGATCCACTTCATACAGGTAAAGGGTGAAACCATCGTCAGGCCCCAAGTAGCGGGTGAAACGGCCTGAAAAGAGTGCTGCCCGCCTAAAAACCCAAGCTTCCCGGGCAATCCGGAGGGGAAATGGCTTAACGGGCCAAATGTGACTTTTTCAACCGTTCAGCTTCTGTCGCAGCATAACCAGCCAGGAGCGCTTGCTCAATCCGCGAAGGAAGAGCACCGCGAAGATCACCAGCATACCGGTTTGGGGCTCAGGCACTTGCCCATTTACCTTGTAGACGAAGTACACCCCGTCTCCTGCGCGATAGTCGAGGTAGCCATAATTCAATTGAAGGGCGTCTGCACTGGTCCCTTGAGCGATTTCGCCTGGGCCCCAGGTACGAAAGAAGGTACCGGCATCCGGACCCGGCCCAAGGATCGTGTCGAACTCACCGAGGATACTGGCGGCCGAAATCAACTGCAACTCACCCGTAATGATACCGCCCGTTCCGCGCAGACGCTGCATCGTATCCCAGAATTCAAACACATCGCCACCCGCAGAGAGGTCCAGCGCACCATTCACCGCTAACTTGTCAAAACGAATGGAACCGCTCTCGTAGAGGCTGTTCAAGTCGAGGGTCGAACCCGAGGAGCTGGTCAAGCTACCATCGAAATTGATGATGCTACCATCGCCACTGGCATTTTCAGAAACCTGCCGAACCGTCATGGTTCCGGCACCCCAGTTGAATACGCCGGTGGAACTTACCGTTATGTTGTTCGCACGCAGGGTCCCGCCGTCGAGATTGTAGGTAGCCGCGTTTCCAGCAACACCGTTGCCGATGCTAATCGCACCTGCGACAAAGACCTCACCGTTATTCTGATCGAACAGGGCCGTGGACGCTACGGCATTTGCCGAAGCGATGTCGATATTCTGCGCAGCACTCACGGATGCATTGGCCCCGTTCAGCGTCAGCACCGCGGTACTGTTGAGGTTGGCGGCCAGGCGGATCGGACCGGAAGAGCCGGCAGTGATGGCCGCGCTATCGTTGATGGTAATCGTCCCTGCACCCACGCGCCCAACCTGGAAATCTAAAAAAGCGTCAATGCGACTGGTACCGTTCAATGTCACCTCACCTGAGGAAGCAGTACCCTGGTCGCCAAGCCCGAAATTACGCAGCGAACCAAACGAGCTATCGTCGTTCATCACCAGTACTCCCGCGCCAAGGAAACCGATGCTGACATCATCAAGGACGCTCCCCTGCCCTTCAACCCGGGCGTTTCCGCTCAAGGTGACGGTTCCAGAACCTGTAGCGCCTGCGCCTGCCCGAAAATCCTTATCATTCGCCCCGACACCGAAGCGAAGTAAGGAATCACCGCCCATGGTCAAGGTTCCGGTGCCGTTGTTTCCGATGAGCATCTCATTTCGAGAGTCGAACTGAGCCGTATCATTCAACTCGAGCGCACCCGAGGCCCCATCAACAAAACCGAGATGCGTCTGGCCTCTGGAAAAGAAGAAGGAACTATCATTCATGGTCACCCGGCCCTGGGCACCCACTTCGTTGTAACCGAAGAAGGTCCCTCCGTTATCGTTCGCTGTATCGATGACCTGACTGTTCCCATTCATGATCAGGTGGCCGTTCCCGGTATTCAGATGCCCGACAGACATAGCTTCATTATACTGGACGACCGCACTCCCGTTCATCGTGTAAGTACCGGCACTATCGTTCCCCACCCGAAATTGCTCGGCGCCGACAGTCGAGAGATTAATCTGGCCGGAGTCATGCGTGACGTTTGCACTGCCCGAGCCTCCGCCACCGATGTAATACGCATTGAAGGTCATGGTCCCCGATCCGGGGTTCCAATTTACGGTATTGGCACCGGCGGAGGTATTAATCCGAAAGTCAATCCCCGAGGTAACGGTCGGTGGAGCGGTAACGTTCAGCGTCCCTCCGTTGTTCATGCGTGCATTGGAATCAGAGACCCCCGGCACACCCGCACTCCAGTTGGCCGGAGTATTCCAATCACCGGTACCCACTTGAAAATTGGTATCCGCGTGCAGCAGAAAGGGAAGGGAAATAAGACAAATAAGACAAACGAAGGAGATTTTGATCAATTTCATCATGATTTGATGAGTTGTACCTGTATGCGCACGCGAGGTAAAGACGCAAAATCTCCTGGAGACACACAATGATGATGATGATGATGATGATGATAAAATCGAACGCTACGGGGAGGGAATTCCCCTTCGCGACCCGATTACCCGCAAGGCCCGGCCTAAATCGTTCGGAATACGGGGTTTATCAGCCGTTCAGCTTATGCCGGAGCATGACAAGCCATGAGCGCTTGCTCAATCCGCGAAGGAAGAGGACCGCGAAGATCACCAGCATACCGGTTTGGGGCTCAGGCACTTGCCCATTTACCTTGTAGACGAAATAGACTCCGTCACCCGCACGGTAGTCGAGATACCCATGGTTCAACTGGAGCGCCTCGGCGCTGGTCCCCTGGGCAATCTCTCCTGGGCCCCACGTCCGGAAGAAGGTGCCGGCATCCGGCCCAGGGCCGAGAATCGTGTCGAACTCACCCAGGATGCTGGTGGCTGAAATCAGCTGTAATTCTCCGGTCGTCACGCCGCCTCGGCCGCGCAAGCGCTGCACGTCACCCCAGAAGTCGAAAATATCCGTTCCTGATGAAAGGTCCAAGACACCTGAAACCGCGAGCTTGTCAAAGCGAATCCCGCTGCTTTCATAGAGATCGTTCAGCAGCAAGGTCGAGCCCACCCCCGTGGTCAAGTCTCCGGCATAATTGATGATGCTGCCATCGCCACTCGCGTTCTGCTGGACCTGCCGCACGGTCAAGGTGCCCGCGCCCCAGTTGAAGACGCCCGTAGCAGAATCAACTGCGATGTTATTCACATGGAGGGTGCCCCCATCCAGATTGTAGGTGCCAGCATTACCTGCACCGACATTTCCAGTGCCGATGGTGAGGCTGTTTTGAACAAAGACCGTACCCGCATTTTGATCAAACAAGGCCGTTCCGCCGTTTCCGTTGGCCGAAGCGACCTCCAAGTTGTTCAGGACACTGACGGAAGCGCCTGCGCCATTCACTGTGACGAATGAGGAAGCCGCGTTGCCCGCCGCCATACGCAGCAGATTGCCCGCATTGAGGGATGCATTATCGTTGAGGGTAAGGGTTCCCGCACCATTGCGCCCGACCTGAACATTACTCCGTGCAGCGATCGAGCTGCTTCCGTTCAAGGTCACCACCCCCGTTGAAGCCGCAGCATTGTCTGCCACATATAAATCCCGGACCGAGGTATTGATGCTGGATGAATCATTCATAATCAACACGCCGCTCCCCAAGTCTCCGATGCTGATATCATCTTGATTATTCCCCGCCCCCCTGAGGGCCGCACTGCCACTCAAGGTGACGGTGCCGGAGCTGCCGACTTCGCTGCCCACCGACAAATCGTTCTGGCTGCCAACCCCGAAGCGGAGCACCGTATTGTCCTGCATAACCAAGTGACCTTCTCCTGAAAATCCAACGCGCAGTTCGTTCCGATTATCAAATGCACTGGATCCAGTCATCAAGATCGTGCCTACAGAGCCGGAAGCATCCCCCAACCGAAAATTGCCCCGGGTATCAATAAAGGAGTTATCGTTCATGGAAATCTGACCCGCCGCCCCGCTGTTCACACCCACGCGCGCTTCACCATTATCGTTCACGGTATCCAGAATCTGACTGTCACCATTCATGATCAGATGCCCCAGCGTGGTGCCATTTCCAGAACCACCCACCATAAAGGCTTCATTGACGCCCACCGTCGCGGTGCCGCCCATCGTATAGGAGGCATTCCCGGTCCCGCCGACGCGAAACTGATCCGCACTGGTCGTGCCAAGATTGATTCGGCCACTGTCATGATTGAATGCAACCGAGCCGTTATTGTTTGCGCCGACGATCATCACATCAATGGAGGTCACGTCTGCCGCTCCCGGATTCCAGGTAACCGTATTGACGTTGCCGCCCGTATTGATTCGAAAGTCGACTGCCCCCATAGCGAATGCCGGGGCTGCAGTGAGCGAAACCGTCCCGCCCTCAATGCGCGCATTGTTATCGACATTGCCAGGATCGCCCGGAACCAGATCCGACCAGTTTCC
>JBLIND010000222.1:0-10821 GCA_047639095.1 Candidatus Omnitrophota bacterium | reverse complement strand
CTGCGTCGTTGCCGGGACCTGTGTTTGTAACGAAGTATCCATTCGTTGCCTGATCTCCGTTGCCTGGCTGCGGGGGTTGGTGCTGTTATTGAGAGGTGGCGCTTCGTTGCGCCGCGTGTTTTTTGAGGGGCGGTGTAGTTCTCCGCCAAAACTCTTTCGAGGAGTAGATGGGTTTGGAATATCAGATCGAAGTGTTATTGCGGGAAATGGCGGATGCGGAAGCATCTGATTTAATCATTACCACCACCATACCGCCTCAGTTCCGTATCAACGGACGACTTACCCCGGTCGCCGGAGAGCCCATGGAAGCTGAGGATACCCTTCAGCTCGCTCGGTCGCTGCTCACCGAGCAACAGTTCCAGAAGCTGGAGCAGATGCGGAGTGTCGATTTCTCCGTTGGCTTTGCGGGCATCGGACGTTTTCGGGTGAACGCCTTCTATCAGCGCGGCAGTGTTGCCCTGGCGATTCGCATGATTCCCTACGTCATCCCGTGCATCGATGAGTTGGGGCTTCCCTCCATCGTCAAGCAATTCGCCATGCGCACCCAGGGACTGGTCCTGTTTACGGGGCCTACGGGCAGTGGCAAGTCCACCTCGCTTGCCGCCCTGATTCAGTACATCAATGAGCGGCAGCGCAGGCATATCGTCTGTATCGAAGATCCCATCGAATACGGGCATACGAACAAAATGAGCGTCATCGAGCAGCGCGAAATCCTGGACGACGCCCACACCTTCCAGGATGCGATGCGCAGTGTCTTTCGCCAGGACCCGGATGTCGTCATGATCGGTGAGATGCGCGATCTGGAGACGATCAGCCTGGCGCTGAGTCTTGCCGAAACCGGTCACCTGATCCTGGCGACCCTGCACACCAATGATGCCATCAGCGCGATCATGCGGAT
The DNA here is from genome assembly GCA_047639095.1 of Candidatus Omnitrophota bacterium. GTDB lineage: Bacteria > Verrucomicrobiota > Kiritimatiellia > SS1-B-03-39 > UBA6053 > JAPYUI01. The sequence goes on along the minus strand of JBLIND010000222.1, from coordinate 9,923 downwards.
CAGCAGCGTTTTTCCCTCACACGAGAAGCAACACGTGCAGGCTCAGTTGTCCATGGTCTTGAATGGCGTCATCGCACAAAACCTGATCGAGACCTGTGATGAGAAGCGGCGGGTGCTCGCCTATGAGGTGATGGTGATGAACGGGGCCATCGCCAACCTGATTCGCGACGGCCAGGTGCAGCAGATGTACTCCGCATTGCAGACCGGTAAGGCGGAAGGGATGATTACCATGAATGAGTGTCTGGCTCGCCTGGTGCAAAGCGAGACGATCACCCCGGCTTCCGCCATGGAGCGGTCGCCCAAACCCCGGGAACTGGCAAGGATGATTAACTATGACGATCATGTTCCAATGGCGAGTTAAGCCGACGATCTACCTGTTGCTCGTGGGACTCGGGTGGGGGATGACTGGGTTCGCACAGCAACAGCTGCCCGGCCTCGATGAGGGCGTGGGGGCATCCTCATCGGTTGCAGGTGGACTGGCGCTTTCTCCCGTGGCCTATCAGAAGCTGGTTGATCTTTTGCAGCGGCAGGCGGATCGTATTGCATCGCTCGAGATGCATGAGGCCGATCTGGAAGCGAATCTGTCACGACAGATGGACGAGAATTCGGCCTTGCGACGCGCGCTGTTGACACATGAAAATGAGTTGCAGGATGTGCGGGAGCAGATGGCCTCACGAGAGCAGTACCTCCAGGAGGTCAGCATGCGGGCGCTGTTCTGGTTGCGCTCGCATATCGCTGAAGTGGATGAACTGCAGGCCGCGCTGCGCGAGGTTACGCCCCTGGCTGATCTGGATGGCCTGTTGGATCGGATGCGGTCAGAAATCGAAGGTCTTCCCGATGCGGCAGGCCTGCCTGCTGCGCCTCGCCGATCCTTGCGCAATCGTTTTGCAGGGGACGAGGATCTGGCCCGTGCACATCCTCGCGCAGGGAATGATCTTGAGCTGGCGCTGGCCTTGAACGATGTTGCTCTCGTTTTCAGGGATAAAGGGGAGCCGGAACGGGCCGAAGCCCTGATGTTCTGGGCGCTCCTGGTGGCGGAGTCCAGTCGAGGACGTCAGCACGTGACCACCGCCTCCCTCCTGACCAATATCGCGAATCTCTATCTTGAAAAGCAGGAGTTGAAGCCTGCCCAGGCGTATTACCGGAAAGCACTTACCATTTATCAGCAACAGCTCAAGCCGGGTAATCCACGTATTGCGGATGTTGAAAATCGCCTCGGCACGGTCTTGAAACACTTAAAGGATTTTCCGGGGGCACAAGCGCTCTTGATGCAGTCGATTGCCTCGTACGAAGCCGGACCGGTCGAGTCGAGAGCCCTCGCCTCGGGCCCCCTGCACAATCTCGGGCTCCTCTACCTGGAGCAGGGGGAAGTGCCGCAGGCGCAGGCCTGCCTCGAAGAGGCGCTTCGCCGGATTGAAAAAACCTATGGTGCACGTCATCCCTTGGCTAACCCGATTATCGCATCGATGAAATTGGCCCGCTTCACCCCGCCCTCCGAAGGTCAGGTCTTTCCTGGTATCAACGCAAAATCCCTACAGCCGATAGCCCGGAGATAAGATGGTTCAATCCGCAACCAGCAAGAAGAGTGAACGCGCCGTCAGCATGGTGGGGGTGTACGTGGAGTCCGATCTCATCACTCTTGTTCGGACCACCAAGGGCTTCGTCAAAAAATTCGCTCAGTATGCACGCGATGACTATGACACGTTTGCGGAAGCGCTGGGTCATGCACTCGATGCGTTTGGCGTCCTGTCTGCGGGGGATCACCTGTGGGCGGCAACCGATTTTGAAGGCTGCTTGATTCGGAATATCCGGCTGCCCAAGGGGCCTCAGAACATGCTGGGGCCCGCGATTCAACTCGCGATCAAGAAAGAGTTGGCCATCGATACGAAAGACCTCCTGGTGGATTATGATGTCGAGCGTGACTTTGTTTTGGATGGCCATCCGCAATGGAGCATTACCGCGCTTTCGGTCCCCCGGAGTGAAGTCGAATCATTTGCGTTGGCGTTTCGTCAGGCGGGGTATCGCCTTGATGGTGTCAGCCTGCCGTATTTCGCCGGGCTCAATTTTATCCGGCGACGTCGGGTCGAGGCGGAGACGGGTCGGTCCGTTTTCCTGAGCGTGGGCAAGCGCACAAGCTTGATCGCCTTGCTGGATGAGGATGGCGTCCGGGCCAGTCGGGAGATTCATATCGGCAGCGACACCTTCGAGGAGAGCGTGAGGTCCAGTCACAAAGGAGCCCTGGACTCGAACCAAATCTGGTCGTTCTTGTCCGGGGAGGCGACCTTGCCCCCGACCGCGGATGGCAGCTCGATGCAGGAGCCGCCTGAAAAGTGGGTTAGCGCCCCTGCACGCCGCCTCCTTCGCCAGATTGAATCGACGATCAGCAGTGACCCGATTGCGGCAGAACACGCGAAAGCTGATCTCTTGGTGGCCGGGCCTCTGGCACATTGTCCGGCCCTGCTTGCCTTCCTGGGGAAGAAGGTGGGCATGGAGCCCGTGGTCTTTAATCCGATTGCTCGCAACGTCGTAGGCAAGGACGTCGAGTTGCCCGCTCGCCCGTTCGAAAATTGGCGCTACTTTGTTGCGACCGGTTTGAGTCTGAGCGACGAGGAGCGTATTCCGAACCTGCTGGTTCCGAAATCGTTGAAGGATGAACGTCGTGGTCAGCGACGTTTTAATACCGTGGTTGCCCTCGCCACGGTCGGTGGACTCGTGGGCATCGGGATCGGGGCTTTTTTCATGTCGGGTCGAATCCAGCATTTGAAGCAGCAGAGCCGAAGCCTCCAGGAGAAAGTCGTGACGTTGCCTCCTGAGGCTACGGTTGAGCAGCTGGAGCAGATGACCGCGCAGGTCGTCACGCACTTCACGGTTGCCCGAGATCTGGTCAATCGGAATTTGCCCGGGGCACTTATCGGTGAACTGGCGGGGATCACCAGCGATTCGATCAAACTCACGGAAGCCCAACTGAGCATGGCGCTCCCCAAAGCTCTGGAGAGCGTCAAGAACAATGCCCGGAGCCGATCCGAAGGGGATTTGCTCATCCTGAAAGGACGCGTGCATGCGGATGCCCAGGTTCAGGGGACGCAATTAGCGGAATACATGGTGCGGATTGAGGAGTCGGTTTTCTTTGAAGAAGCCAAATTGATGTTTAGCGAAAAGGAGTTTTTCGGGGATGAGCCGGTCATGAAGTTTGACCTGAAGGTACGTCTCAGTCCCTTGAGGAAAGTGGATTTGACCCAGGGAGGTGCCCTGTGAGGCATGGCGTGGTAAAAACCGTAAGCCGCCGTCGCTGGCTCACTGTCGGTATCTCATCCCTGGTGCTGCTGGTGGCGTTGGTTGTCGTCGTGCTGCCCTTGCTGTTTTTAATGAACAAGCATCAAGGCCACGTGCAGGATGCTCAGATCACGTACGCGGTGGGTCAGACACTGCTGCCGCTTTACGCCGAATTGAAAGGGGTCCACCTGCCTGAAATCCCGGAGGGTATGCAGGCGGAGAGCCCTGCTTCGATTCGTCAGGATGCTTTCGATGAGCTGCCGGTATCGATTTCTGCTCTGGCGGGTGCAGCGGCCCTGGAAGTGAAAGGGTTCAACCCACAGGTACACATGCTCGAAGACGGTAAGAAATACATGCTGATCGAGCTCGTGGTTCAGGGGGTGTTCGAATCGTTCCAGTCCTTTCTCGTGGATCTGTCGCGCATGTCTTCGTTCCTCACCCTGCAACGGGTGGTGGTGCGGAAGCTGGAGCTTGGCGACGAAATGGGTGTCGAGGTATGGTTACATGTACAATAGCAAACAGGGCGGGCTGTAATGTCGTGGCGTGAGAAAATTATTCTCATCTTAATGACCACGGTGATCCTGTATGGCGCGGGAGACTTTATGCTTCGTCGGCTGAACAAGCTGGGAGGTGGTGGACGGGTGGAGAAAGCCGCCGCTGAAACCCAGGCCGCTGCCGTACGGATTCGAGCACTCATGAACGAGTCCGTGTTTACCCCGGGCGAAGCACAAGGGCTCGATCGACTGGTCGCCCCCTGGGAGAGAACCCTGTTAGTGGAACGGCTGTCGGCTCCGGTTCGTGTCGCTGAAACGGCGGTTCATGGACCGGCCTCCACGGCCGGGCAGGAACGTCCCGTTTTCCATTACACCGGATACTTCAATATTGCGGGCCAGAAAATGGCGCTGATCAACGGCATGGAATACACCCTGGGTGAGCATCTGGTCGCGGGCACCTACGCCGTGGGCGATATCCAGCCCCAGCATGTGACGTTAAGAAATTTATCCACAGACAAAACGTGGCGTTTGGCACGTGAAGGAGGAGCAGATCAATGATGCGATACGCTGAACGAGCCCATACACAAAGTGTCCGATTCCGTTGGCTGGGGAGTGTGATTGCCGCACTGCTCCTGCTCTCGGCCTGCACCTCATCTCGCGTGGAGAAAAAGCCGTGGGTTTCGGGGGGCGAAGAGCGTGATGTATTTTTCGATCAATGGACGACGGCAAAGGAGGAATCCATAGAGCGTGATAAGTCGCGCGCCCCCGGGGGTATGCCTTCCGCTACTGAGAACGTCCCTGCGGAGCAGACTCCGTCGCCAGAGATCCTTCCGCATCCGGTGTCACCGGTCGGAGCCAGTGATCGCACTTTGCCCACCATGATTGTAGAGGACCTCGACCTGGGGGAGCAAACAGAGGTGGGCGTGGTCTTGCGTGCCTTGGCTAAGGCGGGAGGCGTGAACATCCTGGTGGGGGAAGGCGTGAAGGGGAAGGTGTTGTTCAATTTCAATGAGGTTCCCTGGAACGAAGCCTTTCAGAGCCTGTTGAGCTCTGCGGGTCTGACCTTCGACTGGGAGGGCAGCATCATTCGCGTCATGTCACTCGACGACATGAAGCGGGAGTTGGAGGTCGATAAGCTCATGCAGGAGCGGCAGGTCGTTGCCATGGAAACGCAGGAGGCCGCGCCCATGGATGTCAGTGTAATCCGCATTCGATATTCCGATGCATCGGCGCTGGCCGAGACCTTGCAGCAGGTCATGACGGTGGGGCGGGGGGATGGGGCCTCCGCATCCGCGAGTGTAACCGTGGATGTGGAAAACAATATGATCATCCTGCGGGGCCGACCCGGTGACTTGGAACAGTTGGCGGCCCTGATCGTCGATTTGGATAAGCCGAAAGCCCAGATCCTGATTGAGGCGCGCATTGTGGAGACCAATCGTTCCACGGCCGAAGAGTTGGGGGTTCAATGGGGCGGGGGCAACAAGCGGATACGCGGCGATCGTCTTTATTCGATTGCCGGTACCGGATTGGATCAGTTCGGCTCCAATTTTCCTGCGAATCTGGCGGATGGTGACGGGCTTAAACTCGGCTTTAGCGCGGAGCGGATAGGTGGTGGCGAACTCCTGACCATGCAGTTGACCGCCCTGCAGGAAGCGGGTCGGGCGAATATTTTGTCCAGCCCTTCCGTGACGACAATGGATAACGTGTTGGCGACCATCGAGAGTGGCGAAGAGCGGGCCTACCAGGAAAGCACTGGAGGTGGCAGTACCTTGACTACGTCCGTCGCCTGGAAAAAAGCGGTCTTGAAGTTGGAGGTAACACCCCATGTGGTGGACGACGACCTCATCCGCATGGAGATCGTGGCTCAGAAGGATTCCTTCGACGAATCAAAGCCGGAGAGCAACGGCGAGTTTCCTGTAAATACCAAGCACGCGTCGACCACACTGTTGCTGCGCAATGGCGAGACCACGGTCATCGGTGGCCTGTCCCAGGAAAGCCGCGGCCACTCGGACGCCGGCGTACCTTATGCCAAATCGATTCCCATCATTGGTGCTCTGTTCCGGAAGGATCGCAGCGCCCAGGAGTTTGATGAAATCTTGATTTTTATTACCCCGCATCTCCTGGGCGTAACCGTAGCTGAAACGCTTGAGGTTCCGAATGGAAACTAAAACCAGCTTCGTTCAGTTATTGCTGCTGACCGAGTTCCTGAGCGAGGAGCAACTTGCCCGGATACCTGAGCAGTATCTTCCCACGCCGGTCGCGCTGGGAAATTACCTGATTGACGAGGGGATGTTAACCGCGGATGACATCGCGACCCTGCTCAGTCAGCATCTCATGATCGAGCGCTATCGTCCGGTGAAGTACGAAACGGGGACCGACCTGGCGTACCTGCTTCCTGTATCCATGGCCATGACCAACCATGTGGTTCCGCTTTCTTTGAAGGGTGATTTGCTGAAGCTCGGCATGATGGACCCCACGGATATCGACACCATGGATCTGGTCGAGCAGCAAACGCGCATGGAAGTTGATGCGGTATTGTGCACTCAGAGTGAATTGGATCGCCTGATCAGCGCGGTCTACGGCGTAACCATTGGCTTCGATGGGGTCGAAGATGAAGAAGGCATGTTTGCGCATGACGAGGGCGATCTAGATGGCTTGGCGGAGGATCAGAACGCCGGTAATATTGAAATCAGCTCCTTAATCAACCTGGCCGAAGGTGCTCCGGTGGTGCGGTTGGTCAACATGATCGTTGCTCAGGCGGTTCGGGAAAAAGCCAGTGATATTCACATCAGCCCCGAGCGCAAGGGCTTGACCATTCGTTTCCGGCGGGATGGGCATTTGATTGAAGTGGCCCCACCGCCTAAGCACATGCTGTTGGCGATCGTGTCGCGTATCAAGGTGCTGGCGAAAATGGATATTTCTGTTTCGCGTGTGCCGCAGGATGGGCGTTTTACGATGCGCATCGCGAAGCGCGAGATCAATATCCGCGTGTCGAGCATCCCGACCATCAATGGTGAGAATATCGTCATGCGTCTCCTGGACATGAGCGCCTCCATGTACAGCCTCGATAAGTTGGGCATGAATCCGCAGAATCGGGCGCAGATCGAGCGGCTGATGCGCGCGCCCTATGGCATGATTCTCGCCACGGGTCCGACCGGCAGTGGGAAAAGCACGACGCTCTACGCCATCCTTAAGGAGCTGAACGCCCCGGATGTGAACATCATCACGGTGGAAGATCCGGTTGAATACCGCATGGATAAAATCCGTCAGGTGGAGCTGAACACCCGGGCCGGTATGACCTTCGCAAGTGGTTTGCGTTCCATTCTCCGCCAGGACCCGGACATCATTATGGTGGGTGAGATACGGGATCATGAAACCGCAGCGATTGCTGTTCAGGCCGCGTTGACCGGTCACCGCGTGCTGAGCACGGTGCATACGAACACCGCGGTCGGCGCGATTACGCGACTGATCGACATGGGGCTGGAGCCGTTTCTCGTGGCATCCACCCTGATGGTTACCAACGCTCAACGACTGCTCCGCCGCGTTTGTTCGCACTGCGCAGAACATTTTAAGCCAACCGATGAGGCGATCGCGTTCCTGGGCCTGAGCGACCATACGGATGCAACCTATAAAACGGCCAAGGGATGTAGCTCCTGTATGGGGACCGGATACCAGGGGCGGGTGGGGATCTACGAGGTGCTGGTCATCGATGACGCGATTGAAGATATGATCGTTCGACGGGCTTCCGAGCAGGAGATTGTTACGTATGCGTGCCTGCATGGGGGGATGCGGACACTGAAAGCCGATGCGGCGGAAAAAGTCGCGGCGGGTCTGACAACCTTTGAAGAGGCAATGAGTGCCGTAGTGGTTTAGCGAGTTGGATGAATCATGCAGCGATATGCTTATAAAGCGTTAGATGTGGATGGGCGGGTCGTCCACGGTACCGTCGAGTCAGATTCTGATGATATGGCGGTCGAAGAGGTTACACGCCTCGGCCAGACCACCATCTCCGTCAAGGCGCGCGGCAGGAAGAAGAGCACCTCTTCCAAAGGTTCGGTCGACCTTTTCCAGGCACCCGTAAAACCTCAGCAGTTGATCCTGTTCACCCGGCAGTTGAGCACTTTGTTGCGAACGGGGGTGCCCATCATTCGGGCGATGGAAATTCTGGCCGACCAGTCCGAGAGTCGAAGACTAAAGCAGCTGACCATAAAGATGCAGAAGGACCTCCAGGATGGTGGGAGCCTGTCCAGTGTGATGAGCAATTATCCGGATGTGTTTAATACCTTGTACATCGGCATGGTGTACGCGGGGGAGAACAGCGGGGCCATGCCGAAAGTCCTGGAGCGCCTGACGTACATCATTGAGCATGAGCACAAGGTGAAGAGCGATGTGAAAGCCGCCTTACGCTATCCGATGATGGTGCTCGTGGCGCTCGCTGGCGCCTTCATGGTGCTGTTGAATTTTGTTATTCCCAAATTCGTGGTGGTGTTCAGTCGGACCGGCCTGGTCCTCCCAATGCCCACCAAGGTGTGTATGAAATTGAGCGGTTGGATGGCCCAGTACTGGTTCGAGGGATTGCTGGTCGTGTCGGTGCTGGTGATGGGGGTTTACCTCGCATTGCGCACGTCCACCGGACGGTACTATCGGGATGTGGTGTTGTTGAAGCTGCCTATCCTTGGCCCGGTGTTGATCAAAACGGCCAACTCACGATTCGCCTCACTGCTTGCGATTCTGCAGGCCACGGGGGTGGCCATTCTTGATGCCATGAACATCCTCGAGAGCACGATGGGCAATGCGGCCGTCAGTCGTGAAATTAATAAAATTCAGCAGCGACTGACCCAGGGACATGGACTTTCCAAGCCGCTGCGTAGCGCGAAGTATTTCACCCCCATGCTGGTTAACATGGTGGCCATCGGGGAGGAGTCGGGGACCTTAGATGAAATGCTGGATGAGGTTTCCAAGCATTATGATACCGAGGTCGACTACGCCTTGAAACAGCTTTCAGATGCCATTGGACCGATTCTCATTGTGTTGCTGTCAGGCGTCATCGGATTTTTTGCTTTAGCTATCTACTTGCCCATGTTTGACCTGACTAAAATGTTAGATTAAACAAATAGAATATAATTAGTTTAAGCGTGACATTTAAAACGTAAAAAGATACAGTTGGACTGTTGTAGTCCACTGGTAGAGAAGGCGCGAGAGTGCCTGAGTCCTGAACCAAAAATAATAGCTTTGACCCCCTGATATAAGGGGTTGAATGTCGGAAGGAGTAGAGAATGCATAGTACAAGAGCAAAGATGAACATGAAGCAGAACGCGGGTTTCACCTTGATTGAAATTATAGCGGTTCTGGTGATATTGGGAATAATGATAGCGGTTGCGGTTCCGAAATATGTGGACTTGCAGACGAACGCACAGTTCCGTGCGCTGGATGCCGGCGTGGCGGAGGTGAATGGTCGTGAAAACCTCTCGTGGGCCAATGCCAAGTTGTCGAACACGGGGTGGGGCAACGACGCTGCGGTTTACGCATCGGTCGACACGGCCCTGGATGGGGAGTACACGTGGGATTCGGGCCCGTCAGTGACCGGGGGCACGTTGCAGTTCCGGACCGCTACGGTTATCTTGGTCCGTACCGCCTCCAGTGAGTTGAGTCCAGGTTTCTGGAAGAAGACCCCCTGATGTACATTCACACGGATGTGAGTTTTGGCTCCGCCCCAATTGGGCGCGGGGCTGAGGCTCTGTTCGGGAAGGGATAGTCATGCGCGAAACGAAACCATCTGCAGGTAAGCTTCGGTTCTATGCCCGCCGTGGATTTACGCTGATCGAGTTGATCTCCGTGCTCGTGCTGCTCGCATTCCTGCTGGTGGTCGGTGCCGTGCATCAAGCACGCACAAATGTTGATATGTCCGGGGCCGCGGAAACACTTAAAGCGCATATTCGATATGCGCAGACCTTAAATTCGGTCGATAACAAGAACGACTGGCATATTCACGTAACCAAATATGAGTACTCGCTTCGGAAGTCGAATTCCGTTTCTCCGATACCCCTTCCGGGGTCCGATACGTACATTATCCAATTTCCGGGTAAGGTGACGAAGAAGGATGGCTCCCCCCCCAACATGTATATTCATTTCGACGAATACGGGCGTCCCGCAGGC
>JBLIND010000221.1:0-10827 GCA_047639095.1 Candidatus Omnitrophota bacterium | reverse complement strand
CGATGCATCCGGCGCCTTCTACTCCTACACGGGTGGAAAGCGACCGGTAACCCTGACCTTCCAGGATCGTGACCTCCTGCATTTCCGGGATGAGATCATGCAGAGCAAAGGCAAGGAAGGCTGGGCCGAATTCCTCGAGCAGAAAGTTGCGGAGCGGAAAAAGGAACGCGAAGCCAAGGCAAAGGAATACAAAGCCCAGGTGAAGCAGGATCAGGCCGACGAAAATGCAAAGAAGCCGGAGTCCTCTCCCAAGTGATGCGTTTTCTCGCGGTCATGCTGGCGCTGGGCACCGGGCTCCTGCATGCCGAGCCGAACGAAAAAGGGCTCTGGCAGGTGTGGGAGTTGCACACCGCTCAGCCCGCTGATCACGCAGCGATCATTGCCGCCTGCATCGGTTTTTCCAAGCTGGACCCGAAAGACCCGCTGGTGCCGGTCAGCACGACCCTGGCAGCCTGGCACTTGCTGGCCATGGACAAACCCGCCGATGCGGCCAAGCTGCTGACCCTGTATGCCAGCCTGGGTGGCAGCACCTTGAATGAGGGCGTGGCCGATATGGCCCGGGCCTGGCTCACCCGCCTCGATCGTCAACGCGTGCGGGAGGCCTTGCAGTTTCACTATCGCAAAGAAGTCCGGTATCCACGCACCTTGAAAGAGCTGGCCGAATTTGCCGCGCTCCCCGCAGAGCTCCAGGGGCCCGCAACCGATCGCTACGGCCAGCCGTGGAAATACAAACTCGCAGGCTTTAAGACGATTCCAGGACTGTTGGACCAGAAGTACGAGTTGACCTCCGCCAAACTCGGGATCGATTCCGATCTCGAGGAAACGATGGCTTGGCCCTACGCAACCCGCATCCGGATGGTGCCGGTAAAGGCCATGCCCAACGGGATCGAAATGAACCGGGGACCCTTCGGCATCGAAGGACCACAGGATACCTTCGTCATGGGCACCGGCCAGAAGGTCGATGGCGTGACTCTCGTATACATCGGTCGCAACCTGCTTATCCTGACCGACCGGGATCACTGGCAGGTCCTGCGCAAGCCGCAGTAGGCTGGCACGTAGCTTGGCTGTCCCCAGCCGAGTATCTACCCACCTAAAGCCGTACTTGTCCAAATCCCGGCCTTGCGCTATGACCTTCACCTGATGACCGACGAGAAAGATAGCGTAGGGAAAGAGGGTATAACCGCCTTCCTCAATCCGGAAGAGATGCACAAGCTCAACCGGCTCGTGCTGAATTCCCGTTACGTGGTCGAAGGCAACCTCGCCGGGGCCCATCGCAGCCCGCTCAAGGGCGCGAGTTCGGAGTTTGCCGACCACAAATCGTATGGTCTCGGCGATGATCCCAAGCACATCGACTGGCGGGTGTTTGGTCGCACGGAAAAGCACTACATCAAACGCTACGAAGACGATACCAATCTCCGGGTCTATCTCGCGATCGACCGCAGCAAATCCATGGGCTATGCCAGCGAGGAGAAGGCCGATACCAAGTTCCGGTATGCCTGCCGTCTCGCGGCCGCCATCGGCTACGTCACGGTCAAGGCGCGGGATTCGGTTGGCATGTACGTCCATGCCGATGACATCGATGCGGTCATGCCCGCCCGGAACTCGTTGAACCATCTCAACAACTCCCTGAAGACCTTGCAGACCTTCGAGCCGGGCTCGACCACGGAAATTGCCGGTGCCCTCGATCGGATTGCCGGCTCGGTTCGTCACCGGGCGCTGGTGGTGGTCATTTCGGATCTGCTCGGCGATCAGGATGCGATCAACCTCGCGTTTGCCCACCTGCGTAAACGGAAGCACGATGTCATCGTGCTCCAGGTACTCGATCCGTTTGAGCTCGATCTCGGGTTTAAGAAGAACTGCAAGGTGGAAGATCTGGAGACCGAGGAGAAGCTGGTCATCGACCCGCGCCGCCTGCGCGCCTCCTATAACAAGGTCTTCGGTGAATTTTTGAGCGGCTATCGCCAGGCCTGCGCAGGCATGAAAATTGATTATCGCATCGCCCGCACCGATGAGCCCCTCGATGTCTTCGTCCGGGCCTATCTCGAAGAGCGCCGGAGGATGTCGAAGTGATCGAACTTCTCGTACCCGGCTATTTTGTGGTTGGCGGGATTGTCGGGGTGGTGATCCCCCTGGTGCTCCACCTGATCCAGTCGAGCCGGACCGTTCGCGAACCCTTCCCGACCATTCGCTTTCTGCAACTCGCACAGAAAAAGTCCTCGCACAAAATCAAGATGGAGAACCTGCTCCTCTGGATCATCCGGACCTTGCTCCTCGTCTGCCTCGCACTCGCGTTTGCCATGCCCATGTTGCGCCAGGGAGGCGCGGCCTGGGTGGGGCGCTCCGCCCGCGATGTGGCCATTGTGCTCGATGGTTCCTACAGCATGGACTACAATCTGGGGCGGACCACCGTATGGGACAAAGCAATTGAAACGACCATCGTGTTACTCGAAAGCCTGTCTGAACAGGATCGCTTCTGCATTTTCGTCGCGCGCGACTATGTCGATCCGGTGATTGAGCAGTTGTCCGGTGATCGCGAGGAAGCGATTACCCGGCTGAAGGCGCTGCGGTACAGTCAGAGCAGCTCTGAGCTCGCGAGTGCGGTGATGGAAGCCAACGATTCCCTCCGCGAGTCCAAGCAGAAGCGCGAGCGGGAGATACATATCATTACAGACAACCAGGCCTTGCCCTGGGCAGGGATCGGGGAAGGGGATGGCCCGTCCGAATCCGCCGCTGCCAGTGATGCACCTCCAGCGGTTGTGTCCATGGGGACCTGGGATGCCAGCAAGATCGATAAACGCACGGCGGTTTTCGTTTCGCTGCTCGGCGCGGAGGCACCGGAAAACGTGGCGCCGATCGATGTGAAACTCGAGCCCGAATTGATCATGGCCGATGCACCCGCGCGGGTGACGATCCGACTCGGCTACACCGGCCCGCCGCGCAGCACGGCGGCGACGCTTTTTATCGATGATGAAGAAATCGCCAGTCGCTCCCTGTCCATTGGCGCCGGTGCCGGCGGGGATCTGTCTTTCATCGTGCCACCGCTCAGTCCCGGTCGTCATTCCGCTCGGATCGAGTTGCCCGACGACAACCTGGAGCTGGATAACACCTTTTTCTTTCTGCTCAAAGCCGAAGACCAGTTGCCCACGCTCGTCGTGGGCAGCCGTGATGACACCCTGTTCCTTCGCTCCGCGTTAAAGGCTGAGCTGGGGGGGCGCGCGACGATCACGGCGGATTGGGTGGAGGTCAACGCCCTGGACGCCGGTGGGTTAAACACCTACTCGACCCTGTTTCTCTGTAACGCGCTTCCCCTGGCGGCCGGGGATATTTCCGCGATCCAACGCTTTGTCGAAGGCGGGGGGATGCTGGTGATTTTCCCCGGCGATCGCGCCTCGTCGAGCGACTACACCTCGCTGAGTTTTCTTCCGTCCATTCCCCTGGGCTCACGTCAGATTCTCTCCTCCGAACGCAAGCGGGTGCTCAACTGGGATGCTCCGTATCATCCCATTCTTCAACCGCTGGGCGATGCCAGCGCCGTGCCAGCCGTGGATGTGGGGCAAACGCTGAACTGGGATAAACTGCACGCACGTTCCGAGAAGTTGATTTCCCATAACGGCGAGCCGATGCTGGTCGGTCGACCTGTGGGGCGCGGATATGTGCTGATGTTTGCCGTCAGCGCCGATCGATCCTGGAGTGATCTGCCGCTCTCGCCGTATTTTCTTCCCATCTCGCATCAGATCGTTCACTTCGGAGCCGGCGTGGGTTCGTATACGCCCTACGTCTGGTGCGCAAAGAGCCTGCCGCTCGATGGCCATCTCCCGGATGCGCGTGCAAACAGCGTGGTTCGCGGACCGACCGGGCAGGCCGTACCCGTTCGTTCCGCCCTGGTGGAAGGGCGCACGCTCCTGAACATCGAGGAGCTCATGACTGCAGGCATGTACACGATGAATGATGAGGCCGGCGTGCCCGCACCGGCCCTCGCGGTCAACATGTCACGCGAGGAATCGGATCTCACCCCGCTCGTCCTCGATGGCCTGTCGGAGCGCATCGGCGTTCCGACCGTGTACATCTCTACGGACGCGGAAGAACTGAAGCGTCAATTGGAGGAGAGCCGCGTCGGCCGAACCTTCGGGGAGCAATTGCTCTGGCTGGCCTTGATCCTCGCCATCGTCGAATTTTTCTACGCCAATGCCCTGATGAAACGCGGCCCGGCGCTCAGTGAAAGCATCCACATCGCCGCATCGGGAAAGGTCAGCGCCTGATGTTGATCTACGAACATACCAGCCCGACCTTTCTGATTATCCTCGCCCTTATCGTGGCCGTGCTCCTCGGGGGGTATAGTTTCTGGCGCTACGCCCCGAAGAACAAAGGGACCTGCTGCATGGCCGGATTGTACCTGGTCCTGCTGGCACTGATCGGATGGTGCATGCTGATGCCCGGTCGCAAGTCGACGGAGACCCACACCTTGAAGCCGCGTTTTGTCGTCGCCATGGATACCTCGAAAAGCATGGCGCTACATCCGGATGAAACCCCGTCGGATCGGTGGACGCGCGCGATGGAAGCGATCAGCCTGTCATGGACGAAAAGCATTTCCGCCGAATGCGAGATCGATGTGTACGCATTCAACAGCGAGGTGAGCAAAAAGATGCCCTTCAAGGATGCCAAGGTGCTTCGTCCGGAGGCCGATGCCACCTTGCTTCGCGATGCCCTGGAAAAAATTACCGGACGCTATGCCGGGGTGAACGTCGCGGGCGGGCTCATCCTCACCGATGGACTGGATACCCGCGAAGCCTTCGATGAATGGGCCGCTGAGTCGCGCGCGTTCCCGCTGTATACGCTGAACCTGGAACCGGGGGCGGTCTGGGATGTCGAACCCGACATTCGCGTGGACACGGTGCGAACGCCGAAGCGAGTAACCCTCGATTGGAAAACCGAACTCAAGGCGATCGTCGCGGGGCAGGGGACAGGTGGCAAAGTTGTGGGCGTCCAGCTCTGGAAAGAGGGCGTCATGCAGCAGGAAATTCCAACCCAGATTCCTGAAGACGGCGGCTCGCGGCCTGTGACCTTTGACCTCGGCCATCCGGAAATCGGGGTGTTTACCTACAAGGTCGTCGTGCCTCCGCTGGCGGGTGAAACCAATCTCAGCGATAACGAGTTTTCGGTGAGCGTCCAGGTGATCGATGCGAAGAATCGCCTGCTCTATGTGGAAGGTCCCCCGCGTTGGGAGTCCAAATACCTCAAGCGCGCGCTGGAGGCGAATCGGCAGGCCACGCCGCTCATGTTCGTTGCCGGACCGGGTGGCAAGGTTCGGGCGTTTGGTCCGGTTGGCAGCATGACCGCCGACATGACCGAAACCCAGCTGGCTTATTTCAAGATTGTCATCATCGGGAACCTCGATGCCGAAGAGTTGAGTGATCGCCGGGCCAACAACCTGCTCAAGTACGTCGAATCGGGGGGAAGCCTGGTCCTTCTTGGCGGGACCCAGGCCTGGAGTGGCGATGGTTTTGCCAAAACCCCGCTATCCAAACTGCTGCCGGTGAAGAGTTTTAATCCCAAGGCCATCGGAGGCGAGTTTCCGGTCTCGCTGACCACGGCCGGGCGTTCTCACCCGGCTTTCGCCGGCGATCCCGGTCTCTGGGATGTGATTCCGCCGATCCTCTCTGTGTTCCCCGATGTGGTCTTATCCCAGGCGGCGCAATCGCTGGTCATCGCGGACACCCCCAAAGGACCGCAGGCGGTCATCGCGAGTCAGCGATACGGTCAGGGTAAAGTCGTGGCGGTGTTTACCGATTCATTGTGGAAGTGGCAGCTTCATCCCAATGCGATTGAGACGCGTCCGTACCAGCGCTTCTGGGATCAGCTGATCTCCTGGCTCTTGCCGGAAGAGGAAGACCTCCAACAGGATCGCCTCGACATTTTCGCCGACCAGGAAACGCTGATCCTGGGAGAAGAGGTCATGATTTCGGCTCGTCTCGGGGGCGAACGCGACGGGCGGGAGATCGGTATCCGTGCCGAGATGGTGCTGCCCGACGAGACGCGAACGTCCTTCTCTATGCGCCCCGAACAGGTGACGACCAGCGGTGGGAAATCGTATCCGGGTTTTACCACCACCTACAAAGCGGTTCACCCCGGGCTGCACCGCGTCACCGCCACCGCGACGATCGGCGGCAAAGAAATCGAGTCCGACCAGATCTCGTTTTACGTGAAGTCCTTTTCCCCCGAGTCTGCTCCGCGTCCCGCCAATGCCGAGGTCTTGAAAGCCATTGCGAACAGCAGCGGCGGTCAGTACTTTGAAGATCTCGAAACGCTCAACGACGAGCTGCGCTCCCTGACCTTCAAGGCCGTCGAAGAAGAGCTCTCCGAGTATCACTCGCTCTGGCAGGATCCCAAAATCATTGCCATGATGATGATCCTGGCGGCTGCGATGTGGATTCTCCGCAAGCTGAATAACATGCCTTAGGCGGGTGTTTCCTGGAGTGCGGCTGCGCTCGCTGCCGCTTTCCTCCCGAGCGGCTTGCTGCCCCCCCCGTTCCTGTCATAGGAAAACGCCTCTCTGGACTGGGGCGATTCATCGCCGCTCTGGGTTCGCCCATTTATTGGTCGACATCCGTGTCAGACTCAAGGGCTACGCCTTGGGGCGGGCAGGATGCCCGCGCTCCCAGGGACCTCCCAGGATTTTAGCGTCCTTTCGCGTGTTTCGCGGGCCCCAAAAAGCGCAGGCAGGATGCCCGCGCACCCGGGGAGTCCGACTCCACCCTGAAAGTTGGAATCATTCGTCCCAAAATCCTCCACTTTATCGTATTTTACCTTATCGTCCGGGCTTGTTTGCTTCCGGGCCTTTCGATACAAGTTATTGGTAAACACGCGTTAACATCAAACGGATGAATCAGATGCATCGCATACCCATTTTTCTTCTCGCCGCTTGTCTGGCGTTCGCTGCCGGGACTCACGCTCAGGTTCCCTTAAAAGGGGAGAACCTTTGCTACAATGGGGACTTCTCCAACACGGAGGATCCGCGTGCGGGCTGGACCTATAATTACGCGTTCGCGAAGATCTCCCACTACATGGGGAATCACAATCGGGTGGAGCTGTTGCCGACCTACAAGGGATACCAGAATGTCCTCTTCCTCAATGGGACATCGGAGACCAAGGTGGAGTCCAAGCCGATCAAGTTCGAACAAGGCGTGCGCTATCGTTGCACCCTGGATATAAACGGCAACACGACTCCGCATATCTATTTCACCGGCTACAAATGGAATCCGGGCATTCGTCCTCATGAGGATCCGCACATCGGCGATCTGCGCCGGATCTACAAGAGCCAGTTTCGCGGCCACGATGTAAAGAAGGGCAACAACGGATGGAAACGTGAAACGTTCGAGTTCCCCCTCGAAGATGCATCGGAACTGTCGCTGAAGCATCTGAGGCAGGTGCGCTTCATTACGGTCTACATTATCGCCCTCGCTGACTTTCCCGGTCAGGTGTATGTCGACAACGTGAAGGTTGAACGAATCAAGTAAGCCCCGAGAACCACCATGTCTCCTATATCCATCAAGCAGGAACTCGACGGCATCGGCCGTAAGATTAAACACTGGCGCGCACAGTTGAAGATGGGCGCATGCGTCGCGGGCGTCCTCGGATTCGTCTGGCTGTTCAGCCTGCTCGATCTGTGGATGCATTATGGCAAAGCGGGCCGGGCGTGCATTGCCGTGATCCTGTATGGCGGGCTGGCCGCCGGCGTGTGGTGGATCATGCGCACCCTCCGCCATTCGTTCACGGTGCAGGGGGTTGCGGCCATGGTCGAACGGGCCTTTCCGCAGCTCGACAACCACCTGATCAATTACCTGCAGTTCGCAGATGCGAGTGGCGATGACGTGTTCAAAAAGGCCTACGTCAGCCAGGGGGTTCCGCAGTGGAGTGGTTTGGATTTCGATGAGATGCGTCAGCGCGACAAGCACAAGCGGGTGAACATCGCCATGGCGGTGGCCGGCGTGTTGTTGTTGGTCCCGGCCCTGTTTCTGGGCTCGGCCTGGGGTGTGTCCATGTACCGGGTGGTGAATCCCTTCACGGACATGAAGCCGATCAGTTTAACGAACATCCTCACCGTGGCTCCCGGCACCGCGACCGTGCTTCAGGGGGATCCCGCCGTACTCACCGTGACCGTCCAGGGGCGTGCCGGGCACAAGGTCTCCGTCGATATCGATGCGGCCGACCAGGAAAGCACCTCGCATGCCCTCGGAAAAATTTCCGCGAGCGATCAGTCAGAAGAATTCAGTTTTCGGATACCGAAGGTGAATGCGGATACGCGGTATCGTTTCCGTGCTGGCGACGCGGCCTTGCCTGAATGGTATATGCTGACTACCCGTCCGCCGCTCGCGCTGGACGATATGCAGATCGAAGTGCAGCCCCCTGCGTACACAGGTTTGCCCGTGGCGAAATTCGATGGGCTTGCGGATGACCTGGTCGTTCAGGATGGGTCGATTCTGCGATTTAACGTGCATGCCAATCTGCCCGTGAAGGTCATGGCCTTTCATCGGGGAGACCAGGTGGTGCCGATGCAGGCGAACAGCCCGGGGGAATGGTCCGGCGAATTGACCATCACCAATGGCAGCACGTATCGCCTGCTCGCTGAGGCGGATGCGGGTGACAAGGTCGAACAGGCCTTACTCTACGCCTTCGAGCCCGACCGTCTGCCGGGGATTCAGATTCTGGCACCGGAAGGGCGACCGGTCCTGACCCCGGGCAGCAAACCGGTGATCTCCTTCACGGTCGAAGACGAGTTTGGCCTGGGCACGATCGAGATGGAGCAGGTGATTGTGGGGGCTTCCCGCGATGCGAAAGGGAAAGTCCTCAAGACCTGGGACGGCACCGGCAGCAAAACCTTTTCCCAGACTTGGCAGGATGACAACTTTCACAGCCGCACCGAGCAGGTGCTCGCGTATCGGATTGTCGCCCGCGATAATTACCCCTTCGGCGATGAGAAACGCGTCGCCGCTTCAGCGCGGATTATTTTTGAGGCGCCCGGGACCGAGCAGCTGGCTGCTCAACGTCAAGGCCTGGAGAAGGAAGCCTTCGCCGCCTTGTCCAAGGTGATCGAGTTGCAGAAGCTGAACATCAGCAAGACCAAGGTCTATGAAAAGATGCTCGCCTCGAGCACGCCGGCGAACTGGAAAGAGACCGCGGATCGTCAGCGCGAAATTCGCACCATGACCAAGGCGCTGTTGTCTAACCCGCTGAATCCACTGGGAACCCTGACCTCGGTGGCCAAAAATCTGTACGTGAATGAAATGGCGGAAGTGATCCCGGTGTTGGAAGGGGTTCCGAACACCGCCGAGGCCGGGCGACCCGGACGGGTGGCCCGAGCCCTAGTCCTGGAAGAGAAAATATTGCGTCAGTTCATGTTTGCGGATTCTGCTGCGGCCAAGGCGAAGGTGCAGCGTCGCGTGTCCGCGCTGACCAACATGCTGAAGCAGCTGATCAAGAGCGAAACCACCATCATCAAGGATACGCGTCAGTGCGTGAGCACAAGCGCGTCGGTGGGGGAGGTGCTGATCGATCGTCAGGATGAGCTGGCCTTGGATCTGACCGATTTTATCAAGTCTTGCCGCGCCGAGGGGGAATTGGTGCGCGCGAATGACGAAGGTTATGCCAACCTGCTGGTGGCACTGGCGGATAAGGCCGAAGCGGATAAAATTCGTGGCGACATGATGCTTGCGGCTTCGCAGTTGGAGGTGAACAAGCCTGCGGATGCGGCACCCCACGAGGAAGCGGCCTTGTCCAAGCTGAAGCAGTTGGCGGTCCTGCTGGAAGAAGTCGAAGCGCTGGAAGGGCAGGAGGAGCAGGAAGCCCTGTTGGAGCAGATCGAGGAAGCCAAGAAGCGACTGGAAAAGATTCAGGAGGTCTACAAGAAGGCGCTCGAAGCCATGGACATGGTCGGCGACCAGAAGGATAAGAGCACCAAGGACACCGACATGCTCGAGGAGGAGTATGAGGAGATTATGAAGAACATCCGCGAGGCCATGCTGCAGGTGCCTACGGACTTAAATATCTTCATGGAGCTGAATGTGGCCAACGACATCGTCGAAGATGTGTTTACCGTGTTCGAAGAAGTCGTCCAGGCGGAGGGGTCGGAGGACCTGAGTCCCGAGGATGTGAAGGATCGCGCGCTCGCGAAGCGTGAGGAGTATCTCGAAGGCATGGAGGAGGCGAAGGATCGCCTCGATGGATTGGAATCCTGGCTCATGGATCATCCGGACGACATGAAAATCACCACCGAAGCCTTCGATCAGGAGGAAATGCCCGAGGCCGGTATGGCCCTGGGTGCCTTGACCACGGAGGCCGAAGATCTGATCGGTGATCTCATGGAAAAAGAAGAAGACATGGCTGAAGAGGCGGATGACAGCGCGACCAATACGGCCGTACCCGACATGGTGCCCAACAATGAAGTAAAGGAAGGCGATGTGGCTTCGTTTGCGGCCCAAGGTAAGTCGGGCAATGAAACGCCGGACCACAAAGAGCAGGATGGTCGCTCGAATGTGGGACGCCAGGGCATGGCGGTGGGCGAAACGGCGGCCGGGTCAGGCACGATCAGCGAAGGTGACAAAAATATTGAAGAGCGGCGCACGCAGGAGCCGACCCAGAGCGGCCAGGTCGACGTGGAAGGGGAAGATGTCGACACCAAAGCGACTGGCGGTGGCAAGCTCGGTACGGGGAAAGCCGACGACGTCGGAATGGAAGGCGGAGCCAAGCGCATGGATTCCCAGGAAGCCGGTTCGGCCGAAGGGATGGATTCACTCATGTCCGAGCGCGCAGAGGCGATGTATGCGAAGGCCT
>JBLIND010000220.1:0-10845 GCA_047639095.1 Candidatus Omnitrophota bacterium | reverse complement strand
GCAGGCGATTTGTGCTCCCGCGCCTCAACCCGAACGCATGGTGGATGTGGTCGGCGCCGGCGATTCGTTTTCAGCGTACACGATACATGGTATTTTATCAGGCCTCTCGGCTGACGTGATTGTTCGGCAAGCCAGTCACTTTGCGTCGAAGGTATGCGCGATGCAGGGGGCGACGTCCTCTTCGCAAGAATTTTATACGAAAGTAAAAATGTTATGAGTGAACAAAACGGAAAACGAATTGCACTAATCAGTCTGCATGGGCTGATCCGAGGTGAAAACCTTGAGCTAGGCCGAGATGAAGATACGGGCGGGCAAACCCGCTATGTGCTGGAACTGGCCCGTGCGCTGGCCGAAAGTTCGGAAGTGGATCGGGTGGATTTAATCACACGCCAAGTGGTGGATGATCGCGTTTCGGACGACTACGCCAAGCTGGAGGAGCAGATCGCCGAGAAGGCGTACATCGTGCGCATCCCATTCGGGCCAAAGCGCTATTTGAGCAAAACAAAACTGTGGCCGTACCTTGAGGTGTTTGTTGACCAGTGCCTGAATCATTTTCAACGAATGCATTCGGTTCCCGATGTGATTCATGGTCACTACGCCGATGCGGGTTACGGCGGCGGGCAGCTCGCTCGCTTGCTGGGAGTGCCTTTTATTTTTACCGGGCACTCGCTTGGACGCGTGAAGAAGGCACGCCTGCTCGAATCCGGCGTGAGCCCGGAAACGATTGAGTCGCGCTATGCAATTTCCGCTCGGATTGAAGCGGAAGAATTCGCACTGGAAACGTGTTCGTTGATTTGCACGAGCACGCGCCAGGAAGTGCGCGAGCAATACGAGTGTTATGAACACTACGTGCCGGAACGCATGGAGGTCATTCCCCCGGGCGTGGACTTAAGCGCATTTCACCCGCCGCGCGACAACGAGCCGGAGACGCAGCTGCAAAAAGACATCAACAGCTTTCTGCATGATACGACTAAGCCGATGATTGTGGCGATGGCGCGTCCGGATGAGCGCAAAAACCTGGAGCTACTTGTTCGCACCTATGGTGAATCCCCCGCGCTCCAGCGTGAAGCAAATTTGATTTTGGTGATGGGGAGTCGGGAGGACCTGCGCTCCATGCCCGTGGGGCAGCGGACGGTTATCTCGAATATCCTGACCTTGATAGACGTGTATGACCTTTACGGGAAAGTCGCGTATCCTAAACGGCAAATATCCGAGGAAGTGCCCGCCCTCTACCGTATGATTACGCGTTCGCGCGGCGTGTTCATCAATGCGGCGATGACCGAACCCTTCGGACTCACGCTACTGGAGGCCGCGGCCAGCGGCGCTCCGATTGTTGCGACAAATGATGGCGGTCCGAGTGACATTATTGCGAATTGTAAGAATGGAACCCTGGTCGATCCGTTTGATTCAAAAGCCATTGAAAAGGCGCTGATGCATGCGTTGATTGAGCCCGAGCAGTGGGATGAATGGTCAAAGGCTGGACTGGAAAATGTGTATGCCAATTATGCCTGGGAACGTCATGTGAAGCGTTACCTGCGCGACATCAATGAAGTGCTGGATGAAGCGACGGCCCCACCAGAGATTGCGCGGGGTCGCAAGACGCGTCGCTTACCACAGATTGATCGTTTAATAATCGCGGATATCGACAACACCCTGACTGGTGATGATGAGGCGATGCAGTCTTTCTTCAAGCTGATCAGTGAGGTTGAGGACAACATCGGATTCGGCATCGCGACTGGTCGTCGCTTCGAAGATGTCATGGAACTGATGGAAGACTGCGGCATTCCGCAGCCTGAAGTTTTAATCACCTCGGTCGGCACCGAAATTTATTACGGCAAAAACTACACCCTGGATAAGAGCTGGCAAAAACACATCAACTTTCGATGGGACCCCGACAAGATCCGCGAGGTGTTACTCGGCATCGAAGGCCTGTTTTTGCAGGAAGACAATGAGCAGTCCAAATTTAAGATCAGCTTCAAAGTGGATTTCTCCGTCGCTCCGAAACTGGCGGCGATCAAGCGGATTATGCGTGAAAACGGCATCCGCGCTAAGACGATTTTATCCCTGGGCATGTTTCTCGACATCATCCCCTTCCGTGCGGGCAGCGGAATCAGCATTCGTCACATGGCGTACAAATGGGGCTTCCCGCTGGAGAACATTCTGATCGCGGGCGATTCGGGAAATGATGAAGAAATGCTGGCGGGCAGCACGCTCGGTGTGGTTGTGGGGAATTACAGCAAAGAGCTGGAGAAATTAAAAAAGTATCCACGTGTTTACTTTGCTGAGGCACACCACGCTGCCGGCATCATGGAGGGAATTGAATATTATAATTTCCTCGATATGATCACGGTTCCGAATGAGAAGAACGTCGAGCCTGATGCCTGAACTGGATCCGCTATATGAAGCGAAACGCTCGCTGGATCGTATTCGACCAAAAATGCTGGCGAAGATCGAAGCTTCGACGGAATCACGCGATACCATTGCTCACTTGACGGAGATGATAGAGGCTCGGTTGGTGGAGCATTGGCCGCGCTTGTTTCGACTACTGCATCAACTGTATGGCCAGCATTACGACTTCTTTTATTATCTGGAGAACATCCTGCTGACCGCGATCGACTGTTGGCTGAGTCGACCGGATGAATTGTATCAACTGGATCTACGACGCGAGAATGACCCCAGCTGGTATTCATCCGAGCGGATGGTCGGCGGTTCGTTGTATGTCGATTTGTTCAGCGAGGATCTCAACACCCTTCGCGCCAAGATTCCGTATTTTAAAGAATTAGGCTTAACCTATGTGCACCTGATGCCGCTCTTTGCGTCGCGTGAAGGGCAGAGCGATGGTGGTTATGCGATCTCGGATTATCGCAGTGTCGATCCAAAGTTAGGCACGATGGACGACCTGAGAGCGCTGGCCAGTGATTTTCGCAAGGTCGGCATTTCGCTCGTGATTGACTTTGTGTTCAATCACACCTCCGACGATCACGAATGGGCTATTCGCGCGCAGGAGGGCGATCGCGAATACCAAGACTATTACCACACCTATCCGGATCGCATTGTGCCGGATCAATATGAAAAGCACTTGCGAGAGATTTTTCCGACCATACGCCGCGGGAACTATACATGGCATGAGGGCATGCAGCGCTGGGTGTGGACCACCTTCAACAGCTTCCAGTGGGATTTGAAATATGCCAATCCCGAGGTGTTTCGGGCCATGGCGGCAGAGATGTTGTTTCTGGCAAACACCGGAGTCGAAGTGCTGCGCCTCGATGCCGTCGCGTTCATCTGGAAACAGATGGGCACAACCTGTGAAAATCTACCAGAGGCCCACACCTTGATTCAGGCGTTCAATGCCGTATGCCGTATAGCGGCCCCGAGTCTGATCTTCAAGTCCGAGGCCATCGTGCACCCCGATGAGGTGGTGCGCTTTATCGATCGGGAGGAGTGCCAGATCTCCTACAATCCGACGCTGATGGCGTTGCTGTGGGAGAGCCTCGCGACCCGGGAAACGAAGTTATTAAAACAGTCCCTGAATCATCGTCAGCAACTGCCTGTGGGCACGGCATGGGTCGACTACCTGCGGGGCCATGATGACATTGGTTGGTCGTTCGACAATGGGGACGCCTGGGCCGTCGGAATCAATCCCGATGATCACCGAAATTTTTTGAATGCTTTTTACACCCGTTCTTTTCCGGGTTCCTTTGCTGCGGGCATTCCCTTTCAACACAATACGGACACCGGGGATATGCGCGTTTCCGGCACGATGGCTTCGCTGGCCGGATTGGAACAGGCGCTGGAATTGAAGGATCCCGCGCTCATCGAGACCGCGGTACGTCGGATTCGCATGATCTATGGGGTGATCTGCAGCGTGGGCGGAGTCCCGCTTATTTTCCTGGGCGAAGAGTGGGGGCTTTTGAACGATTATTCCTATCTGGAAGATGAAGATAAAGCCACCGATAGCCGTTGGGTTCATCGGCCGCGCATGGATTGGGCGCTGTTGACCGAAGTGAAAAAGAAATCGATTCGAACGCGTATCTTTACTTCCATGCAAGCGCTCTTTGCGCAGCGAAAAAGTATTTCGGCCTTGAATGGCAATCAAATGCGTTTGCTTCCCGTCGACAATCCGCACGTACTCGCCTATTTGCGCTGGCATGACGCCACAACGTTGACCGTGCTCAGCAACTTTTCCGAGCATCCGCAAACCGTGGATGTGCGCCATTTACGCATCGAAGGGCTGGCACACTTCCTGAAGGATCGATTGACCGGGAAAACGATCTCTACCCATGATGAATTGACGCTGGAGCCCTATGAGCTGCTCTGGCTGGAAGAAGACTGATTTTTCAGATGGGACAACAGCGTTTCACGGGTGATGGGAACGAGCCTGCCCAATTATCGTGGACGTTCCGCCACCGAGCTCTTGAAGATGGGATAGCAGCCGTGGACGCCAGAACAGCGCACTGGAGCAAAAACATGATCAAACCGTTTCACCTCTATCCTGACCGCCCTCAGTCTCGGCATGCTCGCCAAAGGTTGTAGCCTCGAAAAAGTATATCTGGTACTCGACTGTATTCGAGAGAACGCACCCATGTAGAGGGATCTCCAAACAGAAACGCATTATGGGAAAACTATACGAAGAAATCGACGAGCGATTGACGAAGTGGATTGCCGAGCAACACCTCTTCTTCACCTCCACCGCCCCCTTGTCGGGGGATGGCTTAATCAACTGTTCGCCCAAGGGGATGGATAGTTTCCGCATCCCCGGGCCCACGACGGTCGCCTACCTGGACTTGACGGGCAGCGGCGCGGAGACCATCGCGCATCTGAAAGAAAATGGACGGATCCTCATCATGTTCTGCGCGTTTACCGGATCGCCGTTTATCCTGCGTCTGCATGGAACGGGTCAAGCCTTCGAAGTGGGCAGCCCGGGATTCGAGGAACTGATTCCGCACTTTGATCACCTGGCCGGCACCCGGTCGATCATCCGCATCGAGGTGCAGCGGATCAGCGACTCCTGCGGCTACGGCGAATCCTGCGGCTACGGCGTTCCGAAGCACCACTACGAAAACGATCGCGACACTCTGATCCGCTGGGCGGAAAAAAAAGGGGAAGACGGCGTGCGGGCGTATCAGCAGCAAAACAATCGGTCGAGCGTCGACGGGTTGCCGGGCGTGGAAGCGAACGCGGACTGACGCGCGCAGACGGATTCCTCTGTGCGCAAGAGCTAGGCGTCCACGGTCAATTCCGCGCGCACCTTAGCCATCAATTCGCCGACTCGATTCGCGCCCTGTCCGTCACGACCAGCACCCCAGTACTTGTCATAAGGAGCCGCATACTCGAGCGGGGCATCTTCGGTCGCGAGCAATTTTCTCTGCATCGCAGGGGCACTGAATTTTAACCGAAGCGCATGCAGCATGACTTCTTCCCGAACCTCCTGCCAGTCGCTCCGAACCGCATGGTGATTTGCATTGTAGATGAGTTTAGCCTTATGGGTGGAGCGTGCAGTACGCATCTTTTCGTGGAGCTTTTCCGAGAGCTCCTGTGCCAGGATATAGTGCTCAACCGAAGGCCACTCCATGCCATTTTCCGTAAAGCCGTACGGGGCAAGATTGGAGAGCTCAAAGTACTTATCGTTTTCGTGGTAGAAGCATATTTTTTCCATAGTATCACCAGTATACGGAGGCATATAGTATGTATCAATAAATTACTTCTATATGCAACTACATACAAAACACTTAACAAGTATTTTATAAAGCATCTATTTACAGGCTCTTGTGAGATCCAAACTTTTAGTCAACCATTCGGTTGACTAAACTATTTTGCGCCTATATATTAAACCACATGGTTGAATACAAAGATAACGAGCAGCGCCTTTCCGAAATCCTCAAGGCGACCAGTGATCCCACACGACGGGCCTTGCTGACCCGACTTTGTCAGGAAGGCCCCACCCGCGTCACCGACCTCGCAGGCCATTATGACATGTCGCTCAACGCCATTTCCAAACACATCAAGGTGTTGGAAAAATGTGGGCTCGTTCAACGGAAGACACTCGGACGCAGCCACTGGATCGAGGCGAATCTGGCCGATATCAAACAGATCGATCAGTGGTTCAAGGAGCTGCGATCGATCTGGGACATGCGCTTGGAAAAACTAAATGAAATACTAACCCACGGAGACCCGGGAAATAAATAACCTCATGGTGATGACTGAATAAAACCATCCACGCCCCAATCGAAAACGTATTCGATGCCTGGCTGGACCCCGCAACTCTGTCCCGGTTTATTTTACCGATTCCAGGAATGCCTGAACCGGAAACCGAAAACGATCCCCGCGAAGGGGGAGCGTTCAGTATACTCATGGTGGCGGGCGAGGAGAAGATCCCTCACAGCGGAGAATACCTGAAAATTGATCTCCCCAACAAGCTGGTGTTCAACTGGGTGTCGCCCTTCTCAACGAATGGCAGTACCGTGACGCTAATCTTTACCGCGCTGGATGACGGCAACACGGCCGTTGAACTGATACACGAAAAGTTCATCGACGAGGAAGCACGATCCAACCACGAGGGCGGATGGGGGAATATCCTCGATCAACTGGACGCGATCCTGAAGTAGTCCATCACCCAGGAACGATCTGGAGTGCTGCGGCCCTGAGGCTTTTTGGCTTACAACCGTCCAGCAACCGAAGTGGTGCACGCCAGATCGTATTTACCGGTCGCGTTCGGCCGAAAAAACATTTCCGCTGGGCTTCGCGGGAAGCGTGGCTTTCCAGTCTTCGAGCTTCTTGAGCAGCTGGGTCACCACCTCCGGCTCCTGGGCCTTCAGATCCGTCTTCTCGTACACATCGGCGGCGATGTTGTAGAGCTCCACATGACTGGCATCGCGATTGGAGACCAGCTTCCATCGTTGATCGACCACGGCGAAGGCGACCCAATGATCCGGCTTGTCTTTCTGCGGCGGCCAGGCGGACTGCATCTTCCAGTACAAGGGCTTCTCTCGAATGGGACGTTCCGTGCCCATCAAGACCGGTACCTGGCTTAGTCCATCGGGCTGGTATTCAGCAGGCAGGCTCACCCCGGCAATTTCACAGAAGGTAGGGAGCAGGTCCACGGCCGAGATCAACGAGTGCTCATCGACCTTGCCCGCTGCGATTTCCCCTGGCCAGCGGGCGATGAAGGGCACGCCAACGCCCCCTTCGAACAAGGCGCCCTTATACCCTTTTCGGCCAGCCGTGATGCCCTTGGCGGCGCCAATGCCATAGCCGGCACCGGTGGCCGTGTCGTAGCTCAACTCCAGCTTGGCCCCCGCCCCCCCGCGCGCAGGTCCGTTGTCCGAGCTGAAGATCACCAGGGTGTTCTTTGCCAGGTCCAGACGATCCAGGGTATCGAGCACCTGGCCAATGCGATCATCGGCATGCGACAAGACGGAGGCATACATATTGTCGGCTTCCTCCAGCTCGGGAAAGCGCCAGCGATATTTAGGAACGACATGAAACGGGGTATGCGGTTCATGAATCCACAGGTTAATGAAGAACGGCTTACCCGCCTTATGACTCTCCTCAATAAAGGCCTGGGCGTTGAGGGCATCCTCATGGACCGGCATTTGTTCGCCCGCACAATTGAAGGCGCCATAGGTATCGTATCCGTACGCACTCGGCAGGGGTGAATCGGGAATCATGTCGTTGGCGAGGTGCCATTTCCCGAAGTGGGCGGTGGCATAGCCGCTCTGCTGCAGCATGCGGGAGAGCAGCGGCGCCTGGGGATCGAGCCAATCGGGCATGTTGCGCCGGGCGTTGCTCGGCACCCAGGCAAAGTGTCCATCGACGTTATACCGCGCGGGAAAATGGCCGGTCATCACCGCGGTCCGGCTCGGCGAGCACACGCCGCTGGCCACCGTGAAGCGATGGAAGTCCGTACCCTCGGCTGCGAGCCGATCAATGTTCGGTGTTTTCACATAGGGATGCCCGTGGCAACTGAGATCGCCCCAGCCCCAATCATCCCCGAAGATGAAAAGAATGTTCGGACGTGTGGCGGCTTCCGCCGCGGGCAGATGCGTGACGCCGATCGCGCTGAGGACAACCAGGAGGAGGGATAGGTTCTTCATACCCACCCTCTACACGTCTGAGCCAATCCTGCAAGGTTAGTGAGGGGGCTAAGCCTGCCGGTGGGGTCGGGACGGAGTCCCAACCTACTGGGGACCCGGTGCGGGCGTAGAGTAGAACAGCGGGGATGACCAGTTGAAGGCGCTGCCGCGATCGCGGCGCTGGATGAGGAAGCTTTCCCCCGGTTGGATCGCCCGGTTGCCCGTAGTCAGTTCGGCGGTGAGCCACTGCTGATTGGGGGCGTACAACCACACCCGGATGTCGAATCGTCCGGTGGCGGGATTAAAAAACAGCAAGCGGTCGCTGGCAGAAAAGCGTGTGCCCCCGACAAAGCCGGCTGCGGGGAGCCCCAGGCTGGCGACGTAGATCTGGCTGGGAATCGGCAGGGCGAGCAGGGTGTAGCCATTATCAACGACGGATACGGATGGGGTTGTTTCCGGAAGCCATCCCGCACCGTATAAGTCCATGCTCCCCGCCCCTTCCCGAACCGTGATGATGACGCCCTGGGCGCGATCGACGGGTACCGTATTGGCATCGGCAAAGCTACCCGGCACGCGCCAACCAGTGAAGCCGGGCGCGCTTGAGTTGAAATACCGCGCAGACATGTTCTGACTTCCCGCGTCCCAGAGATCAATCACCGTCGCCGCGGATTCGGTCGCCGCTGCAGGCAGCTGATCCACCGGAAAGAGAGCGGCCAGGGTATTGTCCAGGGGCTCAAACGGAATCGAAACAAAGTTCCGGCCTTCAGTCAGGCGCAGGCGCTGGGCGACCGTCACGGCTTCGGTGTAACTGCCGCTGACCCCATCGATCATCACGCGATAGACCGCGGTATCCACGGACAGCAGGCTGAGATCATCCACTACAGTGGTGCTGTCGCCCTGCGCATTCAGGCCGCCGACGACCTGGGTCCACGCGGACCCATTGGAAAACGAACCATCGGCACGGTATACCGCGTATTGCCGCGGGGTGGGAAACGCACCCAGCTGACGGCTGTTCCAACGCAAGGTCAACTGTGCGGTCGCATCCGTGCTGACGTCCTCCATGACAAACTCGGACAAGGCATCACCGGGGTCGCTGTCACCCAGGTACTCCTTCCACGCCGGGGTACCGTCATTGTCGGAGTCCGACACTTCATGCACATCAAAGTTATCCACCCAACTCGGGTTACTCGCATTCAACCACCAGTGCGGGGTGCCCTGCGTGGCAGTGTCCGGGAGCACGACCGCATGAAGCGTGTGCGAACCGGTGACGTTGGAGAAGGTGTAATTGAACACCGGTCCGAGCGAGGTGTTCCCGTCCAGAATCACATCCGCGAGATGATAAAAATTGCTTACGGTGATGACGTAGTTGGTGCCGCCGCCGAGCGCGACCTGCACGTTGCCCAGGGGCGTGATGGTCCCGCCTGGATTGACCGATGCGGTCAGGATGCGGTACGGCAGACTGGAGCCCGGGGTTCCCCCACTACCCGCGCTCGCCGGCCAGTTCGCGGGATCATTCCCGTAGTCGAAGTTGCTGTTGCGATCCAGCGAGGGGCCCGCGCCATCCGCGCTGATGGCCCAGGGTGCCTTGTCTTCATAGACGACCCGATCCACATCGATGTCGGGAACGCCGGTTTCATCGGGCGAGCCCGGCTTCTGCAGGCGCAGCGATTCGCCTCCGTTGGACAAGCTGCCCGGGAAGGAGAAGATGCGAATGGACGGCGCGATCCCGTGCAGGGCTCGGAAGGCGGCCGGGGTAATCGTGCTTTCAGCCAGGACGAACAGCTCGTTGGCTGCGAGGGTGATGCCCAGGGGGAAATCAAATCCAACCCCGGAGACCGACCAGGTATTGGTAGGCACGGCGGGGTCAAACATTGGTACCGGCGCAGCCGTGATGTTGACTAACTCGATGAACTCATACTGCCCGGGCAGCGGATTGTACATGATCTCGCTGAAAACCACGGGTCCGACCCGCGGCGCGCTGTTCGCGAGACCCGAGGTCGCTGAGCTCATCGCGGTAAAATCGACTTTTCCATCACTCCGGGTGTAGCGACCGATGGTGACTTCTTTTTCTGCCACATCGAAGTCCCGGGCCGCCAGGTAGCCCGTCAAGGTACCCCCGGGCAGGGCCGAATTGAGGTACACATTTTCTCCATGCTCACTCAGACCGAAGGGTAGCGGTGCGGAAGCATGCCGGAAATGATTGGTGGCATCGAAGACCAGGAAGCCACCGGCAGGAATAATCGTATTATCCGGGATGCGGAATTTTGACAGGACCGCGGCATTATCGCTGAGAAACCAGCCGCCGATATCCAGGTTATCGCCCGAGCGATTATGCAACTCGATCCAATCGCCGACGGGGGATGCATCCGTGTGTGTGAGCACTTCATTGATCACAATGCTATCTGGCAGAGGGAGCAAGCCGGGATCCGGGCCACCCGGTGTCCCGAGGTAGGCATCGCTCGCCCGCCAGCCGTCCTTATCATCCCACCAGATCGAGTCGGCCAGTTCGTCGCGTATGGTAAGCGAAAATCCCGCGCCATCGGTTTGCGGATACCAGCCGTCTTTGTAGTCGAAGCGCTGAATGTCGCCGAAGGTGCTGTGCACCAGTGCCACCTCCTCCCCACCGTTGCTCAAGCTGCCCCCGAGGAACGGACCGGCCAGGTTCATCCCATTGGTGTTATAGAAGGTGGCAAACACCGGCGGATTTTTCGCGACGACCAGGTAGCCACCCGAAGCAAGCGTTCCATACGGGCTGGGAGGAAAGCTGAACGTG
>JBLIND010000219.1:0-10872 GCA_047639095.1 Candidatus Omnitrophota bacterium | reverse complement strand
ATCTGGATGCGTGAAGACGGGTACTTTCTCCAACGCATTCTCCTGAGCTCAACGCCAAATTTTGTTCCACACGGCGAAGGCCCGCCACTCAGCCTCAAGCAAGGCGAGACCAGCACAGGATCAAATCACGACCCGCAGCGCGCCGAACTCTACGGCACTCGGTTCAACGCCAACCTGGTGCTCGCCAGCATCCAACCCGGTGTGGCCGTCGAGACTTACCGCTTACTCGAATCCGACAGCCTGTCCACGCCGATGACCCCTGCCGCACAAGTTACGTTTGACGGACTGGACCTGCTCATCGATGCCTCGGGCAAGTCCCGCGCCTTTTTTTCCCTGGAGGCGATCCCGGTTGAAGCGGAGCAGGTGCTGACCGGCCTCGCGGTCAACCGCCTCGCCTACGGACCCACCCCCGATCTGCTCGATCACATCGGCACCATCGGCTGCACGGCCTGGATCAACGAACAGATCAGCTCGTAAACCCGGCCAGAGTCGGTAGACAATCGTCCTGACATCCAGGTCCTGATCGATCGACTCCACAGCCAGAATGGGACCATCCGCGAGCTCCAGGCCTGGCACTGCCTGCGTGCGATCCATGCCGACCGGCAGTTGATGGAAGTCCTGCTCCAATTCATCAACAACCACTTCGTCACCTACAGCTGGAAGACGCGTGACTACTTCAACGACGAGCTCGGCATCAGTAACAGCGCGGCGCAGAGCATGGCCGCTTCGCTGGAGCTCTGGGAGATGGATCAATGGCGCAAGGTCCTGCTCGATCCGAACGGGACCTTTTACGATCTACTGAAGATCTCCATCGAAAGCGCGACCATGATCATCTATCTGGATACGATCGAGAACGAGAAGTCCGCGCCCAATGAAAACTATGCGCGCGAACTGCTCGAGCTCTTCACCATGGGCGTCGACAACGGCTACAAACAAGTCGACATCGAAGAGATGGCGAAAGTCTGGACCGGCTGGCGCATCGCGCTCGCGCATCCCGCGGATACCAACGTGCCTCCCCTCGCCTACACCCCGACCGAACTCATCACCGAACACTCATCGAACTGGCTTTGGCGGAAAGGCTCGTCAGAACCGGCGGCCAACTGGCGTGAAGCCGCCTTCGTTCCAGGCACCAACTGGATGACGGGTCAAACCGTGATCGGCTACGGCGGCGAGGACCACAATACCGATGTCGCGGACATGCGGAACGCGTATTCGACCCTCTACTTCCGTCACACCTTCAACGTCGCCGATCCCTCCGCCCTCGAAATGTTGACCCTGCGACTCTATATCGATGACGGGTGTGTGGCCTACATCAATGACCAGGTCGTCGGCACCCATAACCGCGACTCGACCGATGGCCTGACCTTCGAGTCCACCGCCGATGATGCCCAAACCAATGGGGAGTGGGTGACCATCGTACTCAACGATCCTGCGGCCATCCTGCAAGCCGGGAACAACGTGCTCGCCGTACACGGATTGAACATCGCCGAACAGAGCCGCGACTTTTACTTCGACGCACAGCTGATCGCCGGTCCGCAGCCGGAGTACCGGGTGACCTTTGATCCGGATGCCCACTCGACGAGCAACAAAACAATCTTCGCGGGATACGCCATTGATCCCCGCTTCGGCCCCGACTATGCCAACCTGTCCTACGAGCTGAATCTTCCCGAGCGCAGTGGCATGGAGGGCATGCAGGACGGCTACGATGCCATCGCGCACCTGGCCAACCTGCCCTACACCATGGAGTTTCTCAGCATCAAACTCTGCCGGCTCTTCGTTCACGACAGCTTCGAACACGGCTACTACTACAACGTCAGCAGCCAGAGCGCCGAGGCCGAGTTGATCCGCGCCTGCATGACCACCTGGGATACACCGGGACCCGATGGCCGCAAAGGCAACCTGCGCAGCGTGCTCGCCACCATTTTTAATTCGGAACTCTTCCAGAGCCAGTCAGCCGTGCAACAAAAGGTTAAAACGCCGCTCGAATACATGGTCAGCGCCATCCGTGCCCTCAAGACCGACGTCGGCGGAAGCGAAACCGCATCAACCGATGGCTTCGACCTGCTGGTCGCCATGGATCGCGCGGGGATGGAACCGTTTGCCCGCGTGGAGCCAAACGGCTGGTCTGAGCTCGGCATCAAGTGGATCGATACCGGCACCGTGGTCGAACGTTTGCGCTTCATTCAACAGTTCATGATGGCAACCGACGAACCGATGAAGCAAACGGACTACGGTTCCGGAGGCACGGATAACCAATGCGACCCGGTCGCCCTGATTCTTGACCGCGTCGACGCGGGTGCGCAGAGCGATGCAGATGCCAT
This sequence comes from Candidatus Omnitrophota bacterium, assembly GCA_047639095.1. GTDB lineage: Bacteria > Verrucomicrobiota > Kiritimatiellia > SS1-B-03-39 > UBA6053 > JAPYUI01. Next base: position 8,551 of record JBLIND010000219.1, on the reverse strand, counting down.
CACCGATTACCTGTTGGGACGAATTTTTCCCGGCGTCGGGCACGCCACCCTGGCCCAGGAGGCGCGCGAATGCGTGAGTCTCCTGAACAGCGATGCCAGCGGGACCGCTTCACCTTTCTCCAACCTGGCCATTGGCGGCCCGGAATACGAAAACCGGCTTCGCTCGGTCGTCGCCCTCCTCCTGTCGAGCCCACGTTTTCACGAACAATAGGAAACCCTATGAATATTCTCACCCGACGACATTTTTTCAAGCGCAGCACCCTCGGGGCGATTGCCGGACTCACGACCCTTCCCGGCTTCATGCAGCGCGCGGTCGAGGCGGGCTTGCCCACCGAGTGGAACGGGAACAAACTCTTGTTCGTGTTTCTCCGTGGGGGCAATGACAGCCTGAACAGCCTCGTGCCGACGGGCGATCCCGCCTACAATACCGATCTTCGCCCGACCCTGCATATCCCGGGCCCAAGCGCCGGCCTGACCAGCTCGGGACTGTTTGATGAAAACCCGGAAGCGGGTCGCGGCATCGACTGCGGCAACGGCTTCGCCTCCCTGCATCCGAACCTCGACCAACTCGCGCCGATGTACAATGCCGGCGACCTCGCGCTTGTGCACCGGGTGGGCTATCCCAACCAGAATCGTTCGCACTTCGAGAGCGAGCAATACTGGGAGAGCGGCGTTCCCCGCAAAGGCTACCCGCAGGAAGGCATCTTTTACCGCACGGTTACGGAAACCGGCTGGAGCAAGCAAAACCCGCTTTCCGCGGTAACCATGGGATCGAACAGCCCGCTCAGCGTGCGGGGCCGGATTCCCCTCACCAACATTCGCCGACCGAGTCGCTTTGATCTGCTCGGCGTCTATCCCGGCGCGCGCAACAAGCACATCGAGGCCATTCAACGCATGTACGGGCATCGATATCCGGAAAAGCAGCACCGCGAGTTGGTGCATGAAGCCGGCGGTTCTTTCGTGCGTTCCATCGATCAGATTCAAGGCATCGACTTCGATGCCAACGGTCGCGATGGCAGCAACAACAAGATTTCGGGCTCGCCCTTTCTGGATGACGACCTCAACGAGACCCAATTGTTTCCAACCGGCAACAATACCGATGATCAAGGTTTCGGTTCGAACACCGCATTCAACTTCCTTGAAAAACTCAAGCATGCCTGCCAGTTGCTGCACGAAGGCAATGCCATCATCGCCGGCACCGAGCTCGGCGGCTTCGATACGCACGATGACCAGGGCTTGATCGACAGCGGCCACGGCCGACGCATGCGGTACCTCGGCCAGGGACTCCACGCGGTACGAAAATATTTATCTCATCCCTCGGTGAACATCTGGGACAAGACCATCGTGGTCACCTTGTCCGAGTTTGGTCGCACGAGTAAAGAGAACAGTTCGGGTGGCACCGATCACGCGGAAGCCGGCTGCATGTTCCTCGCGAGTGGCAACCCCGCTTTTCAGGGCGGGGTGCACCAATGCGATGGCGCGACCTGGCCGGGCGGCGACACCGGGGCCATGTTCCTCGAGAACGACCGCTACCTCGGTCGCAGCGTCGATTACCGCTCTGTGCTCGGCGAAGTGATCCGTAAACACCTCGGGGCCTCTCAGGCGCATCTCAACTCCATCATCCCCGGTTACAGCAACGCGGCCGAACAACTGCTCGCGGGCGGCCTGTCGATCGATGGCGTGGATATCACCGGCGAGCTCGGCCTGTTCGGTTGATCGCGTAGCTAGGCAGTCCCCTGCCGAGATCTCACACTGGGGTCCAAACCGAGATCTCACACCGGTCCCGCATCAAGGAACGGTACCTGCTGAACATTTCATGCGATTATGCAGCTGCGTGATGCTGCGTCCGTTTTGAAGCAGGCATGAAAAATCCTAACACCATTAATATAAGAATATTACACCACCTGGTGCTGGTGCTGATGCTCCTCCCGAGCCTGCCCCGGGCGGACCTTGTTGGGCATTGGTCCCTGGATACGGACGGTTCGGACCAATCAGGCATGGGCTTTCACGGCCAGGCGGATCTCAATGGGGGAACTATTTCGTTTGGTGAAACCGGCGCGCGTCCGCACACGGGCGGCGCAGTGCGTTTGGCCGATGGTGGCCATCTCGATATACCCTGGGAGCCCGAGCTCAACAGCTCAAACTTCACCGTCACCGCCTGGGTCAATGCCGACGAAGCCGGGGGTGGCGTCTATCGCTCACCCCTCTCCAACCGCGACTATCTTTCACCGGATGGCAGCGCGTACTACGGCTGGATCCTCTACAACAAGTCCAATGGCGATTGGAGCGCGTGGAACGGAGGCGGCGACAACAGCTCCTGGTATCCACGGAATGCCGATCCGGTACAAGCACACCTGGACCCATCTCGCGCTGTGCTATGATACGCTGAGTGGGATCAAGACCCTGTTCATCGTGACCACCGTCGTACCCAGCCTGGGGGCCGTTGAGACGGTACGGTTGCATTATCGGATCGGCTTTGGACCCGAGACCCTGCTCGACATGAGCCCCGATGCCCTGAGTCAATTCGCCGCAAGCATTCCTGCGGCCGCATACGAGGTTGGTGAGCTCGTCCGCTGGCGCATCGTCGCCACCGGAGAAGGGGAAACCCTTTCCGTCGATCCGACCTACTACGATCCGCTGAACGATCCCGAGTATTTCGGTACCATGGTAACCGGAAGAACACATACGACCCAGTTGCCGACCCTGCGCGGGTTCACCGATGACACGGCCGGTGCGGATACGCGCGGCGGCACTCACTCGGCGGTCTTCTTCGACGGGCTTCTGTATGACAATGTCTTTACCCGGGTGCGCGGCCAGACCACGGAGGATTGGCCCAAGCACAAATACACGTTCGATTTCCATCCGGGGCATCATTTCAAATGGCGAGCCGATCGACCAGCGGTCGAGGAGTTCAATCTGAACTCCTCGACCAGGACAACTACGTGCGCGAGGACAGCGACTTCGCCTTCCTCAACCAAGCGGGCTCACCCGACCCGGAGACGGCCTACTGGTGGGTACGCCGGAACGGCAGCGACTTCGGCCTGTTTTCGTTTGTTGAGCAGATCGATGCGGATTTCCTCAAGCGGCACAACTACAACGCCGATGGCTCGATGTACAAGGCGGTGGGCGTTCCCGCCAACCTCGCCCCGGATCCAACCCCGGCTCAATACCGGAAGGTGACCAACAAAACCTCGTGGCGGACGACATCCCGTATATCGTCCAGGTGTCGGACGACCTGCTCAACTGGATGGATGCACCGTCGACCTTCGGATGGATCAACGCTGGATTCAGCGGCCTGCCGATTGCCGAACAGCTCCTGCGCTTTGACCCCGCCCTTCCCTGTCGATTTCTGCGGATCGAAATTCGTCGGAGGTGAACGAGGAGGGGGAGAGAGGACGGAGGAGGGAGGGTTGCTTTCAAGGGGTGGCGCGTTTACACTTTGGGTATGAAGATGGTTTGCATGCTCCTGTTCCCGCTGTTGCTGACGAGCTGCATCGACTTTGATCGCCAGACGCTTTCCTATCACTACGACGAGGAGCTGGACACGCTACGGATTTTCCAGAACTACGAAGGCCTCTTCGGCTCCGAAAAAGGTGAAGGCATCACCAGCGAGGAAAAGCAGCAACTGGCCTCCCTGTATGAGAACGGCCGCACCTTTTTCTTTGGCAACTGGATATGGGAGTACAACGAGACCTCAACCCGTGCTTTTGCAAACGAGCCCTTCAGCAAAGAGAACGAAGACGTCGACGGCCCCCCTACTCCACAGGAACGAGAAGCGCACCAGGCATTACTGGCCGTCGCCCGGCTCCTCCTGGCTCATGTCCACATCGACAACGGAGCCTTTTATCGAAACGCCCAGGGTGAACTGTGCGCGTACCAACGCGTGACCATTCACCAGGTCAGCCAGATCATCGATGCGGCGAATATCGCCATCGCCAAACACATCCTCGAGATCGACGGACCTGGAGACCTGAGGGAGTATCAGCAGTTGCGCCCCGCCGCCGTCGCCAATCACGCCTACATCCGCCGGGAAGGCAATCAGTTCAGCTACCACTGGCCCTTGCCCCACAGCGAATTCAAGCGTGTCAAAAACCAATGGAGCCAGGCGTTAAAGGCGGCGATTCAATCCGAGCTCCCGGCCGAGAAAAACAGTGAACTGATCAGCGCCCGAAATCTGATGGAGCAGGAGATTTGGCTGTCCTACCTCGATGACATCCTGGTCGTCACGGCCGGCTACCCCACCAACACCCTCACGCGCGTGCAGCTGGATGGAGACAAAGACCCCATCGACAACCTCGGTGACTACATCGGACGGACCTATGGGGTCGACAACCAACTCGATGTGAAAAAGATCGAGCAAGATTTCCTGCTCGGCAAATAGTGCCATTCGAATCTCATGATCCGCAGGTTGCAATACGCCCAATCCCCCGTATGAAGACTCGAATTAACCAACCACTCACCAGGGAAACCCTTCATGAACACCTTCGATGCCATTTACCAACGCCGTGCGGTTAAAGCCTTTGACCCGGAGCACCGCTTAACCGCGGAAGAAGAAACCAAACTCCTCGACGCGGCCATTCAGTCGCCAACCAGCTTCAACATTCAGCACTGGCGCTTCGTGATCCTGCGCGACCCGGAGTTGCGCAAGAAAATTCGCACCGAACACGGCAATGACCAGGCTCAGATGACCGACGCCTCGCTGTTAATCCTGATGACCGCCGATGTGAAGGCCTGGGCCAAGGAGCCGGAGCGCTACTGGGTCAACGCGCCCAAGGACGTCGCCGAGCTGCTGGTCAACTGGATGGGACCGTTCCACGAAGGGCGCGAATGGCTGCAACGGGATGAAGCCCAACGCTCCATCGGCATGGCCATGCAGACGCTCATGCTCAGCGCGCGCAGCATGGGATACGATTCCTGCCCCATGATCGGCTTCGACATCGAAAAAGTCGCCGAGCTGATCAACCTGCCGGACGACCACGTGATGGGGCCCATGGTCGCCATCGGCAAAAAAGTCAAAGACCCGTGGCCGAAGGCTGGCCAGCTTCCGCTGGATCAGGTCGTTATAGAGAACAGCTTCTAGGGAGCGAATTAGGTAAACCCATGTCCAGACATTAGCTCCGGTAGTGCGTAAACCAATATCCCGAAGGGATCGAACTCCAGCGCACAGGGTCGCAGACCCTGTGTTTGCGGTCAGCCTTCTCTAGAATCCTGAAAGGATTCAACAGCGCATGCCGGGAGGGTTGAATCCCGCCGGGATGCTAAACGGATTTGGGGTGTACACAGGGTCACAAACGGTTCTCCTCCGCGCTTCGCACGACGAAGAACCGTTTTGACCCTGTGCTTTGGGGGTGGATCACTCCGTGATCGGAGACGCCGCTTACTCGTTGGCTGGCAAGGCGACTTCAACCCGGAAAACAGGAGAACCGGGCAGGTCATCGGGGAGGGTAAACTGCATCGCCGCGCCATCGACGGTGTTCAGGAACGTGGGACTCACCGGCGACCAGGCCGCGCCGTCCAGTTGGCTGTTCATGGTGACCTGATACGTGCGATAGGCCTGGCCCACCCAGTGCAGGCTCATCCCGTTTTCGTCCTGCAGCATGCCCTGCACGAAAAACGAACTGTTGATGTCGTTGGGATCGGTACCGGTGATCAGCTCGGCACCGACGCTCTGCCCATCGAGGTCGGGGTCGTCACCCGGCAGGATATTCGTCGGCAGGCCGTAGTAGCTGAGCCAGGGAAGCGGCAAGCCGGATGCGGCAAGGGCCGCGGGCAGGCTCAAGTCGCCGAGGTCCAGCACCTGGCCGCGCCCACCGGTCCGAATCGGCAGATGGGCATTCATGTAGCGGCCATCGGTCGAGATGAAATACAGGTCGTAATTCTGGTTCGGAAACACATCCAGGCTGCCGGGGGAGTCGCCGCTGTTATCACTGGCCCAGGGGATCCCGTAAAGCCAGGGATACTGGTCATACACGATTTCAGGGTCCGATCCTGGCACCACCAGCGAAAAGCGAATACCTTCGACCGGCTTGCCGATCAAAGGATCCACCAGACGCGCTTTCACCTTCGCCGTCGGAATAAAACCAAAGGCCAGACCAGCAAACTGCAGGCCAGACTGGGTTGTGCCGAAGTCCGGATCACTGATTTGCCGCGGATTGCCATAATCGGAATTCATTTGATTGGGAAATTCGTGCGGCCCGTTCTCACCGAATAAGGCTTTGTAGCCCTGGCCCGGCGGCGTGGCCGTGACGGTGTAGGTGCCCGATCTGGAGAGTCCGAATTGAATAGAACCACTACGATCCGTCGTTCCAGATCCCAGACCGGGGATGCTTATGTGCGCTCCCGCAAGCGGACCGCCGGTCAGCACATCCACGGCTGTGACAAGGAGCGCAGCAACGCCCACCGGCAGATACACGCTGAGCAGATACGCACCCGGTTTGTGTGAGCCATCTTCCGCCTGGCAAACCTTCACGTAGTAATACCCGGAAGTGGGGAAAGTCAGCCCCGCGAGCTCGCCGAGATCGTTGCCAAACTCATCGATGCTATCGATGAGATGAAAAACGCCGCCCGATGCGGAATGATACAACTCGATGCGCGTATCGATGTTGGTGGTCAGATGAATCCTCTCCACATCGACGACCTGGCTGGAAGCCGCGTAGAAGAAAACCCAGTCACAATCGTTGGTGGTATCGAGGGTGTGATACTGCAGGATCGGCAGATCGCCGTACGTGGCATTGGTTTCGACGTTATCCGGCTCGTATAAATCCTGCCCGGCCTGAATTCCGGGCGGGAGTTGTGCAGGAGACGCAACCAGGACGGTTGTCTGCACGCCTGGCGATCGATTGCCGAGGGTGTCCCGGGCAAAGACGGTGAGCGTATAAGCACCAAAATTTGCGAAGTCCGTGTACAAGGCTTCCCAGCGATTGCCGCCCGCGGGTGCGAGATCGATCCGCGTGGTCACGTTACCCAGGTAATTCGTGGGGGTGGACAACTCAACCCAGACCTCGGCGATCCCGTCGGCATCCGTCACCCCATCCGCAAAAAGAAGGGCCATGCCATTCGTAATAATCATGGGCGGGTTCACCTCGGCGATCCGCGGGATATCCTCGCCGGTAGCGGCAACGACGAAGGTATAGAGCAGGTCCCGAACGAGGACTACAACGTCTGGATCACTACGCAAAACATCGGGAAGGGGGTGACCTACAAAGATGACTTCCTGGACTACGGATTAGTCAACATGAGCAGCGACAACTTGTTCTCCGAGACGCCCTCCCTCTTCACGACAGGCGGCACGCCCATCGACGATGCCAGCGTCATGATACGCCATTGTGGTGACCGCATCGAAACCAGCCCTGGCAACTTCGTGGGTGCACAGAAAATTCAAATCTGGTTCTACAATGATGATTCCGGTGGTGCCGATGATGCCGAGCAAAGCTCCGGTTGGGTAAAAATTAATGAGTTCACGGTTCGGGACATCTTGATTCTGACGACCTTCAAATTTAAGAAAGTTACCGGAAATACACATCTGGAAATCGATCTCTACAAGGCCACGAATACCTGCCGGAAAGATGGAATCAGCCTGATCCCCGGCGGCAAGGTCGTTATCGAAAACACCCCAGGTGAGGTGCTCGATAAGCGAGTAAAGTCACAGTTCATTTACCCCGCGTTCTACCTGGATCCGAAGACCAGGAATGTAAGCGGGGATGATATCCGAATCCATCAACTGCTCGGCATAAAAACCTTCGAATAGGCCAACACGATTATCGAGTCCACGAGTCTTACTGTGCGAACGGGTACGCGTTATCCGTTCGCCTTTTGTATAGCGGGAGCCTGCGGCTTCTTCATGCTAGCGATGAATCTGCATGGACAATTTCCGATTGCCTTCAACCGTGAACAGGTGGAACCCAAACCGCCGGCCGGCCTGAGCGACAAAGCGAATGAAGACAAACCGCTGGCCCGGTTCTTGCCCTGGCTTGACAACACCGCCAGAAAAAAACGACACGCCCTCATACAAATCACGCGTGGACCCACGCGTCTTGAGGTCGAGAATCTCAAGGACATAGGCATTTATCTCCAACAACCGCTGGACCGCCATACGTACACGATCGTTCTGCATCCTGAAAAAACAGGTGCAGCACCGCTAAGTACGTTAATGTACGAGCAAACTTTTTTTTCACACTCTGGCTCGCTACTTACCCGCCTACAAACTCTCCCGCGAAGTAACACGATCCAAATCCGCAGACAAAAACCTGACGTTCCTCATCTATTTCCAACCGGATACTTCACGAGACCGGGTACTGAACCTATTGGATGGAAAAAATCAGGGAAAACATCCCTGGGGGCACGCGAACAACTGGATCGCGACGAGCACACTTAAAGAAGCGCGAAGGTTGGCTCGGCATGATGAAGTTTACTTTATCTCATTTTCCGCCTCGCCATCCCCTTTAGTCCCGGCCCCCCTTCCGCCAAGTCCCGAGCCCGATTTCCTGGACTTCAACCCCAACCGGAAACCCCTTACGGGAGAGATCCCCTACCCGGAAGATAATTACGGAAC
>JBLIND010000218.1:0-10880 GCA_047639095.1 Candidatus Omnitrophota bacterium | reverse complement strand
GAAGGTGGCGCGGTGGCAGACGACATTGTCGCATTGGCCCTGTGCTCCAATCCGGGCATTGATGTCCATGAGTCTGTCCCAGAGGCGATCGCCAAAATGGGGAACATGGTCGATGGTTGCTTCCAGCTGGTGGAATCCGAAGGTGTCGAGGACGGTGGGCACTAAAAGTCCGCACTTCAGTTCATTGGCTTTCGATCCATCCAGGTGGAGGGCGGATTGTGAGGCGATAACCGAACGCACCCCCTGCAGCCCCCGGCACATGGCCATAAAGAAGGTGGTGGAACCAATGCAATGGACGAGGAGATCGATTTCGGAAACGCCCGTCTGTTCGCAAACAAACGGAATCGCGGCCTGGTAGTCGTTTTTGGATACATCATCCAGCGAAAACTGGGTGCGGGAAGAGGCGAGAGCCGGGCTCCCACGCCAGTCGAACAGCCATACGTCATACCCCGCTGCGCTGAGGTATTCGACCAGGTTGATTTCGATGGTGTCGACCGCAAACATGTCACTGGTGATCCCCAGTCCCGGCGAGAGAAGGATCGGGCCGCGCGTGCCACCCGGAAACCGGGTGAGCCGCAGTTCCACCTCGTCCGCGGTTTTGATGAAATGTACCTCCGGCGTCGGGGCGTTGAGCCTGCGTTTCTTCCGATTCTTCGTCGCCCCATCGAAATAGTCGGTCGGCTCCGCGATCCCGCCATAGGTGTCGAAGAGGATGCCGGCAAAGAAGTGACCAAACCGGGACGTCCATTTCAGGCGTTCGCGGCGAGACTTCGCATGGGGAATCTTTATGGTCGTCATCTGTTTCATGAAGTCCAGCGGCTTGATGTGCAGTATGCCGCGCCCGGCGACCGGGGCCTGCTCGTCCGTGCCTGCATATACGGTGAAGTAGAGCGTGGTGGTCTGGTCCCAGAGTTTGAGAATGGAATCTTCCGCAATGACTTTATGGCCTTCGAAATCCCAGATTTTCCCGTCCTCACTGGTGAGTTTCATCCGGTAGTTCATGTTGCGCGTTTCCACGTGCGTCGTATCGACCTTGAGGAGGTTGAAAAACCCTTCCGTAACCGTCAGCGGCCGATCCGATAAGCCCGGCGCCTCCACGGTCCCTACGATCCGTGCTTCGTGGGCCGGATTCTCGAGCATCTGCTCCACATCTTCGGTTCGAATTTTCAGGACGAACTGGAAGGGGTCGTTGAGCTCCTTGCCAGCTTCGTAGGCCCGGTCGTAATCGAGCCCGGGATTGGCGCTGAAATACCCTTTCATGGCCTCCGTGAATTGAAGGCCGGGTTTGCGCACGATCGACGGTGCCGATGGAGCCGAGGGCAGGGTGTAATCAATGGTCCAGCCCTTCTTTTCCGCGATAAGCGCGGCGGTGCGTTCGGCGATGGCTGAGATCGTAAGCAGCGGATTCACGCCGAGGCTGCGGGGGACGACGGATCCGTCACAGACGTAAAGCCCTTCGTGAATGTCGCTATCGACGCCGGAAAACACCTCTCCGCAATGGTTGACCACGCCTGCTTCACCATTTTCCGCCATGCTGCAGCCACCGAGGGGGTGGACGGAGATGATTTTTTCATTCAGGAGTTCGGTCCACAAGGGATCGCGGACGTAGGTTCCGCTGAGGTGTTCGTTCACCTTCAGCAGCGTGTCGTTGATCTGGTCGAAGATGGGCTCCTGGCCGACACCCGGCCAGGAAATGCGCAGGCGATCCTGGTCGAGGTAGCAGCGGCCCTCGGTGCCATCGTGGGCCATGACCAGGTAGGTCTGGGTGTGATTCATGGCCCCTTTATACGAGCCCATCAGGCCGCTGAACATTTTTTTGATCCGGGCTTCCGCTTCATCCCACCAGGACGGCTCCTGAGAGGTCCCTCCGATCAGGTCGGCTACCTCAAACATCTCAGGCAGGATGGAACTCATCGCGCCGGGAATGGAGCCGTCTTCGATCACCATCCCGTCTTCGAGTTCGGGTTGTTCACGTCGATCAAGCACGCTGGTGATGCAGGGACCTACCGGCTCCTTCGGGTCGAGATCGCGATGCCCGTAGCCGATCCCGTTGATCTTCACGTCGCCGTTGTAGCCGAAGCCTAGCACGTCGCCGTTGCCGCTGAAGTGCTGGCCGACCGCCGGAGACAGGGGCAATCCATGTGCTGCGGAGCGCAGTAAAATTTCGGTTGAGCCCAGCGTTCCCGCGCCGAGGACCACCAGGTCCGCGGTGACAAACATGGTCGGCGCATCAAATAGTTCCATACCCGTATTGAGCAGTTGGTAGTGGACGACCCATTTGCCATCGGATCCCTTGGCTACGCGGCGAACGGACACCCGGGTGAAAATGTGCGCGCCATGATTCGAGGCGTCAGGCAGGTAGTTCATCAGCGTCGTGTTTTTCGCGCTGAAGTTGCATCCGGTGATGCAGTCGCCGCAGAGGGTACAGGTTTTCTGTTCGACTCCGACATGGTTGACACCATCATTGAACGTTACATTGATGGGCGTGCGATACCATTTCTGGCCCAGCAGCTCGGCCGACTTTTCCAGGGCTTCCATCTTGGGCAGGCGCGGCATGTCCTGCGGATAGGGCCGCGGTTTCAACATGGTTTCGGCGCGTTGATAGCCCTCCTCCACGCGGGTGCCGAGATCGGATACGAAGGCCTGTGGCCAGCGGGGATCGTCGAAGACGCGCGGTTCGGCCCGAAGGGAGACGTTGGCATTGATGAGCGAGGTGCCTCCCAGACCGCAGCCGACGAGCACGTTCTGATCCGCATTCACCCGAAAATCCATGAGCGCGGTACGGGTACCTTTATGCTCGTGTGGCATATCCAGTTGGAGGTCCGCACTGGCTTCGGAGAGGGTGTCGGGATACTCGCCGGGACGAATTTCGCGTCCCCGCTCCAGCAGGCAGACCTGTCGGCCGGCACGGGCCAGACGGGAGGCTGCAATACTCGCCCCATATCCCGACCCCACAACGATCACTTCGTAATGGTCCTCAATTCCCTCAATCGGTCGTGATAAATAGCTCATGCCCGCTCCTCCGTGGTTTTCCGTTCAGTTCATTGCCATCTGATCCGTGGGGACAAAAAATTGATACCGTAGTGGGCAACCCTTCGCTTTTCTCCCTGACCTCCGCCGAAGACAGAGTCCTCGTACCTCGTGGGTGGTCGTGTGGCCAAAAGGCTCCCGTGGCGGTACATTTCCTTATGTTCCCTCATAAGTTCAGCGCCGCCGCGACGGTACCAGAAACAGACCTCCGTTAGAAGGTGAAAGGAGCATGGGGAGGGGGATGGGACAAAGGGACTGAAGGGGCGTAGGGGACGGAAAGGGACGGGAAAGGAAAGGACGGGAGGTCTGGGGATGCCAAGGGACGGGGAGGCTGGGGGTGAAAAACGGGCACATTACGCGCTTGCGAACAGGGCATCAACGTGTAATCTTGTTAGCCCAAATCCCTGCTCGGGTGGCGGAATGGCAGACGCGTCAGCTTGAGGTGCTGGTGGCCGCAAGGTCGTGGAGGTTCGAGTCCTCTCCCGAGCACTATTTCTTTCTTTCCTCTTTTTTTCCACCTTCTTTCCACCTTCTTTCCACCTTCTTTCCACCTTCTTTCCACCTTCTTTCCTCCCTTCTTCCTTCCTTGCTTCCCCCTTTTCTCGCCTGCCACTTTCCCCCTTTCCTGGTCTTATTTTCCCTTTTTCGGCTTTGCCGGGAGATGCAGGGGTTGCCGATTCCGGGGGGCGCTTCGGCCTCCGTCTTTTTGCGTCAGCTCTTTCAGCAGGGCCTGCATTCTCATGCGTCGTTCGGCTTCGGTAAAAAACAGGTTGGTGGTTTCTCCGGGGTCGCGGGCGAGGTTGTACAATTGGCCGGTGGCTTCGGGCGCCGTCTCCGGAAGCGCGTAGCTGGCCAAGGCGCCCTTGGCGTACCCATTGCCTCCAGATCCGACATGGTCGAGATATTTCCAGTCACCCTGACGCAACTGAAATTCCGACCGAAAACTCTGGGTGAGCATGTAAGGGCGCACCGACGTTTCCGGTTTCTGGAGGCCCAGCATCACCGGCAGCATGTCGTAGCTGTCAACGGCTACATCGTCGGGCAGGGGCGCTCCGATGACGGAAGCGATGGTGGCGAAAATGTCCGTGGTATTCGTCAGTTGATCCGACACCTGGCCCGCGGGTATGCGCTTGGGCCATCGGGCGATGAAGGGCACGCGATGGCCGCCTTCCCAACCATCGCGCTTCATGCCGCGCCATCCGCCGGCCGCATCGTGCTGGTGGTCCTCGCGCATCCAGACGGTGTGCAGGGTCTCCGGTCCGTTGTCCGCGTTAAACAGCACAAGGGTGTTATCATCGATGTTGAGCGCTTCCAGTGCATCCAACAGACGCCCGGTCAGGGTGTCCAGCTCGGCCACGAAATCGCCGCGCGCACCGGCCGTGGTTTTGCCCGCGAAGGCCGGTGCGGGGAGGACCGGCGCGTGGGCAATCTGGGTGGAGAAGACCACGAAGAAGGGTTTGTCCGGCGAGGTTTGCCGATGAGCGGTGATAAAATCGAGCGTCTTTTCGTAGAACAACAGATCCGCATCGACAAAATGATAGTCGGGTGACTTCCAGCCCTCGTCGTTATCCCAGCGCCATTTTCCGCCGGGGTTCGGAAGGGTGTTGCGGCGGTGCCGCTGACTCGCCGGCGTGGGTACGAGTCCGTTTTCGATGTAGATGTAAAGCGGGTCAGTGGTCGGGCAGTTGGGTGTAATGAACGATTCGTCAAAGCCCCGTGCATTCGGGCCATCTACGAGGGGCGTACTTTTATCGTAGTCGATGAGCAGGGATTGTTCGAAGCCACCGCGCAGCCGCTGCCCCCCCTTGTCGACCCAGGTCAGGCCGACATGCCACTTTCCAAAGATGCCCGTGCGATAGCCCTTGTCCCGGACGAGATCGGCAATCGTCATTTCGCCGGGTTTGATGTAGCTGGGTCCGCTCGGCCCCTCGAATGCGGTCGATCCGCGACCGGTGCGACAGACCTGTTGACCGGAGTACAAACCATAGCGGGAAGGCGAGCAGATAGTGGATGGGCTGTGGGCGTCGGTAAAGCGGATGCCTTCCCGTGCCATCTGATCGAGCCGCGGGGTCTGATAGGCCGCCTTGGTGTTGTAGCAGGACAGGTCGCCGTAGCCGAGGTCATCGGCATAGATGATGACGATGTTCGGCAGGTCGTCCGCCCGCGCCAGACTCGTCAGGAGCAGAAGAAGGGGCAGGCACACGCGAAAAGACACGCGCGAAAAGCGCCGGGGGAGCGTTGAAGTATTCATACATCAATTCAACGAATCCCAGCGCTCGGACGCAAGGTCCCAGTACGGATAATCCTGAATAATCCTGGATGATCGGCACTTTAATTTACCTTCACGCGGTGGTGATTTGGCCTATAGTTGAATCGGATGAGCAAGATGATTGGCATAGATTTAGGCAGTACACAGAGCCGCGTGGCGGTGATGTCGCCGAAGGGTCCGGTGATCCTGGACAACGAGCTGGGCGAGGGGGTTACGCCGTCCGCGATCGCGGTGGCGGAAGATGGACATGTGCTGGTAGGTCGCGCCGCCAAGGATCGCTTGGCGCAGGTTCCCGAGAGCGGCGTAAGCTGTTTCAAGCGGGATATGGGGACGCCGACCACGTATACGTTTGGCAAACGAACCTGGACGCCTACGGAATGTTCGGCCTGCCTGTTGCAGGAACTCAAGCGGGTGGCGGAGGTCCGGCTGGGAGCGCCGGTCACCCACGCGGTGATTTCCGTACCGGCATTTTTTCACGACGCCCAGCGCCGGGCGACCCTGGAGGCCGCCCATATTGCCGGGCTCCATGTGGAGCGCCTGATCAACGAACCCACGGCGGTCGCCCTCGCTTTTGCCTTTGCACATCCGGATCGGGAATACCAGCAGGTGATCGTTGATCTGGGTGGTGGCACCTTTGATGTCACCGTGCTGGAGGTCTTTGATGGGGTAATTGATATTCAGGCTTCGGCGGGCGAGAGCCGCCTGGGGGGGGAGGATTTTACCGATGTGTTAGTCAACCGGATTGGAGACACTTTTGCGGCACTGGGGGATCCGGTGGAGCGGTTCCGCCTGCGGCCGCAGGTGGAAGGCTTGAAGCGATGGTTAAGCCTCCACGAAACTGCGGATATCACGTGCGACGGGCGGGTCCTTACAATCACACGCGCGGAGATGGAAGAAGCCGCCCAGTCGATCATCCAGCGCATGAGCCCGGTGCTGCGCCGTTGCCTGCGCGATGCGAAGGTTGCCCCGGAAGCCCTGGATGAGGTGATCCTCGTCGGCGGTGCAAGCCGCATGCCCCTGGTGCGCCGCCTGGTCCTGGAGGAGTTCGGACGTCCGCCTGGCGATGGGTACGACACCGCATGCGAAGTTGTGCGGGGCGCGGCATTGCAGGCCGCGATCTGTGCGGATGATGCCGCGGTCAGCGAACTCGTGCTTACCGACGTCTGCCCGCATACGCTCGGACTCGAGGTGGCCAAAGAACTGGCGCCCGGTCAGTCGGTGCAGGGATATTTTCAACCCCTGATCGATCGCAATACCACGATCCCGTTCAGCCGCAGCCGACCCTTCCAGACCTTCCATCCGACCCAGGACAAAATCATCGTTCGCGTCTATCAGGGCGAGCGGAGGATGACCAAAGACAATCACTTGGTCGGCGAGTTGACGGTCGAAGGGCTCAAGCATCGGGTCGGGCAGGCGTCTCCGGGCCAGATCGGTATGTGTTTCAGCTACGATCTGAATGGCTTGCTTGATTCGGAAGTAACCATCCTGAGCAGCGGGAAAAAGATCCGAATGGCTTTCGAGCATTGCCCTGGGGCGCTGGATCCGATCCAGATGGCGGAGATGACGAGGCGCCTGCATCCGCACAAGGTGCACCCCCTGGATCTTCCGCCCAACCGCGCCCGGGTCGAGCGGGCGATGCGCATTGGGAAGGTGCTCTCCGATGCGGATCGCACGCGCCTGAATGAGGCACTCAGCCAGTTCGAGGATGCCCTGGAATCACACGATCGGGCTGCGGAGGAGGAGGCCACGCGCGCCCTCGATGATTTTCTGCAGGCCTTTTTTAGCGAAGATGAAGCGTGAGCCGCGGCCGCAACGCGGCTCTTGCGTGTTTTTCAACCGCCTGCTAGGGATGCGGCATGCCGTGGCATATTCTAGGGATCGACGAAGAGTTTGCAGATGCGCGCATGGTCAAAAAGGCCTATGCGCAGCAGCTGAAGCATACGCGTCCGGATAAGGACCCCGAAGGGTTTCGCCGCCTGCGTGAAGCCTACGAAATGGCGCTCTACCAGGTGAGCGCGCCAGAGGAAGGCATTGTCCTTTCCTTCGACGAGCTGCTGAAAAAAGGAGCGAAGCCCCAGTTGCTCCAGCCCGGGGTGACGGCGAAGCCGGTCAGTAAGCCGCTGCCGGTGGTGGTGGCCGAGCCGTTGACGCGCGAGGCGCCGGAGCAGGATCGCCCGCCACGCAGACCCTTTGTGCTGGAGTCCAATGAGGATCCGCTGGAGGCCGTCGTGGCCGCGACGCGCTCGCGTGACCTGATTGTCCTGCGCAAGGCCTTACTTCACTTCCTCCGCTTTACGATGCATGATCCCGTTCACGCATCCGCCCTGCCCGGGATGATTGCTGCGACGTCGGGTGACGTGTTGGAGGTGGTGTTCAGCCAGATTGGTGCCGACGAGCTGGTGGCCGAGCTGGAGGATGAGCAGTCCGCCGTGAGTATGGCCTGGATTTCTTTCTGGATGCACCATGCCCAGCCAAAGCGGCTGGCGAACCTGGGTGAGGCCTGGCTGAAATACAGCCACCTTCTCGTGCAGCGCGAGGAGGCCCTTGTGATCGCCCTGCAGCTCGCGATGGGCTTAAGCCTGTACCGGAATGAACTGGCACATGCGCTCTCAAAGATCGCCCTGCCGATGGTCACGGCCCAGGATGCCGAACGCTTTGAACAGCTCGATTCCATGTTGCTGATCGGCAAACATATGAAATCGGCCGCTCAGGAAGAGAAGCATTTCTGGACCAACGTGCTGGTCATGCAGCTTGAATTCAACTGGCATTCGAAACAGCCCCAGATGCACCTGTGGAAGTTATCGCAAATGCCGGACAGCGAGGAGCTCCTGCCCTTGATCCTGCCGCGTCTGCCGCGAGAGCCGATGGACGAAGTGAATGAAGAGGGGATTCCGCGGATCTACCTGCCCCGGCGAAAAATCAAACATCGGCGCCGCCGGGTAAAACGAACCGGGTACAGCGGAGGTTCGCACGGGAGTCGATCCAGCGTGGACGACGGAGAAGGGGGGGGCGGTCGGAAAGCCCTGCTTAAAGGGACGCTGATCGGCTTCGGCATACTGCTCGCGCTCGGCCTGCTCGGCTTTCTCATCTCCCTCGCGTTTTAAAGCCTGATCACGGCTGCATGCAGCGTGCCGCGCTGCGCTTCAGCACCTGCTCGCGTTGATCCTGGGTCAGGCGGGTGTCGCGGACCAGTTGCGTCAAGTGGTCATAACACGCGATCGCCGAATCGGTATTGCACATCACGCGATTCAACTGATCCGCATGGGCCAGCAGCATCGCAACCGCTTCGTCGACGCTGCTCTTATTCGGGCTCAGCGAGACCCCGGCCCAATAGGGACGTTGCAGCACCTTGGCCAGGGTCTCCGCGGAACAGTGATCGACCACGACCCGGTCCGGGCGGGCCGCACAGCGATCGAGGATGGCCAGAATGCGCTCCGTCACCCCGGTTTTATTCGCGCGCGGCGTATGCACGCCGACCACATGCTGCTCGGGTAGCTGGGCCGACCAGATCACCTGGGCCTCAAAAATTTCCGCTTCGCGTGGATCATCGGTATCGATTCCAATTTCGCCGAGGCCGATGCAACCGGGCTGGGTGATCCAGGGTTCCAGGAGTTCACCCACCTGTTCCGGGCGGAGCGTTGCGGGAAGATTGCGGGGGTGGATGCCGACGAGGTACGCACAGGGCAGGCGTTCCTGCAGAGCCGAAAAGCATGCGTGCTGACCGGCGAAATACGTGTGGAGATCTTCGACGGTTTGCACCCCGGCGTAGGCGTAGGACCAGGAAATCGGGAAGATGTTACCTCGCTGGAACCAGTCCACGGTGTCGTCGATCTGGTCCAGGAGAATATCCAGGTGGAGGTGGCTGTCGATGATGTGCATGGGCATATCCTCCAATTGAAAGCCGTTTACATCAACCGGATAAATTGGTTTCATAGGGGAGAGGAATTGTATGCACGAAATTACTGCCGGAAAACGTACCCTTGGTCATCTGCCCCGCGTGGTCGGCGTGATCACCACCAGCGCGGGCCTCGCCCAGGCCGCAAGCAGTCCGGAGGATCCCGGTTGTGATCTCATCGAGGTCCGTTTAGGGGAGGTGGATGTCTCCGGCAATCGCTGGCTCAACGAATGCATTGCTCTGGAGGCGCGCGGGACACCCGTGCTCATCACGATCCGCGAGCAATCCGAAGGGGGCACCTGGCCGGATGAGGATCCCGGTCGCATGGAGCTCTTCGAGCGGGCCCTGGAGGAGTGCTCCATCGTGGATATCGAGCTGCACAGCCTGTGTTTCTATCGCGTTCTCGAATGTGCCACGGCACATAAAAAACCGGTAATCATCTCCACCCACCATTTTGAAGAGACGCCGACCCGGGAGGCCCTCGACGCGTTTCAGGATCGGGTGGCCTCGCTGGATAACGTCATCCTGAAAATTGCCGCCGTGACCCGCAACGAAGACGACGTCGCCACGTTACAGGATTTTCTGGTCACCCCCCATCCCTGCCCGGTGTGTGTCCTGGGCATGGGCGCCAGCGGGGTGGAAACCCGGATTCGTTTTCCCGAGTTGGGTTCCT
The DNA here is from genome assembly GCA_047639095.1 of Candidatus Omnitrophota bacterium. Classification (GTDB taxonomy): domain Bacteria; phylum Verrucomicrobiota; class Kiritimatiellia; order SS1-B-03-39; family UBA6053; genus JAPYUI01. The sequence continues at coordinate 1,013 of JBLIND010000218.1, read as the reverse complement.
GCCTGACCTACGGGTACCTGGATGCCCCCAGCGCTCCGGGTCAGCATGCCTGTGAGGAGCTCGTCGCCACCCTGCGGAAGCGCGTGCCCGAATACGACGCGGATCTTCGTCTGCGCGGGATCGTCTGATGAAACACCTGATCTGGTGCCTCCTGCTCGGGCTGGTCCCGCCGGGCATGGCCGGGGAGTGGATGCCGCTGTTCAATGGCAAAGACCTCGAGGGCTGGCATTCGGTTCGCGTGGATGAATTTGTCCACGGCAAGGCAACGGTCGAAGATGGAGTCATCATGCTGCATGCGGGGCAGCCGGGGTCGGGGCTGCGCCTCGCCGATCCCGCGTTCCCGGTCATGAATTACGAAGTGGAATTGAAAGCGCAGCGCATCGAAGGCTTCGACTTTTTCTGTGGCCTGAATGTGCCGGTGAGTAATGCGTGGATCACCTTGATCGTCGGTGGATGGGACGGGGATGTGCTCGGCCTGTCGAATCTCGACGGTATGTCCGCGATCGAAAACGCCTATGTGCAACACGTGCCCTTTAAACAGAAAACCTGGTACACGATTCGGATGCGCGTCGAACCCAAACGCATCACAGTCTGGCTGAACGATCAGAAAAAAATCGAGGCCAAAACCAAAGGGGTGCGCATCGGCGCCCGGGATACCATGCGCGGGATGAAGCCCATGGGAGTCTGTTCCTGGTTTACCACCGCCGGCCTGAAGGACCTCCGCGTTCGAACCCTCTAATCGTGCGTGTCCTGTCGACCAACTGAATTTTCCATGGACTAAACGCGTCTTTATGTTATCCGTTGTATCACAAGTGTTACAAACGAAAGGTGTAGATTGTATGAAGGTATGTTTTGTGTTTTTTCTCTGTGTTTCCCTCGTATCTGGTGTTTTTGCCGAGTTGAATCAGCCGCCTGAAGGCTTTACCGCGCTCTTTAACGGGAAAGATCTCAAGGGTTGGTGGGGCCTTGGCACGGAGGATCCGGCCAAATGGAAGGCCTTATCTGACGACAAG
>JBLIND010000217.1:0-10889 GCA_047639095.1 Candidatus Omnitrophota bacterium | reverse complement strand
AACGTTATCGATGACTACCCCGGTGGCCGGCGTTTCTGCAAGCTGGAGCTGAAAGGGCAGGCCCGCTACGCCCGTTACCAGAATCTGGATCTGGCAAAAGGCTACGCTCAGCCCACGGGTCTGGGGCATGACCTCCTGAGTCGCGTGCAGGAGACGAATGAACTGAGTATCGAGTTCGTCATGAATGCCCGTCACGAACACAAAAACGGCTCCGTGGTCATGGGGCAGGCCGACAGCCTGGAGGTGGGCAATTTCATGCTCGCCTACTACCGGGGCAACCTTGAGCTGAAACTCCTAACCGAGGCCCATGCATTCACCGAAGATGCCCAGCGTCTGTTTTCCGTGGAGCCGGGCAAGCCTCACCACGTGGTGATCAGCTACAAGGAAGGCGAGTTGGGTTTCTACCTGGACGGCGTCGGCGGTCAGTACGACGGAATTTCCGGCAGCCTGTCGAGCTGGACCAATCGTCCGCTCGTGTTTGGTCAGCTGCTCTCGGGGGCCTTTGATTTTCAGGGCGAGCTCGAAGGCATTGCTCTCTACAGTCGGGCCTTGACCCCGGTCGAGGCGAAGCAGCATGCCGATGTGTTCGCCAAGCGCCTGGCCAAGCGGACCCCCGCGGAACAGTTTAAGGTGAAAGCCCGTTTGACCCAGGTCACCCCAACGCCCGCGAAAGAATCCATCGCGCCCTACACCCGCTGCCTCGTGAGTTATGTTTATGAAGTCCTGGAAGGCGCTCTCACCGGTGAAATCGTCGTCAACCACTGGGGCATGCTCGATGCAAAATCGATCCCCCTTGAAAGCACCATCGACACCGTCGTGGACCTCCTCCTCGAGCGCGTGGAAGACCACCCCGAGCTCGAAGGCGAACGCGTCCAGAAAAAGATCAAAGTCGACGAGCTCCTCGTCGAAGAGTTCCTCGACGTCAATCCGTAGTACCATGGAGCACCGCTCCGTACCCATGTCACCAAGCCTCCGTAGCACGGAGCACCGCTCCGTGGTCACCTTATGACCTTCAGCAATTCGACAATCCTGGACGCACACTTTCCCACCGAGTTGTTGGCGCAACACACGTTCATAAAGAATGAGACATTGCAGAAATCCCAGGCTTCAGGCACCTTCTTACCATGATAACTTCGCTGCAGATCGAAAACATGACCAGAGAAGAAAAGCTTCAGGTTATGGAGGCCATATGGGCGGATCTTTCGAAGCAAGACGAAGCCGTCGAATCGCCCGCCTGGCATGAGCAGGTGCTGGCCACGACGGCAGCCCGTCCTGCGGCTGGAGAAGAAGCTGTTATTCCGTGGGAAGTCGCCAAAGACCATCTGCGAAAGCGTTTTGAATGAAGCTGAAAATCCTGTCGTCCGCAGTTAGACTTGAGGAGCGAGTCGACAAAGCCGTAAACCTGTCACCTAGCCCCAGTACCATGGAGCACCGCTCCGTACCCATGTCATCAAGCCTCAGTAGCACGGAGCACCGCTCCGTGGCCCCCCCTACACAAACCGCGGATCGTCCGCCACGATGTCGGCCTGAGCGGCATCCTTCTCGCTCAACACCGCCGGCTCCTCCGGCCAGTCGATCCCGATCGCCGGGTCATTCCAGCGGATGCCGCGCTCCTGCGGCCCATCGTAAAAATTCGACACCTGGTAGCTGACCTCGGTGTGATCCTCGAGGGTCATAAACCCGTGGGCGAAGCCTTCGGGCACGTAGAACATCCGGCGATTCTCCTCGGAGAGCTCAGCCCCAACCCATTTCAGGAAGGTCGGCGAGTCCGGGCGAATATCCACAGCCACATCGTAGATCCGGCCTTTGGTACACCGGACCACCTTCACCTCGGCCGAGGGTGCCTGCTGCCAGTGCATGCCCCGCAGGGTGTATTTATCCCGGCTGTAGGACATGTTGGCGTTCACCATCCGGGTTTGCAGGCCAGCGGCGGCGAATTCGCGCTCGCAGAAGGTCCGGGCGAAGAATCCGCGCTCATCGCCACGGGGTTCCAGTTCGATGAGCACGACGTCGGGGATTTCGCTGGGCTGAAATTTCATGTTCCGGTCTTAGCCTGCTGACAGACGGCTTGCAAGCCGACGATTCGAGGGTTATGAAGAGCCCGTCCATGCCGGAAAACCAGCAAAAGAACCTTCTCGCGATCTTCTTCCTCTCCTTTGGCTATATCGCCTTGCAGATGATCCTCACGCCCGTCCGCATCCGGGTGGTCACCGGTATCTTGAGCGTCGAGGATTACACCCGCTTGAACATGGTGATCATGAACATCTCCTTCGTGGGTGTGATGCTCTCCCTCGGCAGTTACGAATATCTGCTGCGGAAACTCCCCGGCGCTTCGCCGGAATTCCAACTGGCGGTGATCAAGCGCTTCACCGTGTTCTTCGGAGGGCTCACCCTGGTGGGCGCCTTGGTGGGGGTCGTCCTCCTCAAACTCCTGCTTCCGGATGACAGTGGGTTGACGACCTACGACATCGTCCTGTGCGGCATCGGGCTACTCGCCTGGGGACACTTGCTGCAGCGTTGCATCATGCTCATGGCGCGTTCGGAAATGTTTAAGTACCGGATCACCCAATTCTTCTATGGCGATTTCTGGTTTGTCCCGCTCGCGCTCGGCTTTCTCTTTATCCCCGCATTTAATTTTCATCACATCCTGACCATCTGGGTGGGCTGGATGGTGCTCGTCGCGATCCTGCTCATCCGTTTTATCCCGTATCGCGAGGCGCTCAAGTCCGACGCGTCCCTGGTGCCGTTGAAGGATATCATCATTTTTTCCCTGCCGCTCTTGCCCATGCTCTTCGGTGAATGGCTCTTCCGCATCGGCGATCGCTGGTTCCTGCTCATCCTGCACGGGGAGGTGGAAACCGGGTACTACATGGTGGCGATGAACATCGCGCTGATCGCCTTTATGGTCGGTCAGCAGCTGCTCAGCATGATCGCGGCAAAGTTCAATCAGTTGAAGAATAAACTCACCGGCGACTTCCTGGAGGCTCCGCATACCTCTCCCGACATGCGTGCGATTTTTTCCATCATGTTGCGCTACTGCTGGATCCTCTCTATCGTTACCGCGGTCGCCTTTTGTCTGAGCCCCGAAGCGATTGTGGGGATTCTCGCCGACGCCAAGTTTGCGCCCGCGGCAACCATTCTTCCCTGGGCCGCCCCGGTGTCCTTTTTTTTCCTCACCGGCACGGTTTTCTGTCGGACCTTGATCACCCTGGATCGCACCCGCACCGTCGCCGTGGTCACCCTCGGAGCCGCCGCCATCAATCTTGGATTAAATGCCCTCTTCGTGCCCGGCATGGCCAAAGAGGGGGCCGCTCTCGCCACCGTGTTGAGCCTGGTCTGCATGGCGCTGTTCTCCGGCATCGCGATTCGGGCCTGGCGCTGGATCGATGCCACCGAGTTGAAAGCCGGTCGCATACTGGTCTTTACCGCCTTGTGTGTAGCGGCCTTCTACCTCGCAGAAGCCATCAGTGGTTACATGCTGATCACCTTGGCGATTGGTGGGCTGCTCTCCCTGGCCAGCCTGTTCGCTCTGGGCCTGTTTAAGAAACGGGAGTTGCTAACCCTATTTGGCAAATCTGCTGAGGATGCGTAGATCTTTCTCCACCCTTCCGATCGCTCGGGTTCTTGCGGCATTTGTGCGGAGCTTGGGTCTCTGACCCGACCATTGCGCTGGAATCAAGCATCGGGTCAGATACCCAATCTACGTTTCAACCGACAGCGTGTGAATAAATCCCGCACGATCGGTCACGTTGGTCCGGTTATTGCTTCTTTTTCGGGGGCATGAATTGAGGAATGGAATGACGACCAAAATGTACGAAACCGAATTAAGCCAGACCCAGGCGAAAGTGATCGAGCTGGAGCAGAAAATCGCACGTGTGGACGAGCTGATGTCCGAAAAGGAACAGGCCGGGAAACAGCATGTCGCCCGCAGCCATCTCGCCACCTTTCTGCAATGCGTGCAGCGGAATCAGTCCGCTACAGGTGCTTGAGCGCTTCCCGGCGACTCAATGGGCGTAAGGCGGTTTGCTCGACCAGGCGCCGAACGGCATCCGCATCGGTCTTCGCGTATTCCCGCAGGGCCCAGCCAATCGCTTTCTGGATAAAGAATTCATCCGAGTCGGCCTGTTCCCGCACGATCTCGAACAACAGCTCAACCCGCGTCGCCGTTTTGTGTTTCAATTGAAATACAATCCGCCGAACGCCGCAGCCAGAAATCGTCCTAGCTGCGCCAGGGCTGGATGTGTGAATCGATCAGCGCCGGGTGGTTTTGACACAGGGGGCCGGCCACGTTGATCGCCAGGTGATCGACCGTATTCCACCAGGACTTCCGAGTGATGAGCGTTTCGCAAAGTGTGATCGCACCGGCGTCCAGCTTCGGTGCCCGCTTACGCAGCAGGTCTACCGCGACACATTGGCATTCACGTTCGGGTTGATCCCACAGGTGAAGCAGATACCCGGCGAGCGGGTCATCCGGAGGCGTCCCGTGTTTCGCGTAGAAGGCTTTCGACACGGCGTCGATCCCATAAAAGGAAAAGCGATGGCGCATATACTGCGCCATCGCTTTTGAATCTTCCGCGTTGGTGTTTGCCACAAAGCTTTTCAGCAGCGGTTGCCAATACGCGTCCGGGTTCAAGGCGTACTCAGGCTTGGGCGGCGTGACCGCCTCTTTTACTTCCTGTGCGGCATCTTTCGCTGCATCCTTGATCACTTCGCCGACCTTCGGAACTTCCGGAGGCGTTGCCGCTTTAAAGGTCGACCTGAGACGCAGCAGGGACTTCCGTCTTGAGGTTCAGCTTGGGAACCTCAATCGCTTCGTCGACGCTGGGGAGCTTGTTTTCCGAAGCGCCCTTGATGGCATCCTTGGTTTGCTCGATCAGGTCATTTGCCGGTTTGATCGGATCAAGCTTGGGAACCGGTGGCGCATCGACGACTGGGGCTTTGACCTCAGGGGCGGGCAGCGGCGGCACCTTGATCGGTGGCGTCGTGACCACCGTCTTGGGCTTTGCAGGTGCCGGTTTGGCGGGCGCAGGTGGCGCGGGCTTGGTCACAATCGGTTTCGGCTGGGGTGGGAGCGTCAAACCATCGGGCAGGGTCATTCCGGGCGGCAGGGTCATTCCGGGCGGCAGGGTCATTCCGGGTGGCAGACCATTCGGGAGACCACTGGTTTCGGGCCCGGCATTGTCTTCTCCGTCCCCTTTCTTTTGCGCGAGGTCCTTGCGAGAGAACAACAGCGGCTCCACATCCAAGTCGTCCAGTACGTAGACCCATTGGGTCAAGGGGGCCAGTGCTTCGGCGGTCTTCGTGGTTTCTTCCACCTTCTTCGTATGGGCGGCAAGCAGTGCTTCCAGCACCTCGGCGACCTTCTGATCACGCGTTTTTTCGGGAGCCGCAGCAGGGGTTTCTGGAGCTGCTTCACCTTCGGGCTTCGGTGCATCCGGGGGAACCGCTTGTTCGGCGTCTGCCTGGGTCGGTGCGGGCGGAGCATCGTAGCTGGGGGCCAGACGTGCGTAACGATTACCACCTTCGATTTCTTTGCCGACGGTCAGGGTGTAGGCAATGCCGCTTTTGGTTTGGGCGGTGTACACGATGGGCTTATCAAAGCCCAGTCCCGCATCATCCAGCGCCGGATCGGCCACGCTTTCAAAGCGGAGGCTCTGAATCGCGCGATGCGCACGGCCACAATTTGCAGCGTTCGCTTCTTCGTTCGTGGACAGGCCGGTCACCTGGTAGTTCGCCGTATCCGCGGTGTTGATCGTTGCCGTCTGGTTGGAAACGGTCAGGGATACTTCCGTGATTTCGGAGGAATTCACGGCCAGGAAGTCCTGCTTAATCCAGTCTTCGCTCGTCGCGGGAAAGCCCGTCATGTTTTCCGAAACCAGGACCACCGGACCCGAGCCGACCTTGATGTAGCGACCGTCGGGACGAGGGCCGTACTGACCATCGTCCTTCGAGGTGCGGTTCTCGCCAAGCTTCAGCGAAGCCAGCTCCTTGCCCGCCGCATCCTGCAGCGTCACCACCGTCGCGTTGGTGTCGAGTCCGTAGGTCGCATCCGTTCCGCCTCGGGGCAGATCGGCGGCTTTCAGCTCGCTCCACTCGGTCAGGTTCTGGACGATCTTCTCGAAGTCCGCGTCGTAGTCGAACAGGGAGTCCACCACCCACTTGTCATTCTTGCGGGTTACACTGCTGCTCGCGTCCTTGCTCTGGACTTTGATGGTCGCCACCGCATTGACGTCGAGATCCTTGAGGAGTTCTTGACCTGCGCGCGGACCATTTGCCTGCTCGGTTTGCGTGCCGGGTTCCTTGTTCGTGAAGTAGGCGATACCGCCGAGGACGGCCAGTACTACAGCCAATTTAATAAGGGTCTTTGAATTCATTTTTTTGTTCTCCTGATGACTACTTGGAGGATTGTGATTTGCGACGAATGCCGTAGACGATGCCGAGGAAGGCCACCAGCAGGGGGACACCGGCGATGTTGATCACCTTGTGCTTCATGCCCTCGCGCTCGACGTCCTTGCGGAGATCCTTGCGCACGATTTTCAGCTTCTTCTGCACTTCGAATTCCTGGTCCCGCAGTTTCTTCAGTTCGGCGATCTGGTCAGCCGACATGATGGACTTCTGGTCCTGGGATTTCGCGGTCTGGAGCTCCTGAATTTTCTTCCGGGCTTCCTTCAGGTTGTCGTCCAGCTTCTTGTACTCTTCCTGGTAGGCCTGGGCGGCCTTCGCTTCGAGATCCTTCACCTTGGTGAAGGGTCGGTTGAAGTTGTCCCGGGCGCGCAGGTCGAGCAGGGCGGTGCTGCCACCGAGCTGTTCCAGCAGATTGGCGATGAGCGGACCGTTTTCCGGTCCACCCGGCATGCGCATGTATTGACCCGCAAACTGGGCGAGGCGGAAGGCGAAGTTGTGATGCAGCATGTCTGTATCGGCCAGGATGACGACCATCGCATCGGCTTTTGCTTCCGCGAGGTGGCTGTCCTGGGTGTCGCCTTCAGCCTTGTTCGGGAAGGCCGACTTGAAGTTGCCCATGAGCCGGACGCCGAGGATCTTCTTCCCGCTCGGCTTGAGGCTGTTCATGACCTGCTGGGGTCCACCCATGGCCGAGAAGGCCTCCAGGACACCCGCCTGGTCACTCGTGTCCAGCAAGGTCGTGCTGGTGATGCCTTCGACATCCTTCACCAGCAGCGAACCCGCCATGACCATGGTGATGGCGTTGATGCCGGTGGTCGCACGATCCTTCTGGTCGATCTGCGCCTGTGTCAGGTTGATCACCAGGGGATTGTTGCCACTGTCGCGGTTCGCGAGGGAGACATCGCCTACGAGCTGGCCCTTATCCAGGGTAACGCCCCATGCGCCCGTCAGCTTGTCCATTTCCGATCCGGCATTCAGGAAGCCCATCATCGGATTCTGTTGTCCGGGAGCCTGTGCTTCGATGATGCTCAGTGGATCTTCGAAGATCAGCAGGCGTCCGCCACGCATGACAAACTGGTCAATGGCGTAGAGCACATCATCCGAAAGGTTCTTGGGATGCACGACCATCAGGATGCCGATGTCGGCACCGATTTCCGTCACGCTGGTGCCGAGGTCTTCGATGTCCATCTGGCGTTCCAGATCCGAGAACATGAACCACTTCGGTTCCGGCGGACGTCCCTGCGACATTTGCGGCGGAAGGTTGGGTCCGCCCATCACCGGCAAGCCGGAAATCAATCCGACCTTGGTGCTGTCTTTTTTGCTCACTTCGTAGATGAGGCGGGTCACGTCGTATTCCAGCCCGGCTTCGTTCTGCGGGTGCAGGAAGGGGATGGATGCTTCGTTCGTGCCCGATGCGGCTGCGATACCGAGGTAGATCATCTCGCCGCCCATCATCTGGGTCTGCTGACCTTCGATGCTGTATTTGCGCGCAAGATCTTCTTCGTCGGAATCCGGTTTCGGATCGTAGGATTCGATCACCACTTTCCCGCCGCTGTGCACCGTATACTCGTGCAGGAGGTCCTGCACGCGTTGGGCGTACTGCTTGAGGAAGACCGGCGTCTCTTCACCCGATTTCGAGTAAAAGAACTTCACGGAGACGTCGTCTTGCAGCTCGCCGAGAACGGTTTTCGTTCCTTCCGACAGGCTGTACAACTTCTCTTCGGTCATATCGACGCGCATCCCACGGATCTTACTGACGATCACGTTGGCGGCGACGAAAATGCCGATGACGATCAACACCGCGACGGTGTTGCTGGTAGTAACGATTGCTTTTTGTTTAGACATGTTGAATTCCTCCGTTCAGGACGCGGCTTTATTGTTCAGGACCGCCTGGGTGGCGAAGAGCATCAGGCCCATGATGCTGATGAAGTAAAACACGTCCCGCAGCGACATCACGCCGCGTTGAAACGTCTGGTAGTGATCGATAAACCCGAGGGCAGCGATGCCGTCGACGACCTTGGTGGGCAGAAAGCCCGACAGGAAGTCCGTCACGGGATTAAAGCCCGCAAGAATCAGCAACAGGCCAATCACCACCGCGAGGATAAAGCTGATCACCTGATCCTTAGAGAGGGCCGAGGTGAACATGCCGATCGAGAGGTAGGCCCCTGCGAGCATGAAGCTTCCGACGTAACCTGAAAAGACCACACCCATATCCGGGTCGCCCAGATCGGACGCCGACCAGACTACGGGAAAGGTCAGCAGTAGCGCCAGCCCGAGAAAGGCCCAGCTGGCCACGAACTTTCCGAGGATCGCCTGGATCGGGGTGATCGGCAGGGTGAACAACAGTTCGATCGTGTTGTTTCGTCGCTCTTCGGCCCACAGTCCCATGGAAACCGCCGGCACCAGAATCAGGTACAGCCAGGGATGCCAGACAAAGAAGCTCGAGCTGAGCTCGGCCTGGCCGTTCTCAAAAAAGTTCCCGATGTTGAAGGTGAAGAACCCCATGCAGAACAGGAAGATCACGATAAACACGTAAGCGACGGGCGAGTTGAAGTACCCGGCCCACTCACGTTTTGCGATGGTTGTAGCGTGGCCCATCATGCGGTCACCTCGACTTTCTTACTAACGTTGGTATCTTCGGTTTGGGTCAGGCGGCGGAAGACGTCTTCCAACTTGCCTTCAGCAGCCAGTTCAGCCGGCTTCGCGTCTTTTACGACTTTGCCGCTGTTGATGATAATGATGCGGTTGCAGATCGCGCCGACCTCTTCCAGCACGTGCGTGGAAAGGATAATCACCTTTTCGGCGGCCATCTCTTTGATCATTTCGCGAACCACATGTTTCTGGTTCGGATCGAGACCGTCGGTGGGTTCGTCCATAATCAGCACGGGTGGATCGTGGAGGATCGCCTGCGCAAAGCAGGTCCGTTGACGATAGCCCTTGGAAAGGGTTTCGATCGTCTGATTGCGTACCTCTTCGAGGAAGCACTTTTCAATCGTGCCATCGACGACTGCGTTGACCTTCGGACCTTTAAAGCCCCGCATCTCTGCCATGAAGCGCAGAAATTCGCGGACGGTCATGTTGCGATAGGACGGGGCGCTTTCCGGCAGGTAGCCGAAGCGGGAACGGGCGTGGACCGGGGATTTGACAATGTCATGGCCATCAATGACGGCGGTGCCCGAGGTCGGCTTGATAAAGCCGGTGATCATGCGCATCGTCGTGGATTTTCCAGCACCGTTTGGACCTAAAAAGCCCAATACCGTTCCTTTTTCCACTTCGAAGGTCACGTCATCCACCGCTCGTCTGGCACCAAAATCTTTTACCAGATGATCTACGGATATCATTTATTCACTCCTGAATAGGGGTTAACCAATCTCCAACGCCATAATCCTATGGCGAATTATAATAAAGTACGCTTTGACCGCGCAGCGGGATGAGTGTTCAATAAAATTTTGACCATTTTGCAACGTAAATCCGTGTTTCCATGCGCATGTGAGACGTGGGCGGGTCCCAAGTGGCGCTATTTAAGCAGCGTATGGGCCCCAGTTTACCGGATGTCCGTTTTCCGATCATCGGTCGGAGATCTGCCTCAGGCTGAAAAGTGACTGAAATTCCTTTCCGATGATCGGAAAAATGGCCACAAATCACCCGATCATCGGAAGCCTTTTTCGCCCGGCTTCCGACCAGAGGAACACCCAGCCCGGAGCCCACCATGCGTATTTTAGCGATTGTTGACCATATTTATGAAGACCTTGAACTCTGGTACCCCAAAATCCGCCTGGAAGAAGAGGGCTGGGAGGTCGTGGTGGCCGGTCCCGAAGCGGGGGTGACCTATTCCGGCAAGCATGGCTACCCCTGTGTGAGCGATCGGTCGATCGCCGATGTCGAAGCCGCCGACTTTGACGGCTTTCTGATCCCGGGTGGCTTTGCCCCGGACAAGTTGCGCCGCGATCCAAAGGTCAAGCAGCTCACCCGCGACTTTAACGATGCGAATAAAATGATTGCCCATATCTGCCACGCGGGTTGGATCTGCATTTCCGCGGACATCCTCCGCGGCCGCAAAGCGACCAGCACCGTCGGTATCAAGGACGACATGGTCAACGGCGGCGCCGAGTGGCTCGACCAGGCCCTGGTCGTCGACGGCAACCAGATCAGCTCCCGCACCCCGAAAGATCTCCACGTTTTTGCCAAAGCCATGGTCGACTATCTAAAAGCCAATGCTTAACCCCGCGGCCAAGCCGCTTTGAAGTGCGGGAATTTATTCCCGCTTTTCCGCAGCAATTTAATACAAGTGCACGTTTGTTAAAACACCATGAGCCATAGGGTCTTAATCCAAAAATGATGATCTCAACGCTCTCACGAGCTTGTTTGTCCACGCTCTCACGAGCTTGTTTGTCCACGCTCTCACGAGTTTGTTTGTCCACGCTCTCACGAGCGCAGCTACGGTAAACCATGACTGACCCCATCTACCTCGACTACAACGCCAC
>JBLIND010000216.1:0-10923 GCA_047639095.1 Candidatus Omnitrophota bacterium | reverse complement strand
GGACCTGAATGGCACGCTGGCCGAAAATGGTTTCGTAGATAGCGGGGATCTGTCGTCCCAGCTGCCTGCGAATGCGGCGGGTAAACCAACCGCCCGGGTGATGATCGACAATCGAATCCCTCCGCCGAACAATCCGCCGAACAATCCGCCGAACAATCCGCCGAACATCACCATTCCGACCATTGTTCGCCGCACGCCCGATCCGATTCCAGATCCCGTCATCCCGGACATCACCACCCGCGAAGGCCAGGACATCGACCGCAGCCGGGTATCGCTGGTCGTCGAGTCGCCGAACTTCAAAATCACCGCCGTGCAGTTCAGCGAATTCTATTTCCTGCATGAAAAGATGCAGATCTCGGAATACGCCAGCGAGCTCGACTTCTATTTCATCGACTACCTGGTCTTCGGCGAAGCCAACGTCGCCGCCGACAGCCGCTTGCCGGCCCGGGCGAAGAAGACCCTGTACTTTGGCGGACCCAAACCCTACCAACTGTAAGTACCGCCTGGTGATATCGAGCCCATGAGCGACGATCCTAAAAAGCGTCCGGAAGACGAGGCGGAGGACCCCGCGGAAGCGCGCACCATCTGGGGCGAGCAGAACCGTGATCCAACCTCCGCAACCAATCCGATCATCGACCCCGATGAAGACCTCGACCCGTTCGATGATCCCGCCGAAGCGCGAACCATGATCTCGGGAGAGGATCCCCTGCGGAACCTGCATCTGGACGATGACGACGAAGGCGAGACCCTGGTCTCCCGTCTGGAAGCCACGGTCCCCTTTGGCCAATCCGCCAAGCTTGGTAATGTGCCCGAGATTGACGGCTTTACGATTTTCGACAAACTGGGCGAAGGCGGCATGGGCGTGGTCTGGAAAGCCATTCAGCTTTCGACCAACCGCGAAGTCGCGCTCAAGCTCCTGCCCCCCGCGGCCATCGGATCAGAAAAAGCACAAATCCGTTTTCAGCGCGAAGTCGAAACCGCGGCAAGCCTGGAACACCCGAACATCGCGAGCATCTACGACTCGGGCCTCAACAAGGGCATCTTTTTCTATGCCATGCAGAGTATCGACGGCATCGAGCTCAACAGCTACGTAAAGGCCAAGGAGCTTCCGGAGAAAGAGACGATCGCGTTGATGATCAAACTCAGCGAAGCCGTTCACTTCGCCCACTTGAACGGCATCGTCCACCGGGATCTCAAGCCCGGCAACGTGCTCGTCACCAAGGCGGAAGGCGAACCCAAGATTCTCGATTTCGGTCTCGCGAAAAGCTTCACCGGAGACGACCCCCAGAACGACGTATCCATCGCGGGCGAGATCGTGGGTACGCCTATGTACATGTCGACCGAACAGGCGCGTGGCGAAGTGGAAAATATTGACGGTCGCACCGATGTGTATGCGCTCGGGGTCATGCTGTTCGAGCTGATTACCAAGGGCCAGTTCCCCTACAGCCGCGAAGGCGGGCCCTACGACATCATCCGCCGGAAGTTTACTGACCAGCCGACTCGGCCGCGCACCATCGACCCCAAAATCAACATCGACCTGGAAGCGGTCATCCTCAAAGCCATCGAAGCCGATGCCGAGAAGCGCTACCAGTCGGCCGAGCTGCTCGCCCAGGATCTCGAACATTACTTAAGCGGCCAGCCGGTAAGCGCCCGTCGTCACACAACGACCTACATCACTGGCAAGTGGATGCGTCGCAATCGCTTTGGCATCGCGGCGGTCGTCAGCCTCATCATCGCGGCCGCAGGCTTCTCGGTTTACAAGGACTGGGTGGCCAGCAAGGAGGTCGATAACCTGGCCGCGGTCAAAATTGCCGGGGTCGAGAAAAAGAGTGCCGAGGAACTGGCCGCGAGCGAAGCGGAAAAGAATCGCCTCGCCCTGGAAAAACAGGTGGCCATCGATGAAGCCACCCGCATGGCCACCAACACCCGATCCCATTTCACCAGCCGCATCGCGGCGCTCACCCAATCCATGGACGAAGGCAACACCGTCGCCGCGATCAGCCAACTCAAGGGCATCGACCAACAGAGCAGCTCGGAAGATGGGGCGAAGTTCCTCGCAGAATTCAGCAGGCAGATTGAGCCGCTGCGCAAACGCCTTGCGACGATGCGCGCCTCCGACAGCGAACGGCAGCAAGCTATCGTCACCGCATCTGCCGCGTTCCAGAGCCTGGGCGAAAACCAGATCGCGGCCGAAGCCGATTTGAATGACAACCTGCTCAACGAGCTGGATTCACTCGCCAGTAAACATCAGGACGTGCTCGCGGAAAACGAAGTCAAAGCCCGACTCGATCAGGTCGCACAGAAAATAAAGGTCTTCGCGCTGAAGATCATCGAAGACCGCTCGGACATTGAGCAACGCCCCACCCGCCTCCAACAACTGCGAAAGTTCCTCACCAGCTCGCGATTCACCGGGGTGTATCCCGCCCTCTCGACCAGCCTGCAGACCCGATTGAGCGAAGCGGAACACCTGCACGCCTTCAACCTGATCAATCGCGCGAACCAGCCCATCCGGGTCACCCAGACTGAAACCCAAGCCGTGTTCGACCTGCAGCCCGATGAGCAGAAGCCCTACGCCCTCGCGTTCGCAGAACCGGCCTTGTTTCAGTTCAGCTCGGTGATGCTCGATCCGGAGGGCAAGGCCGCGGATCCGTATTTCCTCAGCAAAGCCGCGGAACTGACGCCGGTGAAGGCCGGGGGCAGCAACCTGGAGTTGAAGGACTTTACCCGTAAGAAAATCCCTTTCACCGCCCAGACGGAACTCCCGGATCTGACCCTGCGCCACAGCGCAAAAGAGAAAGGCCCCTGGGAAACCTTCGCCCCGGATGGGGTGGTGCTCCCGGGTCCGCGCTTCATTCGGTATGATCGGCCGGATTATCAATCGTTCACCAACGAGGTCGTCGTAAAGGTCGAAGAGACGGCACACCGGGTGACCCTGCCCGCTGACCTCGACTGGTCCAGGCTCCGTCGCCCGCATCTGCTGGCGTTTGAGCAGGCCCGAGAAAAAGCGCAAGCCGGGGACAACCTTGCGGCCCTCGCACTCGCCGAAGGCCTGGTTTCAAATGATTTTGGAAGTCCGACCCTTCGGGATCAACTCGCCAGCTTTATTCGTGAGCAGCAATCCCATCCCCGGGTGGTCCTGGCGGAACAACTCCCCGCCGCGGAAGCCGCGATCGACGATTTCGTGACCGCCTTTATCCAGCGGGACAACCCCCTGGGCTCCAAGATCAAACCGTATCGCTTTCTCCAGGGCGATTTACCCGTCCCCGCGCTGGCCCTGCCGAACTTTCCGGCCGATCGCCTCGCGCTGTTAAGCGCCAATGATCGGGAGCGATACACCTGCGTGATGACCTGGCAAAAACTACTCCAACCCTTTGACCCCGCAAACCTGGATGCAGAACGCCGACGCCTGGCCGGCCCCTTGGACGCGGCCGCGGCGGGAAAAGCCACGCTGGGGAATCACCTGCGCGCCCAGACGGCCGTCCTGCGGCGAACGAAAAACTCCCAGGTCCCCAACGCGGGTGAGCTCGCGCTGAACGATCCCTTGACTCACCAGTGGCTCGCCCACGCGCGCTTTGCCATGAAGAGCCTGGACAGTGACGCCAGCCTTTCGAGCTGGGAAAACTTCCTCAGCGCCGGCGGAAAACCGGACCACTTCGATACCGCCGTGGCCTTGTACGCCGGTTATGTGTTGATCAACGATGTCGTCGAAGGCCTGGTTCACAGTGGGGTCGGTCCGACCCATCGCAACTGGGTGAACGATGCGGCGGGCATGCTGAGCGCGGCCGAAAAACTGGGTGTCTTCATCCAGGCTGTCCCGCTCAGCGAACTCAAAACCGCCATGCAACGGGTCGAGTCGAACAGTAAATCCGACAACGACCAGATCGATTTAGTCATCGCCCACATTCTCAGTGAATGCCTCGAACGGGGTGATCCCAAAGAAACCTTTGCCGCCTCCGTCCTCTCGCGCCGGAAAAACGAACTGACCTTGAGCCCCTCTCAGAAAGTGGAGCTCAACGGTCGTCTCAACACCATGAAATTTTAATCCACAGGGTTCCTTATGAAACAATACCTCCTCCTTTTTGTCGCCATCTGGCTGGGTGCGCTTGCCGCACACGGTGAAGACACCTACGTCATCAAAAGCGTTGCGTTCACCGGCGATACCGCCTTCCTTAAATCCCCCAACAGCACCGCGGAGATCAGCCAACGCTTTGCGGGCAATCAAACCGAGGCATCCATCGAGGCCGGCGTAAAAACCCTGAACGATTCCTTGATCGATCAGGGATTCTACCTCGCCAACCTGACGGCCGAATACGATCGGATCGATGAAGGCATCCTGACCTTGACCATCGACCAGGGGCGTCTAGGCAAGATCAACTACTACCGCCTGCCGGGTGGCTTTAAAGGCACGGACGTGGAAACGCGGCAGGCCAAACGTCAGCCTTACCGAGGGTACTTCGGCGCCGACCAGCTGAATGCCGGGTTTCAACCGCAGGTCAGCCGCGCGTTCAACTACAACGACCTTCACCTGGAAATTTTCCGCCTGAACGCCCTGCCCGACTTGAGCGTCGACACGGATATGAAGGTCCGGGAGGAAGCCGACGAAAAAAGCATTCCCCGGCGCTATGTCGACCTCGACTTCTACGTGCAGGACCGCCTGCCGATTCACGGGGTATTTGAAATCAAAAACACCGGCACGCGGCGCACCGACGAAGAGCGCATCGACCTCACGCTGCAGCACCTGAATCTGACCAAGCACAATGACACGCTTTCGTTCAACCTGCTCGGATCCCTCGACATGGAAACCCTGCGCACGATCTCGTCCAGTTACAACTTCCCCATCTACAATGGTGGCCTTTCGCTTACGGCGGGTTACAGCGACCTCAAGGTCGATGAAGTGGTCAGCGGCATCGACCTCGCAGCGGACGGCTGGTTTGTCGGCAATCGGAACTTTCACCACCTGTTCGATAACAGCAGCCACACGCTCAACGTCGCCTACGGCATCCAATTCACCCAACTGTCCGACAGCCTGATCCTCAACCAGGGAGTGCAGGTAAAAACGGACATTCAAACCGCGCCGGTTTCTGCGGGTTTGATTTACCACAGCAATAAGCCCGACCTCTTCAACGGGCGCAACTTCCTGACCCTCCTGGTTACCCAGAATGCGGGCGATGCCTTCGGGGTCACCAAGGAAGCTGAAGTCCAGGCCATACGCGAAGACGCGGCGGCTGATTACAACTACGCGCAATTGCAGGGCTCGCGCATTCAATCCATCGGCGGCAAAATTGACGACGTCAGCGGCGAACAGATTTACGCCCATTATATTTTCGCCAATTTCGACCTGCAATATTCCGGCGAGCCGCTGCTTTCGGCAGACAAGAAAGTGGTAGGCGGCCTGGAATCCGTGCGAGGGTATCCTGAAAACTTTGTCGCCGGGGACAACGGGTTTTCAGGCAAGCTCGAAGTACGCACCCTCATTTTTAAAGGCGCGCTCACGAAGTGGCTGGGTCGTAACAAAAATTTCGATGAGCGACGCCGCTACACCGCGGATTACATCCAGCTCACAGGCTTTCTCGACGGCGCTTACGTCGAGGACGAAGCGACGACCAGTATCCCCTCACAGAATGCAACCCTGCTTGGAGCAGGTGCCGGACTTCGGTTTTCCGTTACCGGCAACAGTCAGCTGAAGCTCGATTATGGCTATCCGATCAAGGATGCCGAAGGCGCGAGTAAAAACGGGCGGCTCCACTTCGCGTTTGAAACACAATTTTAACCTCTGACTCGCACGAGAAGAGGCACACGTATATGGCACATATTCGTCTAATTACTAACGTGCGGTAACGCCGCATGAAGAAACTCATGCAGCACCTTTTGACTTATCGCACTCTTCCGCCTTTCGGCTTCAGCCATATTTGCTCAAGGCACGGAAATGTCCTTTGAAGAAATGGGCCTCGATCCTGCCGCCCCAGAAAGGTCTGGCCGCAGCTGGAGCCCTCGGAATGGTCCTCTATGTGGCCGTGATTGTCTTCGGCATCGTCTGCATGTGGAAGATTTACACCAAGGCCGGAAAACCGGGTTGGGCGTCTATTGCCCCGATCTATAACATCATATTACTGGAAATCGTCGGACGTCCGCTCTGGTGGATCGTCCTGATGTTTATCCCCTTTGTGAACGTGGTGATCTTCATTCTGGTGTTAATCGATCTGGCCAAGAGCTTTGGCAAAGGAGCCGGCTTCGGCATCGGCCTTCTCTTCCTCGGCATCATCTTCTTTCCCATGCGGGCTTTCGGCTCGGCGAAATACGCCGGCCCGGCGGCTGCGGTTACGCCCGCTCCGGCGGTTGCCTGATTCGGTTGAGCATCGACGTAGCGTGGGCTTCAACCCGTCCCTGGACCCCATGGGCCGGACGGTTCACAACTCATGCTACGGTCAACCACGACTCAGCGACTCGCCTGAAACGCTTCCGCCACGCGTCGCGTTTCTTCCACCCAACTGGCGATGGCGCTCCGTCAGCCGAAAGGCTTCGTACCCCTCACCTGGACCCACCTCATCCCGGTTGGGGCCGTGGTCTAAAAAGGCCTCATCCAAGTTGAAGTCGCTTACGACCACCAACTCGGGCTTCGAACGCCGGGCATCCAACTGCCCAGGCAGAGCAAACAGGTTGTCCGCTAGCGCGTAGCGCACATGCGCATCGACAAAGGGCCAATCCATCTGGGGAAACCAAAACGGCGCATGGCTGAATTCAAAAAAGTTGGAGATCGCCGAAATGGTATAAACCTCCTCTGCATCGGGGCGGAACGTAAAGATCTGGGAAGCCGCCAATTCAGGAGCACGCCCATCCTGGTCGCTGGCGATGGAAAGCCCTTCCAGGATGAGCGGACTGTCGGTCTGAATCACATGCCCGGTGGAGGCGTAATAGAAGAACGTTGGACGCGCGCCGGCAACCGGACGAAAGGTGAGAAACGTTCCTTCGATCACCGTGGGCCCAACCTGCATGGCGCCCAGACATTCAATCACGTCACCATCTTCCGCCGCATCCACCGCCGCCTGCACACTGGGAAAGCGCGGCTGCTTCCCGACGATACGCAGATAGGCGGGTGGCTCGACCGTTGGCCCCGAGCGCGGCAGTAGGCTGGCGACCCCGATGAGCAAGGCCACCTCCGCCAGGGCGTAAAGCCCGCCGCACCTCTTCCGTAACGGGGCTGGCGCAGCACCTTCTTCCAAAAGCCGGACCAGCGTGGCAGCCGATCCCAGGCGATAGGCAGGCTTCTTTTCGAGGCAACGCATGATCAGGTCGGACAACCAGGTGGGAATTTCCGGATACAAGGCCTGTGGCGAGGCTGGCGTGCGTTCGGCAACATCGCGCACCACGGCGGGGACCGTGTTCCCGGCAAAGGCAGGCTGGCCGGTCGCCACCAGATACAGAACGGCACCCAGCGACCACAGGTCGGAAAGCACCTCCGCCGGCTGACCATCTGCCAGCTCGGGAGCCATGTAGAGCGGGGTCCCGGTCAGCTCGTCCTCCGCATCGGGCCGCGAGGCCTCCGCGGATAGGGCGAGGCCGAAATTCACCAGCAGTACGCGCCCGCCGTCGGCGTCGAACAGGATGTTGGCTGGCTTTACATCGCGATGGATGATGCCTTTGTCGTGTGCCGCGGCAAGGGCGCGCGCTACTCCGACCGCAATCAGGAGGACGCGTTAAAGCGGAAGCGGCTGTCCGGCCATCCATTGATTCTCCACAGAGCCTCCCTCGATAAAGGGCATCACCAGGTACGGCAGATCTCCCGTCTCCTCAATAGCATACACCGGCATGATATGCTCATGCTCCAGTGCGGCCAACGCCTGGGCTTCACGCACGAAGCGTTCGCGAGCGAGCGGGCTCGCGGCCAGCTCCGGGGGCAGAAGTTTAATCGCCACGGTGCGGTGGAGCTCGGGATCGTTCGCCTCCAGGATCACCCCCATGCCGCCTTGCGTAAGCAAGCGGGTACATTCGTAGGCCCCCAACAAGCCGAGCAGCGCAGAATCCGACGCAGGCTGCAGGTGAGCGCGGAGCTTGGCCTCGGTGAGGCGAGACGCTTCAGTGATATCGGGACCGGCCATAAACGTGGGCAATATACCCGGCCAGGCTCAGACAGCCAGCCATAAAAAACGGGCGTCCACTGGTGGACGCCCGTGCTGATTAGGTTGTGGGAAGAACACTAGGACAGGTTTTCGACTTCCCAGCCTTTACGATACTCCCGACGCAACAGGCCATTGGCGGCCTTGCTGTTTTTGAAGCTCATGTTCTTCTGATCCCACTCCAGCTTCTCGTTCGGGAAGTGCGCGGCCACGCCCCCGAGCAGGATGGTTTCCGTGAGCGGGCCGGAATAGGTGACGAAGTCGGCAATAGGCTTCACATCCTCACCGCGTACGGCCTTGATGAAGTCCATGTAGTGATCGCGTGCGGGGAATTTGGGAAACTTGTATTCCGTAAAGTCCTCTTCAGGATACAACTTGGCGCGGCCCCCGTGTGGATAGAGGAGCACACCTTTGGTTCCAATGAAGATATTGCCCTGGCCCGGCACGTTCCCACCGACCAGTGCAGCAACATCCGCGCTTGGACGGGCATCGCCATCATACCAGGTCACCTTGACGGTATCGCCATCCGTGAATTCGGTTCCCGGGAAAATATATTCGTACTGTGCGTTGATCGCCCAGTTGTCCTTATTCGGCTTCGGCCCGGTGGCGAGAATGGAAATCGGAGCCGTCACGCCGAGCGAACGATACATCGGGCTGTAGATGTGGCAGCCCATATCGCCGAGGGTGCCCGTTCCGTAATCGAGGCGCTTACGCCAGTTGCCGGGATGGTAATACCCCTTGATGTAAGCGGTCTTAGGGGCAACGCCGCACCACTTGTCCCAATCCAACCCGGCAGGTACCGGATCTTCCTTGTCGGGCTTGGGAGCCATGTCACCCCACTTCTTGTTGCTGAAGGTGTGGACTTCTTTCACTTTGCCGATGGCGCCGCCGTGAATCATCTTTACACACATACGCTCGTAGTTGCCCGACGAAAGCTGGATGCCCATCTGCGTGACCAGCTTCTTCTCGGCAGCCACCTCGGCCATCCGACGACACTCGTATACTTCGTGGGCGAGCGGCTTCTGGCCATAAACGTGCAAGCCGTGGTTCATCGCCGTCATGCCGATCGGCGCATGCATGTGATCCGGGGTGGAAACGTTGACCGAATCCAGGTTCTTATGTTCCTTATCAAACAACTCCCGCCAGTCGGTATAGATCTTACAGTTGGGGAATTTCTTGAGCACATTGCCCGTGCGAGTCGGGTCGATCTCCGCCACCGCCACGAGGTTGAAATGGTCACTGAAGGAGAGGCTGTTGATATCGGACCAGGCCATACCATTGGCACCGAAGCTCGCGTGATTCACCTTCTCATTTGGCGAAGCCCCGGAAACCCCTATAT
Source organism: Candidatus Omnitrophota bacterium (assembly GCA_047639095.1). GTDB lineage: Bacteria > Verrucomicrobiota > Kiritimatiellia > SS1-B-03-39 > UBA6053 > JAPYUI01. Next base: position 1,470 of record JBLIND010000216.1, on the reverse strand, counting down.
TAAACAGGGGCAAGGTGCCTGCGGCTGCGGCGGATTTAATAAACGTTCTGCGATTCGTCTGCATGTGATAACTCCGTTTCGAATGGGTAATTAGAGAGATTTGATAGAGATATTACGGAAGGACACCGGGTCACTGTGACCGGCAAAACCAAAGTGTCCATCGGCGTTTTTCAAGCCCGGATGCTTGCTGTTGGCCATGTACTCCGTGACCGCGCCCAGGTCGCCATCGAGAATCACCGTCCCGTTTAACTCGACCTTAAGCGTCGAACCCTTGACGGTCACTTCCTGGAAATTCCACTCGCCCGGCTCACGCAGGTAACCGCGATGGGCTGCGATCATGCCATAGGCGGATCCGTGGTACTGACGCTTGTCGAGCTTGGCATACTTCTCCGCTTCATTGTCCAGCACCTGGAGCTCGCACATGCCGATATAGGCGGTGTTGCCCTGTCCCGGATACCGAATCGCCAAGCCGTTGTTGCCACCCGGCGGAACGGTGAATTCGAGACGGATCACGTGATCGGTGAAACGATCTTCGGTAAAGATCGTGCCGCCCTTGCCGGCTTTGCACCGAATCGCGCCATCGACGATTTCATAATTTTCCAGCGGGCCTTTCCAGCCAGCGAAGGTTTTTCCATCCCACTGACTCTTAAAGCCTTCGTTGCTTTTCGCTGCGAGAATCTGGTTGGCTTCGTCGCCACCGATCTCGCGGATGAACACATTCCGCCAGGAAATTTCACCGCCATGCGTCTGGAGCTCAATCGGACCGGTACGCGGCAGGGGTTCATCCTTATGGAAAAAATTATCCAGCGGTGCATGATCGACGACGAGTTTATCATTCAGCCATACCGAGGTGCGCTCGCCCACCATGCGAATGCGGAAGCTGTTCCACTCGCCAAACGGTTTATCGGCGAGTACGAGCGGGTCCTTGCCCTGGCCGTTCTTATTGTTCCAGAGACCGCCGGAGCCCTTGTTCGCGCCGATTTTGAATTTGGCTTCCTCGGTGGAATCCCAGATCTGGACCTGCGGAATGCCTCGCAAGTAAATGCCACTGTCGGCCTTTGGCACCGTCTTGTAATCAACCATGAACTCGAAATCGCCGTAGTCCTTGTCGGTCGAAAGGTAGAGCCCATGCCCGTCATTGATGAGAATGCCATCTTCCACCCGCCAATGCTGGGCGATGTCTTTCAGGCTCGCCTCGCGTTTGGCTTTAAGCTTGTCGTCAGATAAGGCCTTCCATTTGGCCGGATCCTCCGTGCCAAGGCCCCACCAACCCTTGAGATCTTTCCCGTTAAAGAGCGCGGTAAAGCCTTCAGGCGGCTGATTCAACTCGGCAAAAACGCCGGATACGAGGGAAACACTGAGAAAAAACACAAAACATACCTTCATACAATCTACACCTTTCGTTTGTAACACTTGTGATACAACGGATAACATAAAGACGCGTTTAGTCCATGGAAAATTCAGTTGGTC
>JBLIND010000215.1:0-10941 GCA_047639095.1 Candidatus Omnitrophota bacterium | reverse complement strand
GTGAGCTCTTTGCCGTCGGTGGTCGTAATCATACAGCCTTTGGCGCGGGCGGCAAAAATGGGATCACGTCCCACGCTGCGAAAAGCGCGGACGGGGGAATTTACGCCACCGGGAATGACGGCAGCAGCTCGTTCGACAAAAGTACTCATGAAAGGGTTTCTCCAGTTAGCCCGAGGGCTTGAATGGTTTTTAAGGTTGAAGTGCCGACGGCAAGCCAGACCCGCTCGGCCGTTTTCTCTTCAGGGAAACGATCAAAATAGGTGGTCACGGTGCTGCTACTGGTGAACAGGACGCGGTCGAAATTGAGCCGGGGGAGTTGGGCGTATGCGATAGGTCGGTTGGTGTAAAAAACCTGCGGTTGCAGGTCGATCCCGTGCGCGCGGACGCTCTCGATGCGTTTATCCTGCGGGGAGGCATCCGAGCAGGGGTAGAAGTACCGGCCGCTGAAATCCCGGCCAAGCTCTTCGCTCAAGGCCTCGATGCCGCCGAAGCTGTTGGGCGAGGCGTCCGGGCGGATGCCGACCTGCATCAGGCCCCGTTCGGTCATGGGTCCCACGGAGAGGACCTTCTTGCCATGGAGGGCCCGAATGTCGCCCCAGGCCATTAAGGCTTCGACAAAACAACTCACGGCAAACCGTGAAGGAAGAATTACGCCATCCCATTCGTGGAAGTGGTCCTTCAGGTAGTCCACGCGTTCGGCAAGCGGACGGTTGACCAGTTTGATCAAGGGGAAATGCACGAGGGGGCCGTACTTGAGGAAGGGTTCCGGGTTGGTACCCACGAAAAGGGTGTAGGCACCGGCCGGGTATCCTTCCGGACCCACGAGCATGACCGCCGGGGCGTCCACGTCCTGTTGATCCATTTCGTTAATGGTGGTGTAAATGATCTGTTCGTCGCGATAGCCGAGGCGGACTCCGTATATCACGCTGGCATCGGTGGGCCATCCGGTTGAGAGCAGGCGTTGTTTGATGTCGGCCGCATCTTTGCGCCCCATGTAGATGGCGAGGTTACCATTTTCGGGTCCGGTGATCGGGGTGTAAGCGGCGCCATCCTGCGCGTGGCCGGACAGGAGGGTGATGCTGCGTCCGTAGTGGCGATGGGTGAGGGAGGTTTTTGCCCGAGCCGCAGCCAGCTGGGCGGCAGTGACCGCTGGGACCACGTCCGCACGAATATTCCAGTCGGCAAGAAAGCCGAGCGATTCGCCGAGGTGGCCGAGGATGCCGGGATCGCCCCCGTGCAGACGCACGACGAGTTTCCCCGCTTCGGCCTCCTGCAGCATGCGGCGGTGGATTTCGGATTGGGGAATCGATTGGTGGCCACCCGCTTTACCGACGCTAACCGCCTTGTCCTTGTAGGCAAGAATCAACTCATCCGGTACCAGTCGATCATGCAGGATGATGTCGGCGCAATCGAGGTAGGTGCGTGCGCGCTGGGGGAGGAGGGTGATGTCGGCCGGGCAGCCGACGAGGGCGACGAGGCCGGCCGAGCGTCGAACATCCACGCCACGAAGGGTTTCCAGCAAGGTCGTGTCCTTGCGATGCACCACGACCGCCAGGCGTCCCTGCTGGGGTGCCGGGTCGTAGGGCAGGTAGGAGTGAATGCGTTCGGCGATACCCAGGCGTTCGAGTGCGCAGGCGGCAATGATCACAGCATCGTATTCGCCGGCGTCGAGTTGGGCCAGGCGTTCGCCAATGGGACCGCGAATCGGTTTGGCCTGGGCGTCCGGGTAGATGTCGCGGATGGCGGCAATCCGCTTGGGACTGCTCGTGCCGATGTGGGTTATAGGCGTATCGCCAAGGTCGGAACGAATCACCAGGGCATCGCGGATATCCCCGGCGGCGAGCAAGGCGGCAACGACCAGGTCGGGATGCATGAGGGTGGGGAGATCCTTGGTAGAGTGGATGGAGAGATCGATCGCTCCATCGAAGTGCGCCCGGTCGATATCGCGGGTGAAGAAATCATCCGGAATGGTGTCCGAAGCGAGATCCGAACTTAAATCCTTATCGCCGATCGTTTCCATCTTGATCAGCTCGAACTCGGCGTCTGGCAAAACCTTACGCAAGTCATTCAACGCTTCGCCGGTCTGGGTGACGGCGAGTGGGCTTTTACGAGTACCTACGCGGATGTGCAACATGCGGGCATCCCTTGCATCTTGTTGCGGGGTTTTACAATGTTTTATCGGTCCCAGTCGGGTAACTTGTATGCGAGTCAATCGTGATGCCCATACTCGGAAGCCGATGTGTTCGGCTAAGTTGGCGCGTCCCATGGCCTTGTGCATTTTTCATGCGCGGGGTGGGCCGCTTTGTAGACTGGATTTTCCTTACTTCCGCTTTCGTACGGCGTCGTTTCGGCGAGTGATCTTTTTGTCGTTTGTCCCAATTTGCGGCGCATACCTCGATGTCTCCAGCTGGCGCGTTCTGTAAGTTGCCTGTTGGCTGGTGATTAGGATGAGCGACCCGGCGCATAATGTTTAAATATATATTCTCTTGACCCTTTATTGAAGTTTCGTAAAATGCTATCAGTTGGACAGATACGTAATCTTCCGACTTCCGAGGAGGGTATTTGAAATGCTAGCGGACGATCCGAGTTAGGAGCATGAAATGAGTACGACAAAACGCGACCTGGTTATGAAAATTGCTGAGGAGACGAATCTCATTCAGCAGGAGGTTTACGCGGTGATCCAGAAAACGCTGGACTACATCACCGAGAGCCTTGCACGAGGCGAAAATGTGGAGTTACGAAATTTCGGAGTGTTCGAGGTTCGTGAGCGCAAGCAGCGGGTTGGACGAAATCCAAACAAGCCGGAGCAGGTCGTGACCATTCCTTCTCGAAAAGTGGTTAAGTTCAAGCCGGGCAAGATCATGCGACAGCATGTGTCTGATGGTTTTGTCGCCGGTTCACCCGAAAGCGATGCCCCTGGTTCAGGCGAGCTCCCGTCCTCTTCCGAGTCCGATTCCGGCGACGGGCCTATCGTTCTCTAACCCCCCGGTTGAGGTGCTTCGGCGTCGTTACCGCCCACCCGCAATTTGCTGGTTCCTCCGCGCCAGCCTTTTTGCGGGCCCGATCTGTGTAAATCCTTCGGCCCCGTTCTTGACAGCGGGGCATTAACATCTGTTGTTATCGATATGTCTCAGTCCTATTTACCGATAAAAGGAATGCCTGACCTGGCTTCTCCCGAAATTGAAACCTGGCAATTCGTTGAATCGAGTGCCCATGAGGTTTTGAAGCGATATGGTGTTCGGGAGGTGAGGACCCCCATCCTGGAGCGGCAGGAGACCTTCGTGCGTGCGGTTGGCGACACGACTGACATCGTGCAGAAGGAGATGTATGCCTTTGAACGTGGCGACACCATCATGGCGCTCCGTCCCGAGGGAACCGCCGGCGTGTTGCGTTATGTTGCGAGCATGGGGGTGGAGGCTACAGATGCACGGTTGTACTACATGGGGCCGATGTTCCGTGCCGAGCGCATGCAGAAGGGGCGCTACCGGCAGTTTGGCCAGCTCGGTGTCGAAATCATTGGTACGCCTAATCCCCTGGCCGATGTCGAAGTCATGGATTTGCAGCGCAGCCTCCTGGAGGCCTGGGGCGTCAAGGATGCTGTCTTCGAGCTGAACACCCGCGGCATGCCCGAAGACATGGAGGCGGTCCGGTCCGGATTGCGCGATCATCTGCAGCCTCGCTTAGCGGACTTGTGCGGCGACTGTCAGCGGCGTTTTGAAGCGAACATTCTCCGGGTGCTGGATTGTAAGAATGAAGCCTGCAAAGGGATCGTGCAAACGGTTCCCCCGATGACCGATTTTATGCGCGAAGAATCGCGCGCCTATCTGGCAGAGGTCGAAGCTGGACTCGAACGCCTGCAGATTCCCTTCAAGCGCAACCCCTTGCTCGTGAGAGGCCTGGATTATTATGTGAATACGGTCTGGGAGATTACCTCCTCCGCACTCGGGGCTCAAAATGCCGTCGCCGGGGGAGGGCGCTACCGCATGGATGTCGGCGACCGCTTGATTGATGGGGTCGGCTTTGGCATCGGCTTAAACCGGGTCGTCATGATTCTTGCCGAGCAGGATCCGGGTCTGGTCGAGCGACTCCAGCCACAGATCGCCAGTCTGGTGGGCCTGGGGGATGAGGCTTTTGCTGATAATCTCCGCCTGGCTCAGCAGTTGCGTGCTGCAGGCGTGCCCTGCATTATGTCGCTCGAGCCCAAGAGCATGAAGGCCCAAATGAAGCTGGCCAATCGGAAGGGGGCGGCCTTTGCCGTGATCCGTGGGGAGACGGAGCTGGCGAACGGCACCTGTCAGGTCAAGCGGATGGAGACCGGTGATCAAAGTGAAGTATCGATTGAAGAGCTCGAATCCTTTTTACGCACTGGAATGGGTTTGAATTCCTGACTCGGTCGATTTACGGTCTCCCCAATGAAACGGCTATCTTATTTCTTTTTCTGGTTAACCTGTGCATGCGTGATGCACATGCGAGTGGATGCGCAGGAGATTCTTTTATACGATCACGAATCCATTCGTCAGAATGCCCGTGCGGCCCTGGGGGATTTGGGTTTGTCCTATTCCAATTCCACCATCAACAGCTTTAATACCCAGATTGCTGCTCAGCCCTGGGATCTGGTGATTGTCGATGCCCCGGGTGAGATTCCGGTGAACATCAATGCCGGAGCCATGCCGGACTACGGTTCCACCGAGTGGGATGCGCTGCGGACCTATATCGCCGGCGGAGGTAAAGTGATCATGTCTTTCTGGGAAGCGACGGACAGTCCGACCTTTTCTTATACCGAGATGGAGGCGCCGGAGGACTTCGGGCTCAATCAAACCGGGTCATCGCTCTACGACTCCGGCAATGGGCACCAGTCTGTCTATTTCTGGGATGCGACCCATCCCTTTTTTGATGGGCTTACCGGCCCGCTGACCCCGGCGGAAGACTTTCTGGATCCCGCGGGTAATTTTGTCCTCGGCACGTTCCTTAACGCGACTACGGGGACCCCGGTGGCGGGTTTCACCGACAATGCCGCGCAAACTTTCCAGTCTGCCATTATCGTGGGCAACGATGGGCGGACCGTCTACAATGGGTTTCTCTTCGATGAGTTGATCAGCGATGATGGACGGATGCTGATCGCCAACCAGATCAGCACGCTACTGATTCCGGAGCCGAGTTCGTTCGCCCTGGTGGTGTTCGGGTTGGCCCTGCTCTCCAGACGATTTCGCCGCTCGTAAAAATCGTGCGTGCCCCGGCTTTGAGCCGGCGGCTGATCGAAGCCACGCGCTGCTGATTGCCCGCGGCCCGGTGTCGGATGCCCGAGGAACGCCCACACAAAGATTTGCAATCGTGTGATTTGTCCGCATAGTCTCTCCTTCACTCATTTGGAGCAGAATCATGCAGGAAGATACCAAACTTAAGTTGGAAGAGTTGCGCGTTGGCCTTGAAGAGATGCGGGGGTATCTTTGACGTCTCGAGTCGCAAAGAACAGTTAGCCGTACTCGAAGAAAAGGCGGCGGATCCGACGTTCTGGAATGACCAGGATGAGGCTCGAAAGACCATCGATCGCACCAACAACCTGAAGGCCGTGATCGAGCCTTTCGAGGCGGTGGTTGCGCTGATGGAAGACCTCGAGGTGATGTTCGAACTTTCCGAGCTTGAGGAGGACGAAGCTGAAAAAGCGGTCGCCGATGAGTTGGTGGAAGAAAGTCTGAAGGAAATCCTGTCGACCTACCAGCAGCTGGAATTGCAATCGCTGCTCGGGGATGAAATTGATACCTGCAACGCCTACATCAACATCAATGCGGGGGCGGGCGGAACCGAGTCCTGCGATTGGGCGGGCATTCTCTACCGGATGTTCCTACGCTATGCTGAACGCAAGAAATTCAAATACACCTTGCTGGATCTGCAGGACGGTGAAGAAGCGGGTATAAAAAGCGTTTCGATTTACATTGAGGGCCCCTATGCCTACGGCATGTTGAAGTCCGAACGCGGTGTGCATCGCCTGGTCCGCATCAGTCCATTCGATGCGAACTCGCGGCGACATACCTCCTTTGCCGCCGTCGAGGTCACGGCGGAGCTCAATGAGAATATCGTGGTGGAAGTGAACAAGTCGGATATCCGTGAAGACACCTACCGGGCCAGTGGGGCCGGCGGTCAGCATGTGAACAAGACCGATTCGGCCATACGCTTGACCCATATTCCTACGGGGGTGGTCGTGCAGTGTCAGGCGGAACGTTCCCAGCACAACAACCGCGCTCGGGCGTTAAAAATGTTGGAGTCGCGCATCTACGAAATGGAATTAGAAAAACAGCGCTCCGAACGAGAGAAACTCTACGGAGACAAGGGCGCCATTGCCTGGGGCAGCCAGATCCGATCCTACGTGATGCAACCCTACACTATGGTGAAAGACCACCGTACGAGTACGGATGTGGGAAACATCAACGGCGTGTTGGATGGAGACCTGGATGTTTTCGTCGAAAAATATCTCAAGTATCAGCGGAAGCAGCATGAAGAACATTCTGGCTGAGATTGTCGCGCATAAGCAGCAGGAGCTATGCGGTCAGAAAGCGTTGCGCTCCCTGGATATGATCAAGGATGCCGCGCTCAGCGTGCCCTTGCGTCCATCGTTTTCCGCGGCCCTGCGATCGGCTCCCATGGGATTGATTGCGGAGGTAAAGCGTCGATCGCCTTCCGCGGGCTTGATCCGAGAGCCCTTCGACCCCGCGGCGATTGCGGGGGCCTACCAGGCGGGTGGGGCCCAGGCGATCTCCTGTTTGATGGATGCGCATTATTTTGGCGGTGGCGCGGCAGATTTCCGTGCGGTGCGAGAGGCGGTGTCCTTGCCCATGCTGTACAAGGAATTCGTGGTCGATCCCTGGCAGGTGTATCACGCCCGGGAAAGGGGCGCATCGGCCGTTTTGCTGATTGCTGCAGCCTTGCCTGAGGCTGAATTGGCCACGCTGAATCAGTTGGTGGACCAGGTCGGTTTGGAGGTGCTGTTCGAGGTGCACGATGCCGACGAGATGGCGATGGCCCGGCGACTCGGCGCACGCATCGTCGGGATTAATAATCGGAATTTGAAAACGTTTGAAACCACGCTGGATACGACGATCGCTCTACGCGAACAGGCGCCGGAAGGCTGTTTGTTAATCAGTGAAAGCGGCATTCGAACGGCCCATGACGTGGTGATGTTGCATCAGGCCGGCATTCAAGGCATTCTGGTGGGAGAGCATCTGCTGCGGAAGGATGACCTGACCGCTGCTGTTCGGGAGCTGATGAGCCTATGTTTGTAAAGATTTGTGGATTAACCAATGCCGAGGACGTAGCCGCTGTGGCAGCCTTAAAGCCCAATGCGATCGGATTCGTGTTCTGGGCGGGTTCGCCCCGCTGTGTAAATCCGGCGGATGTCAAAGCGTGGACGAAGACGATTCCATCCAACGTGATGAGGGTAGGGGTGTTTGTGGATGAAGATCCGCAAACCGTCAGTCGGGTAATTGCCCAGGCCGGATTGAACATTGTCCAGCTGCATGGCTCCGAGTTGCCCAGCGATGTATCCCAAGTCGCCGGCCTTTGCTGGAAGGCGGTGCATTTGGATAAAATGTCGGTAGCGGAAGCGGACCGTTATCCGGTTCGAGGGGTATTGATCGATCAGTACAATGCCGATATGCCCGGAGGAACCGGGGAGCAGGCCGACTGGGCGCTGGCCGCTGATTTCGTCCAGGAGACGAGGCACAAAGTATTACTGGCCGGAGGGTTGACTCCGGATAATGTGGCGGAAGCCATTGAACAGGTGAAACCCTGGGGTGTTGACGTGAGTTCAGGCGTAGAAGCTGAGCCGGGTCGCAAAGATCTCCAGCGGGTCGCAGACTTTATAACCAAAAGCAGGGCAAATTAATGAAGCAACCAGATGATCTAGGCCATTTTGGAAACTATGGGGGCATGTTTGTTCCCGAAACCCTCGTCTCTCCACTGCAGGAGCTCGAGAAGGAGTATAAACGCGCGAGAAAAGATCCGGCGTTTAAAAAGGAGCTGGATTACTACCTCGCCGAGTATGTCGGCCGGCCCACACCGCTTTACTATGCCGAACGGCTGACTCGGGAGCTTGGCGGCGCGAAGATCTATCTCAAGCGGGAGGATCTTTGTCATACCGGCGCTCATAAGATCAACAACAGCCTCGGGCAGGTGATGCTGGCCAAGCGTATGGGTAAAAAGCGGATTATCGCGGAAACCGGCGCGGGGCAGCATGGCGTTGCTACGGCCACGGTCGCCGCCATGTTCGGCATGAAGTGCGTGATCTATATGGGACGCGTGGATACCGAACGTCAGGCGCTGAACGTGTTCCGGATGAAGCGTCTCGGGGCCGAGGTGGTTCCGGTCACTTCGGGCCAGGAGACGCTGAAGGATGCGATTAACGAGGCGATGCGCGACTGGGTCACCAACGTGCGCGATACCCATTACATTATCGGATCGGTGCTCGGCTCGCATCCGTATCCGATGATCGTTCGAGACTTCCAGAGCGTGATCGGAAGAGAGGCCCGCAAACAGATCCTTAAGAAAGAGGGGCGGCTTCCCGATCACCTGGTGGCCTGTGTCGGAGGCGGAAGTAACGCGATCGGATTGTTTTACGCATTCCTGAAAGACAAAAGCGTGAAGATGACGGGGGTTGAAGCAGGCGGTATCGGCATCAAGAAGGGCCAGCACGCGGCGCGCTTCGCCGGCGGCAAGGTGGGTATCCTGCAGGGAACCCGGACCTATGTACTGCAGGATGGAGACGGCCAGATCGAGTTGACGCATTCGGTGAGCGCGGGACTCGATTACGCAGCTATTGGTCCCGAGCACAGCATGTTGAAGGATGAAGGTCGGGTTGACTATACTTACATCAAGGATACGGAAGCCGTGGAGGGATTCGACAAGCTCTGTGAGCTCGAAGGCATCCTGCCCGCGCTGGAGACAGCGCATGGCGTCGCGTACGCGCTGAAACTCGCGCCCAAGATGAAGAAGAAAGAAATTCTCATTCTAAACGTTTCCGGCCGCGGGGATAAGGACGTTGCGCAGCTTTCAGAATGGGAAAGCCAGCAGGCATGAGTATCTCAAGTATGACCGGTTACGGCCGTGGTGAGAGCTCAGCTGAGCGTGTTGGCTTTGTCGTCGAGCTAAGTAGCGTAAATCGAAAAAACCTGGATGTCATCAGCAGCCTGCCTCGACCGCTTCAGGTGCTTGATGCGCACATCATCGAAGAGGTGCATAAATCATTCGCCCGGGGCCGGGTGAATGCAAATGTGGTCATGCGATCCGTTACGGCCGGACCTGACCATAAAGAGCTCGTCGTCGATGACGAGCTGGCCGCGGATTATTTAAAAGCACTCAAGCGCTTGAGTCGCACGCACAAACTGGACTTCACGCCGAGCGCTGAGTTGTTCATGCGCATGCCCGAGGTCATGAGTTTCCGTGAACCCAACCTGGATGTGGACAAGCTCTGGCCGGTTTTGCGTAAAGCCTTGCGGCAGGCGATGAAAGACTTGCGCGCCATGCGAGATGCTGAAGGGGAGCGCTTGTCCACGGATCTCCATAAGCGGCTTGCCCATCTCGCGAAGGGTGTGGTGCAGATTCGTAAACGGGAGCCCCAGGCCCGCAAGGCTTATGGAGCGAGCTTACGGCAGCGCCTGGCCACCAGTGGGCTGTCTGTGGATCTCAATGATGAGCGGCTATTGAAGGAATTGGCCATTTTCGCTGAGAAATGTGATTTTTCCGAGGAGTTGACCCGCTTGGACAGCCATTTGGAGCAGTTTCTGGATAAGCTTAAGGCGCGCGGACCGGTTGGCCGGGCACTGGATTTCCTGTGTCAGGAGTTGTTCAGAGAGATCTCAACCCTCGGGGTGAAGGCTCAGGACGCCCAAATTGCTCGAAAAGTGATCGATTTTAAGAGCGAGCTGGAAAAGCTGCGTGAACAGGTTCAAAACGTCGAGTAATGATCGAAAAACCAGACTTTCCCTTATTGTTTTTGATCTCCGCGGCCTCCGGGACGGGTAAAACAACGCTTTGTAAACGCCTATTGGCTGAATTTCCGGCTCTCCAGTACTCCATTTCCTGTACGACGCGCTCGCCTCGGCCGGGTGAGGTGGACGGCGAGCATTACCAGTTCCTGGAAGAGGCCGAGTTTGAGCGACTGGTTGAGGCGGATGCCTTTCTCGAGCATGCCCGGGTCTTCGACCACGCCTATGGAACGCTTCGGGTCGCAGTGGAAGAGAGCATGGCGAGCGGTCGCGATGTGATCATGGATGTCGATGTCCAGGGTGCTCAGTTGATCCGCGAAACGATCGTCCAATTGACCGCCGATCACCCCTTGAGAAGGGGCTTCGTTGATGTGTTTATTGCGCCTCCGTCGATTGATGTTTTACGTCAACGATTATTCGCGCGTGAGCAGGATGCACCCGAGGTCATCGCAAAGCGTTTGCTTGAAGCGGCACATGAAATCGGACAGTGGAATGCGTATGCCTACGTCCTGATCAATGATGATCTGGAACGAGCGTACCGTGTATTTTCATCGATTTATATTTCTGAAAAGTCACGCACACGCCGTAAATAAAGGTCAAAACGCATGTTCTATTTATTTAAACACTGACCCCATGCGAGTGTTTTGTTTGCGCCGGAATGACTTCGTCAGTGCGCTTAAAAAGTGTTTTTCCCTTTTAAAACATGGCTGAAACGCTGGTGCCTACTATTTTAGGCGGGTAATGAAATAAAACACTATAAGGCTATAACATTTGACCATTTCGCTGGTAGCTACTATTTTTTGATTGTTGTAAAGGAAGATTGTCAGCGTGTCGCTGGTAATTATCCCGGGTGAAGTTGCCCGACGATTTGAGAACTTGAAAACGAGTACAAAACTCTAAAATGACGCGTGGTGTAACACGCGATGAAAGGAGGATAGATACATATGGCAGCTAAAAAGAAAGC
>JBLIND010000214.1:0-10972 GCA_047639095.1 Candidatus Omnitrophota bacterium | reverse complement strand
CGCACAAATCGCCCTTTCATGGCTTCGCGGTCGAGTTTGCCTCACACCGCGAATACGTGGCGGGCGATGACCTCCGGCACCTTGACTGGAATGTCTACTATCGCCATCACAAGCACATGATCAAACAGTACGAGATGGAGACGAACCTCGTCTGCCACCTCATGTTGGATGTCTCCTCCTCCATGCGCTTTGGTGAAGAAGACAGTCAGAAAATGATGTACGCTGCTCGCATGGCGGTGACCTTGGCGTACTTGATCGTCAATCAATCCGACCGGGTTTCTCTGACGACCTTTGACGAGAAGGTCATTCACTCGCTGCCGCCGTCGAACTCGAATGGGCAGATCGTGAACATGAGCGAGATGCTGGATAAGATCGAGCCGACGAAAAAGACCAAGATCGGTCCATCGATGATGGAATTGGCCGGTCGTGCAGGTCGACGTGGCATCGTGGTGGTGCTCAGCGATTTCTTTGTCGACCTAGAGGATCTGAAAGATGCTCTGCAGCGCTTGCGCTACGATAAACACGAAGTGGTGCTCATGCAGGTACTGCATAATGACGAGATTGAATTCAACTTGCCGGGTATGGTGCGTTTTGTCGGTCTGGAAGAGGACGAGCAGTTCCTCACCCGTCCGGATGACGTACGCACCGCCTACTTGGAGGCGATGAATGCCTTTAATGACGAACTGGAATCGATTTGTGAGGCCAACCAGTGTGAACGTCTGGTATGTGATACCTCTCGGAGCATGGCCGAAATGTTTGCCGACTACCTGCATGCGCGCTCGCTGAATTTCCGCCGTATGTAGCGGACCTCGCCCGTCCTATCGGCTTTTTCGCTGGTCTCTCGAAACGGATGTCGGTAATAATCGGGCATGCGTATCGTATCTTATCTAGCCGTTTTCTTTGCTTCCTGCGTCTTTGCCGACTCGGACAACATGCTGCTCAACGGCGATTTCAAGGCCGGGATGAACAACTGGGAATGGATTCGGGCTGCTGAGTATGTCGGGAAGGCCACGGAGCCCGTGATCGTACCCGCGAAGGGGCCAAAAGATCTGCCATCCTGCGTGCAGAAAGTACCGCATAGGTCTGCCTGGCACTATTTGCGCATTCAACAGCCGGTCGTGCTTCAGAACGGCGAGGCGTACAAAGTCACCCTGGATGTTAAATCGCTGACTAAGGAAGGCGTGGTACGCATCGCCACCTGGAATCATACCGCAAAGAAAAATAATGGCCTCAGCATGCCGCTGGATGTGGTTCCGACCTGGAAGCGGTTTGAAGTACGCTTTCGCGCGCGCGAAGTGGAGGATGATAGCGAGATCTCCTTCATCATCGGCTTCGGCGACCTGGTGGACACCATCAGTGTCCGCAATGTGTCCTTTGTTCAGATCAGTGACACCGCCTTGAAAGCGCAGGCGAAAAACGAAATCGCCTTGGAGAAGCCATCGAGTCGTCCGGCGATCCAAACCGTCGATATCAAGGTCGACGAGATGATTGAAGCCTTCGCCACTGACCTGAACGCCGCGAAGCGGGAGTATGTGGGTAAGAATCTCTCCTTGAACGCCAGGGTGACCAAGGTTGAAAAAGGCCCGCGGCCGGGGTCGTATAAACTGTTGCTGGAGGGTGGAAAGATTTCCGTGCTCACCGGTGGGTCGGATTTTACCGCCGAGCAATTCGAGCAGCTGGAGGGCAAGTTGAAAAGTGTGCGGCGTGAAATCAAGGATGATGAAGACAAAAACGAGGCCGTTTGGGGTCGCCTCGATCGCGAAGGTAAGGCGGCTAAGGAATTAACCTTTTATCCGCTGCTCAGTTGCATCGCCCGGATCTCGAACTATCGGGACAAGGTGATCGAGATTGAGCGAACGATGGGCCTGACCGTCGGGTTTTAGGGCGAGGTTTAGGGGCCGGGACTGAAAGGACCTAAGCTTTAGTCCTTTAGGTCGCTTCCGTCTCTTAAACTACTTCTTTGGCCCCACCCAACGCACCCGAATGTCATCCGGGAAGGCCAGGTAAAACTCCCCGAACAAAAACACACAGACCTTGGCGTTTTCGAAATGCGACTCCGGAATCAGCGGGAAGTTCTGCAGCACGAGCGGGCCACCCATATTCTGTTGGTACTTCTGGGGGAGCACGCCGATTTCCTTGTAGATGTGCGATGGGATGTTGGCGCTCCACACATTGTAATGACCAGGCACCCCGGCGAAGCTATCGGTGATCATCAGGATCGGGGAATCGTCGCCGCCCGCCTCGTCCAACGGTTCCATGTTCTCGTGAAAGAGCCGGGTCGCGATATACGGAAAGCCCACCCCGGACCGCGGCTCGAAGAATCGCGCATGTACCCGGTATCGGGTTTGCATCGCGTGCAGGGTTTCATTCACCGGCGGAAAGCGATACCGGGCAAGCCGTTGACCCAGCACCTCCGCAACCGTCTGGATCGCGCCATCGGCGGGATGCGAATCCAGGGCGTCGTAAAACACATGCGGATACGTATCGAGCGCCGCCATCAGTGGATCGAGAAAGTCGATCACTTCGATGTCGGCCTCCAGGAGCTGTTTGAACAAGAGCAGGCGATAGGGGTTTACGACGTGATCCGCGGGCGGATTTTTGAGAAAGAAGCACGCATTCACCATCTCCTTGGTGGGCACGGGGGCAACGATGAGCTCGATGTTCTTCGCCTTGAGCTGATCCCGCAGGGCCTTGATCACCTCGACATGCAGTTGCGGGTATTCCTGGCTGGGCTGGAGGTCGAGCGGATCCACGGTAGGAAAGTAGATCCGGTTTTCGTGATTCAATGGTCCGCCGGTTTCGTCCATCAGCGCCTGCAGCTGGTTGCGATAGGGGCGGGTTTCCGCAAACCAGGCTTCCCAGCCACCATGAGCCGCCAGCAGCTCGTCGATACGCTGGAGATCGGCCGCAATGGAGGCTTCACGAGTAACGGCCTGATCGAAGGGCGGTGCGATGGGGATTTTACGCACCGGTTCGGTGCCGGTATCGGTCACGTGAGCCAGGTAGAAGATATCGGCTTCGAGATCACCGATTTCATCGACGAGCTGCAGGGTTTTGATCGTCGGATCCATGTCCGCTTCGGCGATGGTTTCACAGAGGATCACATCGTTGGTTTTCAGGGGCGAGATCGTGCCGAGGATGCGATCCTGGAACCCCCAGGCGATGCCGGTAATGATCCGGTCCGGGAGCGAAGTCGCGGCCGCCTTCCACTTTACGTGCGGCTGCGCCTTCAGCTTCACACTGACCAGGCAGTCCTTGTAGATCGTCTCCGCCGGATTTGGAATGCTGGAAATCTCCAGGACCTGCCAGTAGGTTTGCTGTCCTCTGCTCGCCAGTTGACCACGAAAAATAAAACCGTTGAGCGTGGTCTGTGCTTGTTTCAGTTGGGCGGATTGGTGGTCATAGTGCTTTCTCGCCACGCCGAGCATGTTATCCGTTCGCTTGAATGCCGCTTTTTCACGTTCGACCGCATCGAGGGCACGGGCGCGCTGGATTTTGAGATCCTCCACTTCCTGGCGAAGGGCGGCACGCTGATCCTTGAGGTCGCCGTAGTCGCCCCGCTGCTTGAACAGGAGGAGGGCCAGGGCGATGGTCAGGAGAGCGAGTAGAAGGGACGCGTATTTTTTCATGTTCCGATGATCGGAAACTGTCAGAAAAAGCGTTCCGATGAACGGAAAAACGCGGTGAATCTTTCGGATGATCAGAACGATTTTTTAGCCCCGTTCCGATGATCGGAAAAGATTGGTCCGGGGGTACGTGCACTCTGAAAGCGGGAACACGATCCCGCACTCCAAAGGCCTTGTAATAAATTGATGCGGGAGAGCGGCAATACATCGCGCCAGTTCAGAGTGTCCTCCAGCTATCGACACGGTTATTTAGGGGCCTATGGGTGCGGTCAGCTCCATGAAAAATCCGGTGAAGCGATAGGAGGCCAGCAGTTCCTCATGTGTGTAGGCTTCGAACGCGGTGCCGAGAGGGTCGCCGACGATATATTTGTCGCCCTCGATCCGGACGATGGGGATGAAATGGCCGAAGCTTCCAACATCCACGCCTGCGATACACGGGGTGTGGAGGGCCGTGGGTAAAGTGTGATAGACGCGATAGCGTACGTGATAATCGAGCCGGTTGAACAGGCGGCCAAGATACCAGACCTCGGTTCCTCGAGAATATGTAAACGCATGTTTGGCGATTTGGACTTCCGTCATGGGCAACCGTCCATCCTGAGCCAGGATGGTGGCCATGCTCGCGGGGCCGCAGGATACGCCGCTGCTTTGGTGTTGCGGGCTTGCGATCGGGGCGGGTTGATTTTGCAGCCGATCATAATTCAGTGGATAGAGAATGGGCTTCGCATGTGGAATGATCAATCCGAAGCTGAGCAGGCAGGGGATGGAAATGTTCGAGATGCGTTTCGTTTTGCGCCCCCATTGCTGGAGGTGTCCCGCAAGGACGCCCATGCCCGCGGCACTGAGTTCGGTACCTGGCCAGGTGCGGAAGGTGTAATAGAACGCCCATTCGTCAAGCACGTGTAGGTAGTACACGACAAAAGCAGTCCCCGGAATGGCGAGGAAGATGGCGATGGTCCAGGTAAGCCAACTGATTCGAATATGTTTATTCGTAATCCACCACAGGGCGAGACCGACAAGAAGAGTAGGAATCAGCCAGCCATTGAAATGCAGGCGGTTGGCGAGTAGGTTCATAGCAGTTCGACTATAGAAAGGATTGAAGATGAGTGAAAGCGGTAAGATTCGGATTCGGCGTTCGGAGGAGCGGGGCAAGGGCGATCATGGCTGGTTGAAGAGCCGGTTTTCGTTTTCCTTTGCGGACTACCATGACCCCGCGCACATGGGGTATCGGAGTTTGCGGGTGATCAATGATGATTGGATCGCCGGAGGCAAGGGCTTCGGCATGCATCCGCACCGGGATATGGAAATTGTTTCCTACGTGGTGGAGGGGGCGCTGGCTCATAAGGACAGTATGGGGAATGAGTCGACGATTGTGCCGGGCAAGGTGCAGCGAATGACGGCCGGGACGGGGGTGTTGCACAGTGAATTTAATCCTTCGGAAGCGCAGACGCATCTGCTGCAGATCTGGATTGAGCCGGATTCGCTGGGCTTGGAGCCTGGATATGAGGAGGCCGAATTTCCGACGGCGGCCAAGCAAGGCACCCTGCGCTTGATTGGTTCGCAGGATGGCCGCGAGGGATCGGTGACGATTCATCAGGATGTGAGTTTGTACGCGAGTGTGTTGGGTGCTGGAGATGTCTTGGACGTGGTGGTGGAGCCGGACCGGCATGTCTGGGTGCAGGTCGTGGATGGGGAGATGACCGTGAATGGTGAGACGTTGGAGACGGGCGATGCGGCGGCGTTGACCGGGGTGGAGGGGCTGCGACTGACGAGTGACTCTAGGGTTGAGTTTTTGTTGTTTGATTTGGCCTGAGCGTAGCATGGAGCACTGCTTCGTGGGCTTGTGGAGGTGGGGCGGAGCGGTACTCCATGATACGGGAGCAAATGGCTGGCGGCATCCCGGGTCGCGTGGTAGAAAGGGGGTATGCATATTCGTCTGTTTTGCCTGATCGTTTTCGCCCTTTCCCTTGGCCTCCAGGCGGAGGAGCCGGATCCGTTTTATTTCAAGGATGGGGAGCGCATCGTGTTTCTCGGGGACAGTATCACGCAGGGCGGTTCCTACGTTTCCTATGTCGATGCCCATCTCATGCGCCACTACCCGGAGAAGCATTTCACCTTGATTAATCTGGGGTTGAGTAGCGAAACCGCTTCGGGACTGAGCGAGCCGGATCATCCCTTTCCTCGTCCCTGTGTGCATAGCCGGGTGGACCGTGCGCTGGCCGAGAGCAAGCCGGACTGGGTCGTGATCTGTTACGGGATGAACGATGGCATCTATTACCCCTTTGGTGAGGATCGATTTCAAGCGTACGTGACGGGGATGCGCGCGCTGGTGGCGAAGTGCCAGGCCGTGGGTGCGCGTGTGATCGTGATGACCCCTCCGCCTTTTGATGCGCCGTCACGTAAAGGGCCCTGTGCGCCAGCGGGACTGAAGGAGTACGGATACAAGACGCCGTTCATTGGTTACAGTGATGTGTTGGGTCAGTACGCCGGGTGGGTGATGAGCCTGGACGGCGAGGTCGATCGCGTGGTGGATATTTATACGCCGATGAAAAAAGCCCTCGTCGCCAAGCGGGAAGTCGATCCTGACTATCGTTCGGGCGATGGGATTCATCCGAATGGCGAAGGGCATTGGGTGATGGCGGAGACTTTGCTGGGACGCATCAAGGCACCGAAGCCGGATGGGATGCCCGACTACGTGATGAAGCCGGGCGACTCCGAACTTGGCCCGCTTTTAAAAAAGCGCCTCAATGTATTGAGTCATGCATGGCGTGAACATGTCGGGCACGCGCGTTCGAATCAGAAGCCCGATCTGGCTGCGGCGATTAAAGAGGGAGCGGAGCTGGAGATTCGGATTCGAGCATTGATGGCCGCTCCCTGAATCGTCATTCGATGATATGAAGCCCCATTTTGTCCGAATTGGAGGTCACAAATTGTGACCTCCAATTTATAAACTCCTTATTTGTAAACACATACATGAAATCCTCCGGAAAGCGTTCCGGGTTTCGTCGGACCGCTTGTTTCAGGGATTTTGTCGGAATTTCGTAGAGGACCGCCAAATCGCGATCCAGCATCACACGCTGGCCGTGTATCAGGAAGGTGCGGGGTTCAGCCGGTTCATCCAATGGGGTAGGGGTGTTTTCTCATGGGCATAAGGTACACTAACGGTCAGGCGGACGTATGCGTGAGGGCGATCTTTCTGAGAAAAAGAGCGGAACGTTCTCCCAACATCTCCCGCGGAGTCGTACATACAGCTATGAACAATAAATGGCTCTCCTTACTGGTCGTATTCACCCCGCTGCTTCATGCGGCGGATCGTCCCAACATCCTGTTTGCCTTTGCCGATGACTGGGGGCGATACGCAAGTATCTATGCGGAGGCCAATGGAGCTGGAACGCCGAACGATCTGATTCGAACTCCGCATTTTGACCGTGTGGCTCGCGAAGGGGTGCTGTTTCGGAATGCGTATGTGACCGCGCCATCCTGTACGCCCTGTCGCAGCTCCTTGTTATCCGGTCAGTATTTTTTCCGTACCGGTCGGGGGGCGATTTTGCAGGGAGCGGTCTGGGATAGCAGCATTCCGAGCTATCCTTTGCTGTTGGAGAAGCATGGCTATCACATAGGCTTTACCTACAAGGTCTGGAGTCCAGGTACGCCGGCGAACGCTGGGTATGGCGGCGCGGCGAACAGTTATGGCAAGGCCGGCGGCAGCTTTAACGGGTTCTCGCAGACGGCGACGAGCATGATCGCGAAGGGGAAGTCGGTGGACGAGGCCAAGGCGGAATTGTTTAAGCAGGTGACAGGTAACTTCGATCAGTTTCTTGCAGCGCGCAAAACGGATCAGCCGTTCTGCTACTGGTTTGGACCAACGAATGTACACCGGAAGTGGACCGCGGGATCGGGTAAAAAGTTGTGGGGGCTGGATCCCGAAAAGCTGCAGGGGAAATTGCCTCCATTCCTGCCGGACGTACCGGTGGTGCGCGAGGACTTTGCCGACTATCTGGGCGAAGCCATGGCCTTTGATTCTGCCCTGGGATTACTCCTGGCAAAGCTTGAAGAAATGGGTGAGCTGGAAAATACCCTCGTGGTGGTGAGCGGCGATCACGGAGCCCCGGGTTTTCCCCGCGGAAAATGCAATCTGTACGACTTCGGCACCGGGGTTGCCCTGGCCGCACGCTGGGGCAAGGCCGAAGGCGGTCGCGTGGTGGATGACTTTGTGAACCTGATGGATCTGGCGCCGACCTTTCTCGATGCGGGAGGCGTGGCGATACCGGATGTGATGACGGGACGAAGTATCCTGCCCGTGTTGCAGTCGGAGAAGACCGGTCTCGTGGATCCGACCCGAACATGGGTGATCACCGGGCGCGAGCGCCACGTGGCCAAGGCGCGGGCGGGAGGGCTGCCGTATCCGCAACGGGCCTTGCGGACCCAGGACTACCTCTACATTATCAACTTTGAACCGGATCGTTATCCGATGGGCGATCCGAACGGAGTCCTGGAAGGCAAGGTGCCGAGTCACAATGGTTTGGTGAACAATACCTTCGACTGCTATGCCGACCTCGATGCCAGTCCGACGAAGGCGTTTATGGTGGAACATCGAAATGATCCCAAATGGAAGGCCATGTTCGAGTTGGGCTTTGGAAAATTTCCCCGCGAAGAGTTATATGTGATTACGGACGATCCGCATCAGATGAACAACGTCGCAAAGCTGGAACATTACACGACGGTGCGGAAGCAACTGGAGGCCCAGCTGTTGACGGAACTCAAGCGCGTCGCGGATCCACGGGTGAGCCAGGATCCGGTTCCCTTCGAGTATCCCCCGTTTGTCGGTGAAGTGGCCCCTAAGGCACAACGGAAGGGGAAAAAGAAGGGGCGTAGTCCCGAATAAGGCGTGGTACCGGGGAGCTAATGAAATCCACACGTAATTCATTCTCACTATTTGTGTGATTCTGGTGTAAAAAGTTCATCAACCTGAGTCCACGTATGGAAAATATCATTAAACCCTTCATGGCGATCACCGCTGCGATTTTTCTTTTCGTCGATGTGAGTTTTGCCCAGATCGTTAATACGACCATCGCGGATGCTAAACGCGATGTAGATGGCGATGGCTGTCCGGATGATACGGCCACACCCTACCGCGTAGTGGGGCGAATTACCTCTCAGGATTTCGTCGGCTTCGATGGCGGCGAGGTGCAGTATGAATACTACCTGCAGGACACGAACGATAATGCGGCGATTCGCATCTACTTTCCGGTGAGTCTTCAGGCTTCGTTTAATCCGGCGCCGATCCAGCCCGGGGTCGAGGTGACGATTGCCGGTTTCATCAGTCAGACCACGGGCGTTCGCGACATTGTGCCGACCGTACCCAGCTCACAGATTTCGGTAAGCGATCCCACGGTGATCCCAGTCGTTCCCCTGTCCCTGTCTATTTCCAATCTGCTCGCGGCGGCGGAGTCCTTCGAAGGCACGCTGGTCACGGTCATGAATGTCGCGCTGAGCGGCAGCTGGCCTTCCTTCGGGAATAGCGGCAACGTAACCATGAATGATGGATCGGGTTCGCTCTCGCTGCGGGTCGACCACGACACCGACCAGGATGGACAGTTGATGCCGACCAACGTGGTTTCGGTTACCGGTATTTTTACTCAGTTCAGCACGTCCGATCCATGCCCGCTCACGGGCTATCAGATTCTCAGTCGCACCATTTCCGAGATCGTTGATCCCGTGCTGCAGCCGGTGGCCATGGAGCTTTTGCCCAACAGCCCGATCTTGAGTACGATCGCGGGTCAGGCCGTGCGGGTGCAGGTGATTGGCCAGGACCGTAACGGGCTGGATACCCTGACCTTTGATATCCCAACCAATCCCACGGGTGCGGGGCTAAGCGAGTTGGAGAACCGGGTGCAGGAATTCGAGTGGATTCCGGGGCCCGGCGATGAGGGAACCACCAACCAGTTCGCCATTTCGGTGAGCGATGGCAGCAGCTCGGTAACCTCTTCCTTCGAGGTGGTCGTGTTGCCGGCTCGCCTGGCAGGCATTGTGTTGAATGAGATTCATTACGATCCCGCAGCCGGGCTTGTTGGGGACGCAAACGGCGATGGTGTTCGCAATGCAACCACGGATGAGTTCATTGAAATCGTGAACGTGGCGACCGGACATGTGGATATTGCGAACTGGGTCTTGAAAGTCAATGGCACCGACAAGTTGGTGTTTCCGCCTGCTACGGTGATTTCAAGCGAGACGGCTGTTGTCGTTTTCAACGGGGGGAATCCGATGGGTAGTTTCGGTTCGGCTCAGGTTTTTGCCCCGAGCGGCGGACCGGGTCTGGGGAACAACGGGTCGACGGTGGCTTTGTTCACCGATACGGGCATTCAAGTGTTCTCGCTGGATTACAGTACCCTCGGCGTCTACAGCAGTAACGTTGATCAGTCGCTCAATCGCAATCCGGATCTCGGGACGGATTGGTCCCTGCATACGACGGTAAACTCGGCTCGCCGCTGGTCGCCGGGCACGCAACCGCATGGGGCACCGTATCCCGGGACCGGGATCGTGAACAGCGCGCCGTCCTTCGATGGCCTGGACAACGTATTTGCGCAAGTGGGCGATGTCGTTGTTATTCCTATTTCGGCTACGGATCCGGATATGGATGCGTTGGTTTTCAGTATTTCCAACGCCCCGCCTAGTGGCGTTTTCGCCGATATGAATAACGGGACGGCCACTTTGTCCTATACCGGACTCGCAAGTGATGCCGGGACTACCCGTTTGATCACGCTATTTGTAAGCGACGGGATCAACACCTCCAGCCAGTCGTTTAACCTGGATGTGCCGGATGCGATCTATACCGGTCTGCGGATCAACGAATTCATGTCTGACCCCAATGGCGGTGGTTTTGATTACGATTCCAACCGGGACGGCGTGTTGAACGGCGCTGACGATGAATTTGTAGAGCTCGTCAATGGGGGCACGAATCAATTCGACCTGGCTGGCCTGACCTTGTGGGACGACGGTGCGTTACGACACACCTTTGGCACCTGGCAGATGGCGGCTGATTCAGCCTTTGTCGTTTTCGGTGGAGGCGACAACGGCACCTTTACCGCGTCGGGATCAGCCATGGCCTCCACGGGTGGCCTGATATTGAACAATGGTGGGGATTCGGTGCGACTCTATACCCCGGGTGGCCTGCTGATCGATCAGGTGGTGTATTCCACTGGGGGATCGCCTGCACCCGTGGCCGCATCGAGCCTGACCCGCAATCCGGAAGTCACCGGCAACTTTGTGGATCATTGGTTGATCTTCAATTTTTCAGGCGACGTGAACCGGGCGTCTCCGGGTCTCCATTTCAACCAGTTTCCTTACGA